>JAKOQZ010000222.1 GCA_029778105.1 Pseudomonadota bacterium | reverse complement strand
TCAATCATATGATGATAGTATCTTTTGCGTCAAGCGGGTAATTCCTCGGTTAAACTTTACGCATGCAGTCGTCCGCTTCGCCTTCATCCTCCCCCGAGCGTTCCGCCCCCATCGCGACAAACGCGAGTGGCCGTGTGGTCGTGGTTTTCGGCGTCTCTGGCTGCGGCAAAACGACGCTGGGCCAAGCGTTGGCGCAGTCTCTCAGCGCAACCTTTCTTGATGCAGACGATTTTCATCCGGTCGAAAACGTAGAGAAAATGCGCGCTGGCATTGCGCTAAACGACGCCGATCGTGCGCCGTGGTTGGCGAGACTGAACGACGAACTTCGTGCGCGCAGCAACGCAGGCGAAAGCGTGGCGCTCGCATGCTCGGCGCTCAAAGCGGCGTACCGCGAACGCATCGGAAGGGACGTCGCAAATATCGCGTGGGTGTTTCTCGACGGCAGTTTCGAGCTCATCGCCGCACGCATGCGACAGCGCGTCGATCACTACATGCCGGAGTCGCTACTCAAAAGCCAATTCGAAGCGTTAGAGCGACCAACGGGCGCGATCGAGATTTCGATTGAGTTGCCGCTTCAGGAGAAGGTCAAGCGGGTGATGGCGGCGATGGCCATTTAGGCGCGAGTCGCGCCACAGCCTTTTGGCTTGTAAATCCGTTCCAACGACGGTGGATACTTGCCCAATTTATTCGCCGGACGACGCGGTCGCGCGGCGAATTCTCCGCCGCAATTGGGGCAAACGTTTTTCAACCTGTCGGTGACGCAGTCGGCGCAGAACGTGCACTCAAACGTGCATATGCGCGCGTCGGTTGCGTCCGGCGGCAAATCTTTGTTGCAGCATTCGCAGTTCGGTCGGAGCGCGAGCACGTGTGCGTTCTTTCGGTAAGTTAGCCTAAGCGACGACGAGTGCGAGGAGCCGCGCCGCCACCGCCTGCGCCACCGCTACCCGTACGTCCGCCGCCCGAGAAGCCACGTGGTTTGCCTGTCGCGGCATCACGGCTTCCCCAGCTACCCGATCCGCCGCCGCGCGGGGCTTGGCGGTCAGAGCCACCACCATATCCACCAGCGCCGCCACCGGCGCCGCCACCCGAACTATTGCCGCCGCCGTAACCACCACGGCCACCGCCGCCGCCCGCGCCGCCGCCGTAGCCGCCGCGTCCGCCGGAACCGGCTCCGCCACCGTAACTACCGCCACCGGATCCACTGGTGCCGCCTGCGCCCCCGGAGGAATCGCGACGATCGCCCCAGCGTGGACGCGGTGCGTCCGACCCTGCGCCGCCGCCTGCGCCGCCACGATAGCCGCCACCGCCCGCACCAGAACCGCCGTCACGGTTGTATCCGCCGCCGCCGCCCTGGCCGCCGTAGCCGCCGCCCGAATTTCCACCGTAACCACCGCGTCCGCCGGAGCTCGCCCCGCCGCCCGCGCGGCCATAGCCACCGCCAGAATTTCCACCGTATCCACCGCGACCGCCAGCGCCGCCTGCGCCGCCGCCACGTGGCGCGGAACCGTCACCAAAGCCGCCGCCCGCTGGGCGACCACGTGGCGCACCAAAACCCTGACCGCTTGGTGGCGCGCCGTAACCGTCGCGACGGCCTTGTGGGAATTCATCGCTGCCGCCGCCGAAGCCGCCAGCACGGGCTACGCCGCGTCGGTCTTTCGGTGCCCAGCCTTCGCGGCGTGGAGCAGGGGCGATTTCGCCGCGACGATGGCGCTCGCCGGGTGGCAGCGCCGAGCTGCGACCGGCTGGGGCAGGACGCGCGGCGCGTTCAGCAGCACGTTCGCTTGGGAGTTTGGGGCGTGGGCCACGATTTGAGCGCGCGGCACCAATGGCGGCTGCGTCTTCCTCGACGTCCGCCGCGTCACCTGCTTCGCCTTGTTTATTGCGCCACAGGACGAGAATCTTGCCCAGGTGCTGCACGCTTTCGCAGCCCATCTTCTCGCAGATTTCGGCCAGATACGTTTCGCGCGTCTCGCGCTCGTCAGATTGCACGCGCACTTTGATCAGCGCATGCGCCGTCAATGCCAGATCGATTTCGTGCAATACGGCGGGCGTAATCCCGTGTTGACCGACCATGACCACCGGGTCAAGATGATGTGCGGCGGCGCGCAGGGCGCGGCGGGCGCTGGAGGCGAGGGAGGAGTTGGCGGTCATCGGGGACTTTCTTTTTCTAGCGATATATCCCTAATTATCTCGCGCC
>JAKOQZ010000001.1 GCA_029778105.1 Pseudomonadota bacterium | reverse complement strand
GGCGCGCAGGGCGCGCTGCTGGATGTCGATCACGGCACGTATCCTTACGTCACCTCGTCCAACTGCGTGGCGGGGCAGGCGGCGGCCGGCTCGGGCATCGGGCCGGCGGCGGTGGGGTATGTGCTGGGCATCTGCAAGGCCTACACAACGCGCGTGGGCGAAGGGCCGTTCCCGACCGAGCTGCTGGATGCGACCGGCGAGTTGATCGGGCAGAAGGGCCATGAGTTCGGCGTCGTCACCGGGCGCAAGCGGCGCTGCGGCTGGTTCGATTCCACGCTGGTGCGCCAGACGGTGCAGACCGGCGGCATTCGCGGCATCGCGCTGACCAAGCTGGACGTGCTGGACGGGTTTCCCGAGATCCGCATCGCCACGGGTTACCGGCTCGATGGGCGCGAGATCGACTATTTCCCCGCCTCGCCCGCCGAGCAGGCCCGCGTGGAGCCGATCTACGAGACCATGGCGGGATGGTCGGGCACGACGCAGGGCGCGCGGCAGTGGAAGGATCTTCCCGCCGAAGCGGTGAAGTATGTGCGCCGGATCGAGGAGCTGATCGACGCGCCGGTGGCGATTTTGTCGACCAGTCCGGAGCGCGAGGACACGATCCTGGTGCGCAATCCGTTCGCGGACTGAGGTTCCGCCGGAGCGAAACCGGCGGCCACGCGTTGCTTTCCCATACGGCCCTCGCGCCGCGCGCCGGCGCATGCGGCCACAAGCCCCATGGAGGAACTTTCGACATGAAACGCATGACCCTGGCCGCTGCGCTGCTGGCGAGCACGTTCAGCTTCGCCGCCTATGCCGCCCAGAGCGAAGAGATGCAGCCCAACGCTGCGAGCCCCGCCGGTGAAGCCGTTCAGGAGGCGCAGGCCGCGACCGAGCTGACCACCGAGGGCTACGCCAACGCCGCGACGATCGGCAATCTCTATGAGATCGAAGCGGCGAATATCGCCTGGGAGCGCAGCACGAACGAGGACGTGAAGGCGTTCGCGAAGATGCTGATCGCGGACCACACGGCGTCGAACGCGAAGCTCGCGGTGCTGATCGATCAGGCCGAGGGCGAGGCGCCGGGCTCGCTGGACGACGCGCACCAGAAGATGATCGACGAGCTGAAGGATGCCGAGGACGCGAATTTCGACAGCGTCTATCTGGCGCAGCAGCTGTCGGCGCATGAGGCGTCGCTGAAGCTGCATGAGAATTATGCGGCCGGCGGCACCGACGAGCCGTTCAAGACGTTCGCGGCCGAGGCGGCCAAGACCGTCGCGCAGCACATCGAGCATCTGAAGTCGCTCAAGTCGGCCTAAGGAGGCCGTCATGCCCCGCGGTGAAAAATCCAAGTACACGGCGAAACAGGTGCGCAAGGCCGATCATATCGAAGCCGCCTATCGCAAGAAGGGCGTGCCGAAGAAGGAGGCCGAAGCGCGCGCCTGGGCGACCGTGAACAAGGATGACGGCGGCGGCAAGAATCCCGGCGGTTCCGGCCGGGGCAAGACCACCGGTCATCCCGCCTCGAAAAAAGGCGGGCGGCTCGGGGGCGAGGCCGCAGCGGAGCGCCCGGCGGCGGCACGATCGGCTTCGGCCAGGAAGGCGGCCGCGACGCGCAAACGCAACGCAGCCAAGCGCGCGGCCTAGACCGGCAGCGCGCAAGCCAGGCGGGCGGACCTTCCCCTGAGGGAAGGCCCGCCCGCTGCGCTTTGGTGGGTTGCGTCCGTGGCCCGCCACAGCCAATCTGCCCGCCATTCGACATTCCAAAGAACAAGGCTGGGGACGGAGAAAATGGCCATCAAGACACGCTTTACGGAGATGTTCGGCGTCGAGGCGCCGATCACCTGCGGCGGCATGACCCGCGTGGGCAAGGCGGAGCTGATCGCGGCGGTCGCGGATGCGGGGGCGCTCGGCTTCCTGACCGCGCTGACGCCGGGTTCGCCGGAGCTGCTGGTGAAGGAAATCCAGAAGACGCGCGACCTGACCGACAAGCCGTTCGGCATCAACCTGACGATCCTGCCGACGATCAATCCGATCCCTTACGACGAATATCGCCAGGTGATCATCGAGAGCGGGATCAAGGCGGTGGAGACCGCCGGCAACAACCCGCAGCCGCACCTGCCGGCGTTCAAGGCGGCGGGCGTGAAGGTGATCCACAAATGCGTCACCGCGCGCCATGCGGTGAAGGCCGAGAGCATCGGCGTCGATGCGGTGTCGATCGACGGGTTCGAGTGCGCGGGCCATCCGGGCGAGGAAGATATCGGCGGCATGGTGCTGTTCCCCGTAACGACGGCGCGGCTGAAGATTCCGGTGATCGCGTCGGGCGGCATCGCCGACGCGCGCGGTCTGGTCGCGGCGCTGGCGCTGGGCTGCGAGGGCGTGAACATGGGCACGCGCTTCATGGCCACCAAGGAAGCGCCGATCCACGAGAAAGTGAAGGAGCAGCTGGTCAGCAACGACGAGCGCGCGACCGACATCATCTTCCGCACGCTGCACAATTCGGCCCGCGTGGCGCGCAACGCCGTGAGCCAGGAAGTCGTCGCCATCGAAAAGAAGGGCGGCGCGAAATTCGAGGACATCAAGGATCTGGTGGCCGGCACGCGCGGCGGGCAGGTGTATGAGACCGGCGACACCGATTACGGCATCTGGTCGGCCGGGCAGACGCAAGGGTTGATCCACGACATTCCGAGCTGCAAGGAGCTGGTGGACCGTCTGGTCAGCGAGGCCGAGGCGATCATCCGCAGCCGGCTGGACAAGCTGGTGGCCGCCTGAATTCTGCGCGGGCGCCGGGACGACCCGGCGCCGTCACTTCCTCGCGGGGACGGCCCTGCCTCTTTCTGGGGAGGCCGCCATGGCCTGGATCTATCTCGTCATCGCCGGGCTGTTCGAAGTGGGCTGGGCGATCGGGCTGAAATACTCCGAGGGCTTCACCAAATTCGGCGCATCGGCCGCGACGGTGGCGGCGATGGGCGCCAGCGTGCTGTTCCTCGGGCTGGCGCTCAAGACGCTGCCGGTGGGCACCGGCTATGCCGTCTGGACGGGGATCGGGACGGTGGGGACGGTGATCCTGGGCATGATCCTGTTCAAGGACCCGGCGACGGTTGGCAGAATCGCGTGCATCGGGTTGATTATCGCCGGGATCGCGGGCCTCAAGTTCCTGACGCCCGCGGCCTGACCGGGGAGCCTGCCCATGTGGACCGATTTCATCCTGGCCGCGATCCACCACGTTCTGGTGTTTTCGCTGTTCGCCATCATCTCGGTCGAGATCGTCTATGCGAAGCCGGGCCTGAACGCCGATGCCGTGCGGCGGCTGGGGCTGGTGGACGCGATCTATGGCCTGTGTTCGCTGCTGGTGATCGCGGTCGGGTTCAGCCGGGCGGTCTATGGCCTCAAGGGCTGGGACTATTACGAAGGCAATATCCTGTTCTGGATGAAGATCGGCCTGTTCGCCGGGGTGGGCGCGCTGTCGATCAAGCCGACCATGGCGTTCCTGAGCTGGAACAGGCGGCTGCGCAAAGATCCCAACGATCTGCCGTCGGACGCCGAGGTGAAGGCGAACCGCAAGTGGATGCACATGGAAACGACGCTGCTGATCCTCATCCCCATCGTCGCCGCCGCGCTGGCGCGCGGGATGACGGACTGAGATGCGCCTGACGGCCGTTCTGCTGCTTGCGGTGTCGCTGGCCTCGCCGGCCGGGGCCGTCATCGTCCTGGACAGCACCTGGGCGGCGGAGGGCGGAAAGCCCGGCGCGGAGGCGGCGGGGTTCGGCGCGCATATCGCGCTCGCCAATGAGCCGCAGTTCGATGCGCTGATCTCGTTTTCGTCCGACGGCGATACGTGGGGCGAGTGCTCGGGCACCTGGATCGGCAACGATGCGCAGAAGGATGTCGCCTATGTGCTGACGGCGGCGCACTGTTTCGAAGCCTCGACCAAGGCCACGATGTACGCCTACCGCACGCAGGGCGGGACCGTGCTGACCGGGATCGACACGGTGATCCACCCGGACTGGAACGGCAGTTTCGATGCCCGTACGGGGTATGACCTCGCCATTGTGCGTCTGAAGGGACGCGTCACGGATGGCGGACCTCAGCCCGCGATCTATGCCGGGCGGCACGAGAAAAACCGCGTCCTCACCTTTGTCGGGTTCGGCGACCGGGGGACGGGATCGAGCGGCGACGACGACGCGTATTACGACGCCTCCAGCCAGCGCGAGGAAAAGGCGGCGGCGCAGGGGCGGATCGACCAGCTGGTCGAGGCGGTGACGCCGTTGCCGAAGGGCAGGAAGAAGGACGCCGGGAACTATCTTGGCGTGTTCCTGCCCAAAGAGGATGCAAGCATTCCCAATCCCTATGGCGGCCCGGCGACGCCGGTGTCGCGTCTGGCCGGGCTTCTGGGATCGGGCGACAGCGGCGGTTCGGCCTGGCTCCAGCTCGGCGACGGTCGCTGGGCGATCGCCGGCGTCAACTCGAACGGATCGGGCGACGCCAATTACGGCGACACCTCGTGGTTCGTCCGCGTCTCAACCAATGCCGAATGGATCGCGTCGGTGTTTCCCGACGCGATCCTCGTTGCGGACTAGCGGGCCGGAAGCGCCGCCTGCACCGCGCCCGCAGCGCCGGCGCGGAGCTTGGCGAGGCCCGCCTTCATCGCCTTCTGCAGCTTTTCGAAGGCGCGCACCTCGATCTGGCGCACGCGCTCGCGGCTGACGCCGAACTGGGTGGACAGCTCCTCGAGCGTTTCGGGCTCGTCCTTCAGGCGGCGGGCCTGAATGATCGCCTTCTCGCGGTCGGTGAGCTCGCCCAGGGCGAGCTGCAGGAGCTCGTGGCGCTCGTCCATCTCGTCGCGCTCGGCGAGCATGGTTTCCTGATCCGCGCTGTCGTCGGTGAGGAAATCCTGCCACTCGCTTTCGGTGTCGGAGCGCAGCGGCGCGTTGAGCGAAGAGTCGGGCGCCGACATGCGGCGGTTCATCGAGATGACTTCGTCTTCGGTCACGCCCAGACGGTCGGCGATGGTCTTGACGTTCTCGGGCTTGAGATCGCCGTCCTCGAGCGCCTTCATCTGGCCCTTCACCTTGCGCAGGTTGAAGAACAGCTTTTTCTGGGCGGCGGTGGTGCCCATCTTCACAAGGCTCCACGAGCGCAGGATGTATTCCTGGATCGAGGCGCGAATCCACCACATCGCATAGGTCGCGAGGCGGAAGCCCTTGTCGGGATCGAATTTCTTGACCGACTGCATCAGGCCGACATTGCCCTCGGAGATGACCTCGCCGATCGGCAGGCCATAGCCGCGATAGCCCATGGCGATCTTGGCCACGAGACGCAGGTGCGAGGTGATCAGCTTTTCGGCCGCCTCGGCGTCGCCATGCTCCTGGAAACGCTTGGCGAGCATGTATTCCTCGCTCTGTTCGAGCATGGGGAATTTGCGGATTTCATTGAGGTAGCGCGAGAGCGAACCCTCGGGCGACATTGCGGTGAGCGCACGTGCAGCCATGGCAGCCATCCTTCCCCCGCCCATCGGGCGGCCGGTCCGTTCCCCAAGATACGCACGGCGAGGACGATCGGACCCAATATGCCCCCGCCGGTCCGGGGACTCATTTAGTAACTGCAATGATTACATTAAAGAGGGCCGGTGACGAGATGCCGCGGCCGGGTCGCTCTTCACGCTTTTGGCACCGGCGCGCAATCTCGTGTCGCAGATGCCCCAATTTCCGGCGCGAATCTTGTTCGTTCGCCGCATCCCGCGCCAAGCGCCGCCAGCGAGCAAGCGCCGGGCGGTTGACCTGCGCCGAGCCTTCACCCGGCGTGCGCCCTGTCGGCCGGTCCTGTCATATCCGCTTCCCCCCAACGCGGCCGCGATCGGACAGGCGGCCAAGTTCCTAGAAATTGGCATTGGTCGGCAGCGGTTCAAGGATGACCGCGAGAATGGCGCCGTGCCGCGCGCCGTCAGTTGGCTGCGGCGAGGGGCGGCGCTTCGGGCAGGAGCCGGGCGATGCGCGACAACAGCTCGCGCTGGTCGATGGGCTTGGAGAGATAGTCGTCCATGCCGAGCCCGATATAGCGCTCGCGGTCTCCGACCATGGCGTCGGCGGTGAGGGCGATGACCGGCACGCGCGCATAGGCGGCGCCGCCGTTGCGGATGCGCCTTACGGTTTCGCAGCCGTCCATCACCGGCATATGCACATCAAGGAGAACGATATCGAAGGTCTGCCGCTCAAGCGCTTCGAGCGCCTCGATCCCGTTGCCCGCCTCGACGATGGACAGGCCCTGCGGCTTGAGGAACAGCTTGATCACCTGGCGGTTGATCGCGTTGTCGTCGACCAGAAGAACGCGGGCGCCGCGCAGGATGCGTCGGCGCCCCGGCGCCTGCGGTCGCGCCTGAGCGTCGTCGGACGGGCGCAGGCCGGCGATATCGCCGGCCCTGAAGGCGAGCGTGAAAGTCGAGCCCTCGCCTTCGCGGCTGGTCTGGGTGATGTCGCCGCCCATCATCCGGGCGAGCTGTCGCGAGATCGCGAGGCCGAGCCCGGTGCCGCCGAAGCGGCGAGTGGTTTCGCTGTCCGCCTGAGTGAACGGCTGGAAGAGGCGCGCCTGGGCTTCCTCGTCCATGCCGATGCCGGTGTCGGCGACGGAAATCCGAACGAGATAACCCGTAGCGGCGGACCCGCCGGCGGCGAGATGGATATCGACGCTGCCGGACAGCGTGAACTTGACCGCGTTGGCGACGAGGTTGTCCACGCATTGGCGCACCCGCACCGGATCGAAGACGAGCCGCGCGGGAATGCCGGGGTCGTGGGCGACGGTGAGCTCCAGGCCCTTTTCGGCGGCCGCCGCTCCAAAAAGCTTTCTGGTGCGTTCAAGAAGGCCGAGCAGATCGCCGGGGACAGGGGCGATCTCAAGCTTGCCTTCTTCGATCTTGGAGAGATCGAGCACGTCATTGAGGATCGCGGTCAGCGACTGGCCGGAGTCGACGATGATTTCGAGTTTTTCGTGCTGGCCGGGCGTGAGCTCTTCTGTGAGCAGGGACTGCGCCATGCCCAGCACGCCGTTGAGCGGCGTGCGGATCTCGTGGCTCATATTGGCGAGAAAGCGCGCCTTGGCGCGGGTGACGGCCTCGGCGCGCTCGAGCGCTGCGCTGAGCGCGGCCGTTCGCGCCGCGACCGCGGCGTCGAGCTTTCGCGTCTCGGCCTCCAGGCGCTGACAGGCCGCGTAGAGTTCGCGGCTTTTCAGCTCGAGCAGACGCTCCGCCTCAAGACGCGCCTCACGCTCGCGCAGGAAGCGCGCGCGGGAGACTTTGTCTTCGGAGTCGTCCGGCGACATGAGGTCAGACCGCCGCCCGGCGGATGACGAAATCGACGATGCCGAGCGCGCCGCTGGAGCGGTCGGTCCGCTCGATGTGTGCCGTTTCGCCATAGTGGTCCAGGGAGGCCTCGATCAGGCCGTGGCAGAAATCGGCGAGGCGGCGGGGCGAAATATAAGTCATGCGCAGGGCGTCGCCGGGCAGGCGCTCGGTTTCGAACCGGGGCAGATCGGCGTCGGGATAGAGCTTGCGCACTTCGGTGTGAACCTCGCCCTCCACCGATTCCAGCATGGTGAAGGCGTCGGGCTGGGCCTGGAAGAAGGCGGGGTAGTCTTCGCTGAAGCGCGTGAGCATCCAGTGCCCGAACTGGCGCTGAAGCGCCGCTTCGGGCGCGCCGGTCGCCTTGCTGAAGCCCTGGACCAACTGGTGAAGTTCGCTCGCCGGATAGGTGCCGACCGCCGTGTAGGCGCCGCCGGTCGAGAGCGGGCATCGGGCGACGACGCGATCGACCGCATCCTCGCCGACCGCCTTGTCGGCCATCGCGAGAAGTTCGACGAACACCACACCTTTCATGCCGGCCCTCCAAGCATTACCGGGGGTTAGCCTGGCAGCTTGGCGTTAAGGGGCCGTCTTCGACTTGCTTCAATTGCTGTTCGTAAAATCCGCAATTTGATGCGCGGCGCGTCAGCCGTTCGCGGCCTGAAGCGCGCGCTGCAGGGCCTGCATGTCGTCGGGCAGGGGAGCTTCGAAGCGGATGGTCTTGTGGGTCGCGGGGTGCTGGAAGCCGAGCACCGCCGCGTGGAGCGCCTGACGCGGGAAAGTGTCGATGGCGTCGAGCGTCGCCTGGGGCACGCCCTTTTTCGCCGCAGGAGCGGTGCGGGCGCGGCCATAGGACGGGTCGCCGATCAGCGGGTGGCCGATATGGGTCATGTGGACGCGGATCTGATGGGTGCGCCCGGTCTCAAGGCGGCAATGCACCATCGACGCGATGGGGTTGAGGGGCGAGCCGTATTTCGCCTGGACCTCGTAATGCGTGACGGCGGGCTTGCCGCCGGCGCGCACCACCATTTTCGTGCGTTCGAAATGCGAGCGGCCGATGTCGCCTTCGATGCGGCCTTCGCGCTTGAAGGGCGCGCCACGGATGAAGGCGACATACATGCGCTCGATCGCATGGGCGGCGAACATCTTGCCGAGCGAGCCGAGCGTCTTTTCGTCTTTCGCTGCGACGAGAAGGCCGGAGGTGTCCTTGTCGATGCGGTGGACGATGCCGGGGCGGATTTCGCCGCCGATGCCCGCCAGCGAACCGCCGCAGTGATGCAGCAAAGCGTTGACCAGCGTGCCGTCGGGATTGCCCGCCGCCGGATGGACGACGAGGCCCGCCGGCTTGTTGACGACGATGAGATGGGCATCCTCGAACACGATATCGAGCGGGATGTCCTGCGCCTGGGGGACGGCCGCGACGGGCGCGGGTATGGCGACGTGGAACATCTCGCCGGCTTTGACCCGCCGGGCGGCGTCGCCTATCACGCCTTCAGGGCCCGTGACCGCGCCCTCGGCCATGAGGGCCTGGATGCGGGCGCGCGACAGCTCGGCCCCCGCGCCGCGCACGAGCACGCGGTCGAGCCGCTCGCCGGTTTCGGCGTCGGTGGCGGTGACGGCGATGGTGCGGCCGGATGAAGGATGCGGGAGATCGGATGCCATGAGCGAGCCACGCACTACGCCGGATGAGGCGGCGCCTCAAGCCGCGCCGGCCAGCCCCGCCGTGCGGATGCTGGTTTACGGCCTGGGGGCCGCCATTCTGGTGATGACGGCGCTGCTGATCCTGGGGTTGGCGCTGGGCTGGCACAAGCAGAAGCCCGATGCGGCCGTGGCGGCGGGCGCGAACCCGGTCGTGGCGGTGCCGCCGGTGGACACGGGGGCGACCGCGCCGGCCGGGCCGGTGACGCCGCTGGACGTGACGGTCGGGCGCGACGCCGCCGTTTACACCATCGCCGGGGACGGCCGGCTGATCGCGCTGCATGTACGCTCGCCGGACGGTGACGAGGTGATCGTGGTGGACACGGTGGCGAACCGGGTGATCTCGCGCATCCGCCTGAAGCCCGAAAATGGCGTTTCCCCGCCCTGAAGCGGCCAGGTCGCTCGGCTTGATATGTGGGCCGGGCTTCTTTATAGACGCGCCTCCCGGCAGGGGGCCTTCGTCTATCGGTTAGGACGGCAGCCTCTCACGTTGCAAAGACGGGTTCGATTCCCGTAGGCCCCGCCATTCCTCCTCCTATCCGATGGCCCGATCGTGCGTGAGCGCGCGGTCAATCCTTTTCGCCCGGGCGCTTGGCGCGCGCGGTGGGGTCGGCGGCGAGCGGATCGTCGGGCCAGCGGTGTTTGGGATAGCGGCCCTTGAGGTCTTTTTTGACGTCGGCATAGGACCGCGCCCAGAAGCCGGCGAGATCTTTGGTGACCTGAACCGGGCGCCGGGCGGGCGAGAGCAGATGGAGCGTCACCGGCAGACGCCCCCGCGCGATGGCGGGCGTCGCGGCCTCGCCGAACATTTCCTGCAAGCGCACGGCGAGGACCGGCTCGCCGCTGGTGTAGTCGAGCGTCAGGCTGTTGCCGGTGGGCACGGTGAGATGCGTCGGCGCTTCCGCGTCGAGCCGGCGCGCAGCCTGCCAGCCGAGGCGGGCGACGAGCGCGGCGCGGAGATCGAGCCGGGCGAGATGGCCGGCGCGGGTGACGCCGTCGAGGAAGGGGGCGAGCCAGTCTTCCAGCGACTCCAGCAGCGCAGTGTCGGCGAGATCGGCGATGTCGCTGTCAGGGCCGTCCAGCCGGCGCAGCAGCGCGGCGCGGGCCTGAAGCTGGCGGATGTCATCCGTCCACGGAAGAAGCGCGAGAGCGGACTGGCGGACGCCGTCGATCATGGCGGCGCGAAGGCGTTCAGGCGAGGCGGCTTCGTCCTTGCGCTCGTCGAGGATGAGCGCGCCAAGGCGGGTGATGCGCCGGGCGGCGACGGCCTGGGCCTTGGCGTCCCAAACGACTTCCTCGATGGTCTCGATATGGGCGGCGAATTCGGCGTCGATGTCGGCGCGCGATAGCGGCGCGGCCAGAAAGATGCGGGCGTTCTCGGCGCCCTGATCGACCGCAGCGACGGCCAGAAAATCCTCGCCCGCCAGCGCATCCTCCATCGGCAGCAGCGCGCCGCGTCCGTTGGCGAGGCGGAAGCTGCCGCGCGGTCCGCGGCGGCGGGCGATGCGGTCGGGATAGGCGTAAGCGAGAAGCGCGCCGGTGCGCGAGTCGTCGATCTCGCCGCGCGGGATGGAAGCCTGACGCGACCATCCCCGGGCGTTCTCGCGGGCGCGGGCAAGAGCGCCGCGGTCGGCGCGCGGGTCGCCGCTTTCGAAGGCATGCAGGCGCGCGCGAAGATCGGCATCGGGCCTATCGCGGCCGGGGCGCAGAACGTCGCGTTCGGAGAGAAGGCCGGCAAGGGCGGCGGCGGTGGCGCCGTCGCCGCTCTCCTTCGCACGCAGGATCATATGGGCGAGGCGCGGGTGCAGGCCGAGCGCATTCATGGCGCGGCCGTGCGGGGTGATCCGGTTCGCGGCGTCCAGCGCGTCGAGCTCGCGCAGGAGTTCGAGCGCCTGGGCGTAGGCGGCAGCGGGCGGCGGATCGAGCAGCGCGTAGGCGGCGGGATTTGAATCGCCCCATGCGGCGAGATCGAGCGCGAAGGGCGCGAGATCGGCGACCGCAATGTCCGGCGGCGAGAATGCGGGGAGCGCGCGATGGGATTCCTCGCTCCAGAGCCGATAGCAGGTTCCGGGCGCGATACGTCCGGCGCGGCCGCGGCGTTGCTCGGCGCTGGAGAGCGCAAGGCGAGTGGTGACGAGGCGCGTCATGCCGCTGGACGGATCGAAGCGGGGCCCGCGTGCAAGCCCGCTGTCCACCACGACGCGGATGTCGGGGATGGTGAGCGAGGTTTCGGCGATCGAGGTCGACAGCACGATGCGGCGGACGCCCGGCGGGGGCGGAGCGATGGCCGCCTTCTGCGCGTCGAAGGCGAGATTGCCATAGAGCGGCAGAACGAGAGGTCCGGGCGGCAGATCGCCGAGATGGCGTTCGGCGGCGCGAATCTCGGCCTCGCCGGGCAGGAAGGCGAGAATGCCGCCTTCGGTCTCGCGCAGCGCGAGGCGGATCGCGGCGGCGACGGGCGCGCCGATGTCGCGGGTTTCGCCGGGCGGGGCGTAGACGGTTTCGACCGGAAAGAGGCGGCCTTCGGAACGGATCACCGGCGCATCGCCCAGCAGCCTGGCGACGCGCCCGCCATCGAGCGTCGCCGACATGACGAGCAGGCGCAGCTCGGGATTGAGCGCGCTCTGGCATTCGAGGGCCAAAGCGAGGGCGAGGTCGGCGTCGAGGCTTCGTTCGTGGAATTCGTCGAAGATCACGAGGGCGACGCCCGCGAGCTCGGGGTCGTGCTGAAGACGGCGGGTGAGCAGGGCTTCTGTCAGGACTTCGATGCGGGTCGACGGGCCGACGCGCGATTCGTGGCGGACCCGGTAGCCGACCGTGCCGCCGGGCTGTTCGCCCAGCAGTTCGGCCATGCGATGCGCGCTGGCCCGCGCGGCGATGCGGCGCGGCTCGAGCATCAGGATGGATTTGCCCTGCGCCCACGGCTCGTCCTTGAGCGCCAGCGGCACCAGCGTCGTCTTGCCGGCGCCGGGCGGGGCTTCGAGAACAGCGGCGCGCCCCGCGAGAAGCGCGGATTTCAGCCCCGGAATGGCCTCGGTTACGGGAAGATCCTGCCCTAGCGTCATCCTTGCCCTTGCGATCCCCCCGGCGGTCCTCTATCTGCCGTCAGCTGTTTTCCGGCCCGAGCGGGCCCTCAGAGCCTCCTTATGCGCCATCTGCATCTCGTCCCCAATAATACGAAAATCGATTTCGTCGGCTGGCGCTGGCTCGGCTTCGCCGTCACCGGGATCACGCTGGTGATCACCGTTCTGGCGATCTGGCTGCAAGGCTTCAACCTGGGCATCGACTTCACCGGCGGCGTGACCATCGAGGCGCACAAGACCGATGGCGATGTGGAAGTCGGCGCGCTGCGCGAGCAGCTGGGCGCGATGGATTTTGGCGAAGTCGTCATCCAGACCTTCGGCGGGCCGTCGGATATCTCGATCCGCGTGAAGCCGAGCGACGCGACGGCGGGGCAGGAGCAGCAAGTCATCAAGCAGGTGACCGATGCGCTCGGGCCTTCCTACAAGATCAACAAGACCGACTCGGTCGGTCCCAAGATTTCCGAAGAGCTATTCAACAACGGCGTGATCGCCTGTCTGCTGTCGGTGCTGATGATCGCGCTGTACGTGGCGTTCCGCTTCGAGTGGCAGTTCGGCGTGGCGGCCTTCATCGCGACCTTCCACGACGTCGTCGTGACCGCAGGCTTCTTCGCCGTGACGCAGCTGGACTTCAACCTGAACGCCGTCGCCGCGCTGCTGACGCTGGCGGGCTATTCGGTGAACGACACCGTCATCATCTTCGACCGCATCCGCGAAAACCGCCGCAAGTACAAGCGCATGCCGCTGGCCGAGCTGATCAACCTGTCGACCAACCAGACGCTGGCGCGCACCGTGATGACGTCGATCTGCGTCGCGGTGTCGGTGATCCCGCTGGTGCTGTATGGCGGCGAGGCGCTCTATGGCTTCTCGGTGGCGATCCTGTTCGGCGTTGTGATCGGCACGTATTCGTCGATCTACGTCGCCTCGGCGCTGCTGCTCTTCATGCCGGATATCGGCGCGATGGAGAAAGCCGCGCCGCCGGCCGGCGAGGGGCGTGCGGCGCGGCCGTAAAGCGCGCGCCTTTGCGTCTGCGCCGCTTCGTCGCTTCTGCCGGTCTGGGGGCGAGTTCCGTCCTTGAGGCGGCGGCTCCCCATTGGCGTTCTCACTGGATTTGCTAGCCTGCAGGCTTGGACAGGATGCGGGCCAGCGGCCGTGCTGGGGCTCGCCCGGATGGGACAGCGCTTTGATGCCGGCACTGGATGGTCTTATCGGCCAAATCGAGAGCCTGACGGCGGCCACCGATCTGCAGGCGGCCGCGCAGTGCTTTCTCCAGGCCCTGCGGCCGTTCGGCGCCAACGGTCTTGGCGCGCGGGCCTATCGCATGCCGGAAGGACCGATCGAGTCGGAGGGCATCTGGAAAGCCGGGGGCGCCGTTGCCGTGCATTGGCCGGATCGCTGGGCCGATGCGCCCGGGTTTCGCTATATCTGCCTGGAAGAAAATCCCCTGCTGAATGCGCTGAAGGAGCAACGGAGTTTCTTCCGCTACAGCGATCTGGCGCCCCATGACCGCCATGGCACGTATTGGGAAGCGTTCAGCGAGGGCCGGATCGGCGAGGGGATCGGGATCGTCTCGTATCGGCCCGGCCGGCGCGTCGCATCGCTGGCGGTGACCTTCGAGCGGCTGCAGCTTTCGCCCGCAGAGCTCGCCGGCGTGCGGCTTGCCGGGACGATCCTGATCGAGCGGGTCGCCGATCTCCACCACGAGCCGACGCCGCCACCCAGGCTCACCAAGCGCGAGTATGACTGCCTCGCCTATGTGGCCGCCGGCAAATCAGATTGGGATATTTCGGTGATCCTCAAGCTGTCGCAGGCGACCGTGCGGTTCCACGTCGACAATGCGCGCCGCAAGCTCGACGCTGCGACGCGCGCGCACGCGGTGGCGCGGGCGATGTCGCTGGGCCTGATCTAGAGCGGCACCCACTCGCGTTTGGGCGTGAAGTTCAGATAGCCGACATTGACGCCGGCGCGTGCGCCGAGGCCGGTGCGCATGGGCGCGAGGGTGATCGTGTCGGACTTCAGATAGTTCACGCCGAGACCGGCGATGAAATAATAGCTGCCCTCCACGCCGGGGAAGCGGCGGAACATCTGTTCGGGGCGCTGGAGGTCGTAGACCAGCGTGAACACCTTGGAAGCGTTGATGCCCAGATCGACGCCGAGCGACGGGCCGGTCCAGAACAACTGCATGGGCTGCTGATTGCGACGGTAGAGCCAGCCCTCGCCATAGCGCAGGCCGAGCGCCACGGCGGCGGCGGCTTCCTCGCCGGCGATATAGGCGTTGGGCCGGCCGAGATCGCCGAAGACCCGCTCCACCACTTCGGCCGAGGCCTGGGCGGTGACGCCGAAGAAGTTCTCCACAGCGCCCTGGATTTCCTCTTCCCGGTATTCGTCGGTGACCGGCTCGTCGGCCGGATAGCCGGTGCGGCCGCCGCGCGTGTCGACGTTGCGTCCGGTCTCGGACGAGGTGCAGGCGGCGGCAGTCAAGGCGGCGGCGCCCGTGAGAAGCGCGCGACGTGAGAGTAGGCGGTGGATCGTGTCGTCCATGTGATTTCCGTTACGAATCAATGCGCCCCGCAATGAAACCAGTGTAAACTGAATGCCAAGACTACTCACGGCCCTCAATCGGGCGCATTTGTGACCTCCGGCTTGGGGCCGGTTTTCGGGGAGATTCAGGTCATGGAGCAGGAATACATCTTCTACATCGTCTTCGCGGTGTTGTTGCTGATCGTCGTCTTCAGCTTCGTGAAGACGGTGCCGCAGGGCCAGGAATGGACCGTCGAGCGCTTTGGCCGCTACACGCGGACGCTGACGCCCGGCCTGCACCTGATCGTGCCGATCTATGACCGGATCGGCCGCAAGCTGACGATGATGGAGCAGGTGCTGGAAATTCCGCGCCAGGACGTGATCACCAAGGACAACGCCATGGTGACGACGGACGGTATTTCCTACTACCAGATCATCGATGCCGCCCGGGCCGCCTACGAGATCAAGGATCTGGAGCGGGCCATCGGCAATCTGGCCCAGACCAATATCCGCTCGGTGATCGGCTCGATGGACCTCGACGAGGTGCTGTCGAAACGCGACGAGATCAATGAGCGCCTGCTGCGCGTGGTGGACGCGGCCACCGGGCCGTGGGGCGTGAAGATCATGCGCATCGAGATCAAGGATCTGACGCCGCCGTCGGACATCATCGATTCGATGAACCGCCAGATGAAGGCCGAACGCGAACGCCGCGCAGAAGTCATCAGCGCGGAAGGCGAAAAGACCGCGTCGGTGCTGCGGGCGGAGGGCCTGAAGCAATCGCAGATTCTGGAAGCCGAAGGCCGGCGCGAATCAGCCTTCCGCGACGCCGAAGCGCGTGAGCGCGCGGCCGAAGCCGAAGCGAAAGCGACCGAGATGGTGTCGGCGGCGATCGCGGCGGGCGATGTGCAGGCGATCAACTACTTCATCGCGCAGAAATACGTGGAAGCGTTCCGCGCGCTGGCGACCGCGCCGAACCAGAAATTCGTCATCGTGCCGTCGGAAATGTCGGGTCTGCTGGGCTCGATCGCCGGCATCGGCGAGCTGGCCAAGACCGCGCTGGGCGGCGATGACGGCAATCCCGGCGGGGGCGGCAGCACGCCGCGCGCGCCGCGCAATCGCGTGCAGTGGACCTCGACCGGCGGCGCCGGCGGTTCGACCGCCTGAGGACGGACTCCATGGATCAGATCATCAGTTTCATCGACCAGATGTCGTACTGGCACTGGTTTGCGTTCGGCTCGATCCTGCTGATCGTCGAGATCATCACGCCGACCTTCTATTTCATGTGGCCGGGGATCGCGGCGGTCACGGTGGGCGTGCTGAAGCTGCTGATGCCCGATCTGTCGTGGCAGGTGGCGATCAGCGTGTTCGGCGTGATGTCGGTGGTTTCGACCGTCGTCTGGACGATGTTCTATCGCCGCGGCAAGGCGAACGACGCCGCCTCGACGCTGAACCGGCGGACACTGAACTATACCGGCCGCCGGGCGGTGGTGGCCGAAGGGTTCCGCAGCGGTCGCGGCCCGGTGTTGCTGGACGACACGCGCTGGCAGGCGATCAGCGACGACGGCAGCGATCTGGCGCCGGGGTCTTCGGTGGAGATCACCGGCTCTGACGGCGCGATCCTGCGGGTCAAGGCCGCCTGATCTTGGGCCGGACGCTGCTTCTCGTGGCGTTGGGTGCAATGCTGACCGGCGCGTGCGCTTGGGCGGGCTGGGTGTGGTTCCGGCTGGGCGATGCCGAGATTTCAGGTCATGGCATCGCCGCATTGACCCTGGGCGTGGTTTTTTCCCTCGCCGTGGGCGTCGGTCTGATGGCGCTCGTCTTCGTTTCGGCGCGTCGCGGCTATGACGAGCGCGCCCACCACGATTTCGGAGAAGGCGACGACCACCGCTAGGCGGTCGCCGCCGGATCTCAGTGGCTGAACAGCACCGCGCAGGGCGCGCGGGTCAGCAGAGCGCGCGTGACGCCGCCGAAGGCCCATTCGCGCATCCGGCTGTGGCCGAACGCCCCGGCGACGACCAGATCGGCATTCACGCGTGCGGCGACGGCGAGAATGGTGTCGGCGACATTCGCCTCGGTCGACTTTTCGTTGACGGCCCGCGCCGTCACGCCGTGCCCCGTCAGCCATGCGGCGACTTCGGCAGCGCCCGTTTCGTCGGCGTCGGCGCCTGCGGTGACGATGAAGACCTCTTCGGCGCGCTTGAAGAAGGGCAGCGCATCAAGCGCGGCGCGACGGGCTTCGCGCGTGTCCTTCCAGCCCATCACCATGCGGGCGGCCGAAAGCCGCGTGACGCCCGGCGGCGTGACCAGAACTGGCCGGCCTGCCGTCATCACCAGATCGCTGGCATAAAGGCCGAGCGCGGTGTCCTTGTCGGACGCGCCCGGGCGGCCCACGACGACGAGATCGGCGCCGCGGGTCAGGTCGGCCATGAAGCCGGCGCAGTCGGTGGTGAGCGACTGGCGCCAGGTCGCCTCGTGCCCGCCGGCGCCGGCACGGAACCGGGCCTCGGCGGCGGAGAGATCCCGCTCGCCCTGTTCGCGGGCGGTCTGAAGGACTTCGGGCTGGAGCGCGATAAAGCTCTCGCCGAAGGGGGCATAGACGGGGATGTAGGGCTGCGCCGCAGCGGCGCCGATCAGCTTGCCGCCAAAACGGTCTGCGAGATCGGCGGCGAGCGCCGCGCGGGCCTCTGCGCCATCGGTGCGGTCGGCCTGAACGAGAATGGCGGAGAAAGTATGAGGATCAGCCACGGGTTGCGTACCACACAGTTGCGGCCAGGGTGACGGCGAAAGCCGAAAACGCGGCGGCGATGGATATGACGACGGTGAAATCGTGCGATGACATGCGGGCCTCCCTGAAAGGACGTACCCCCATACCGCATCAAACTGTCATCGCGCCTTGACTCAGGTCAACCCGAACGGCCGCGCGCGACGAATGAGGGATTGGCGTATTTCTCGCCCGCTTTGCCGTAGCCGAGGGCCTTACCGAACAGATCGCTGACGCTGCCGCCTGCGGCTTCGAGGACGGCCTGTCCGGCTGCCGTATCCCATTCCATCGTCGTGCCGTGGCGCGGATAGATGTCGGCTTCTGCGGCGGCGATGAGGCAGAATTTCAGGGAAGATCCGCAGATGCGAACCGGTCCGACATTGTAGAGATTTCGGTACTCGTCTTCGCGGTATTTCCCGTGGCTGCGGCTCCACAGGCCGATGGGATTGGCGGGCGATGGGCGGGCGGCGATGCGCCGCGCGCTCGCCAGGTCGAGATGGGCGGCGTCGTCCGCGACCGGCCACTGCCATTCATGCGCGCCATGCGCCGCCCCCGTGAAGAGCCGCGCGAAGGCGGGGGCATAGACCGCGCCGAGGATTGGGCGGCCATGCTCGATGAGCGCGATGTTCACCGTGAACTCGCCGTTGCGGGCGATGAATTCCTTGGTGCCGTCGAGCGGATCGACGAGGAAGAAGGTGGTGTCGACATCGGGGATGAAGCCGGCGGCGGCGGCTTCTTCCGAGATGACGGGAATGCCGGGCGCGAGGCGGGCGAGGCCCTGGAGGATCAGGTGTTCGGCGGCCTCGTCGGCATCGGTGACAGGGCTTTTGTCGGCCTTTTCGCGGGTGGCCGTCGGCACCTCGTAGTGCTGCATGATCAACCGGCCCGCCTCGACGGCGAGGCGGGCGAGCGGGAGCTCCAGCTCGGCGCTCACGATCCGGTCTCCGGCGGTTCTGCGTGCTCCAGGGCGACATGAACGGTGTCGATGGTGCGCTTGCCGGCGTGTTCGAAGTTCACGGTGACCCGGGTTCCGATGGCGGACTGGACCTGGCCCAGGCCCCAATCGGGCTGGCCGGGATGGCGGACAAGGGCGCCGGGCTGAAGAAAAGGCTGCATGAAGGTTTCAGTGCGCCGGGGCGTTTAAGTTTTCTTTAAGCTCGGGCGATACCTTGTTAACCGTGTTGTCATCCGCGCGCCAGTTGAGCCGCGGTGTTGGTGAAAGGCGCGGACCGACGTGAAAGAGATCGAACTCGCTTCCCTGCTGGTCAGCCGCGTGTGTCACGACCTGATCAGCCCTGTCGGCGCGCTGTCCAACGGCGTGGAGGTGCTGGCGGACGAGAACGATCCGGTGATGCGCGATCATGCCATTGCCCTCATCGCCAAGAGCGCCGAGGGCGCCGCCGCCAAGCTGAAGCTCTGCCGTCTGGCCTATGGCTCGATGGGTTCGGCCGGCGACCAGGTGAGCCTTTCGGACGCCCGCGACGCGCTGGAAGGGTTTTTGAAGGATTCCAAGACCCGGCTCGACTGGCGCGCTCCGGCGCTGCTGCTGCCCAAGGATACGGTGAAGCTGGCGCTGAACCTCGCCATGGCGGCGATGGATACGATTCCGCGCGGCGGCGTCCTGCGCGTCAGCGCCGATGAGCGCCCGGACGGCGTGGCGCTGGTGGCGGCCTGCGAGGGGCCGATGTCGCGCGTGACCGACGAGCTGAAGCTGGCGCTGGCCGGCGAGTACCAGTTGAGCGAACTGGATGGCCGCCGCGTGCAGCCCTTCTTCACCGGCCTTGTGGCGCGCGATCTGGGCGGTGCGGTGGACCTGGGAGAGGACGGGGCGGCGATCACTCTGTCGGCTTTCGTGCCGGTCAAGGCCAGCGAAGCGGCGGCCGCCTGAGGGCCATGAAGACCTGCCTCGTCATCGACGACAGCCGGGTGATCCGCAAGGTCGCCCGCCGAATCCTTGAGGATATCGGCTTTAACGTGCTGGAGGCCGAAGACGGAGCGATCGGGCTGGAGATGTGCCGCGCGCGAATGCCCGATGCGGTCATCGTCGATTCGATGATGCCCAATCTGGACGGCATCGGGTTCATGAAGACGCTGCGGCGCGAGGCCAGGGAAAACGCGCCCGCGATGATGTTCTGCACCACCGAGAACGAGGAATCGCACATCGTCGCCGCGCGTGCGGCGGGGGCAGGAACGGTTTTGCTGAAGCCGTTCGACAAGGAGACGCTGGAAGGCGGATTGCAGCGTCTGGGCATTCTTGCGTGACATGCGCCGCCGACGGCCCGCCGGAGCGGGCCATCGGCATAAGGTGGCTCAATCGATTTCGTAGCGGATCGGCAGCGTCTTCAGGCCGCTGACGAAATTGGCGCGGGTATTTTTCGGCTCGCCGTCGAGCTCGATGGATTTGAGGCGCGGCAGCAGTTCGTTGAACAGCGCCTTGATCTCCATGCGCGCCAGATGCATCCCGAGGCAGAGATGCACGCCGTGTCCGAAGGCGACCTGCTTGGAGAGCTGGCGGTCGACCTTGAACTTGTTCGGCTCTTCGAACACCGTCTCTTCGCGGTTGCCCGACGGGTAGTGCAGGCAGAGGCCTTCGCCGGCCTTGATGGTGTGGCCGCGCAGGACATAGTCCTCGGTCGCGGTGCGCATGAAGTGCTTCACCGGCGTCACCCAGCGGATCATCTCTTCCACCGCGTTCGCCATCAGCGACGGGTCGGCCTTGAGCTTTTCGAGCTGGGACTTGTCCCTGATGAGTTCGAGGAGGCCGCCGGCGGCGGTGGACGAGGTGGTGTCGTGGCCGGCGGTCGCGACGATGATGTAGTAGCTCATCGCCTCGCGGTCGCCGATCGGAGCGCCGTCGATCTGGCCGTTGGCGATGACCGAGCAAAGATCGTCGGTGGGATGGGCGCGGCGGTCGGCCGTGATCTTGCCGAAGAATTCGAAGAGTTGCGTCGCGGTCTTGAAGAGATCGACGGACTGCTCGTTGTCGGCGCCGAACGCTCCGCTGGAGCCGCCGGCGTTCTCGCTTTCCTTCGCGACGTCAGGGTCGCCAGGGCCGAAGATTTCCTGCGTCATCTTCATCAGGAACTGCTCGTCGCTGCGCGGCAGGCCCATGATCATCATCAGGACGCGCAAGGGATACCAGAGCGCAACTTCCTTCACGAAGTCGCATTTGCCGCCGAGCGATTTCATGTGGTCGACATGCTCTTTGGCAAGCACCGCGATGCGCTCGTCGAGCTTCTTCAGGTTCGGAGGCATGAAGAAGGACTGCGTCAGAGCGCGCAGCTTCATGTGCACCGGGTCGTCGAGATCGACGAGCGTGCGGAAGACATGGGTGTCGCCGAACGTCGCCATCGTCCAGGCCTCGCCCTGGATCGGCGAGAGATAGGTTCTGAGGCCGTTGACGAAGACCTGGTTGTTCTTCTCGATTTCGAGAATGTCGGCGTGTTTCACGATCGCGTAAAACGGGCGGTATCCGCGCGGCCGCATGAGCTGCAGCAGGTCTTTGGCGCGGAGCTTGGCAAAGACGTCGTAGATCTCGCCCGAAGCGTAAAGGTCCGGATTGACGAGTGCGTCGTCGATGCGCTCGCGCGAATAGCCCGCGAACGGAATGGCGGGTTCACCGAGCGAGTCGAGCGGAATGGCGGGGGCAGCCGACATGGTTGAGTCTCCCTGGGTGGCGGCCGTCTGGCGGGCCGCTCTCGATTTGATAGACGATCCCGGCAGCTTGCGGCGCGGGGCTGTCGCGCGCAAGAGCTTCAGGATGCGGCGCAAAATCGGCTCGCGGCCGCCCGCAAGATGGCCTAACCATGGCTGCGGAGGACCATGTATGGCGCGACTGATCCTGGCGGCGGTGGCCGCGTGCTTGACGATGAGCGGTGCGGCGTTCGCCGCCGAGGCGCCGAAGGGCTCGTATCAGGAGACCTGCCGCAACGCCTATGTGGAAGGCGACAAGCTGAACGCCGAGTGTCAGGACGCGGCCGGGAAGTGGAAGAAAACCTGGCTGCAGGGCTATCAGTATTGCGCGGGCGATATCGTCAATGAGGACGGCCTGCTGAAGTGCAATGGCGGGCGGCTGACCGAGGAAGAGGTCAACGGCCCGGCCGGCGCGGCCGCGCGCGGCGATCTGCCCTCCGGGCCCTGGCAGGAGACCTGTCGCGACGGCGTTTTGGAAGGCACTGTCCTGCGTGCGAACTGCCAGGATCGCAACGGCGTCTGGCGCGCGGCAGCTATGGATCTGGCGGGATGCACCGGCGAGATCGGCAATGTCGATGGACAGCTGGTGTGTCTGCTGGCTGCCGCGCCGCCGCCGAGCGGCTCGCCCAAACTGATGGCAATGCGCGACACGCTGCCCACCGGCAAATGGGTGCAGTATTGCCGCTCTGCGACGCTGACCAACTATATGATGCGCGCGGAATGCTATGCCGGTGAAGGGCAGTGGCAGACATCCAACCTCGATCTTTCGACCTGTTCGACGACCGACGTGACCAGCAATGGCGGACGGCTGGTCTGTCAGGGCGAGGATTGAGAATGGTTCGCATTCATGCCAGCGTGCCGGCATGAGTGCGATCCAGACCGCTGCCGACCTTGAAGCCTGTCTCGGCGTCGCCGGGCTGCCGGTGAAGATGAAGGTCATCGACCATATCGACGATGGGGCCGCCGCCTGGATCGCGGCTTCGCCGTTGGCGTTCGTCGCCTTCGCGGACGGTCATGGGCCGATGGCGACGCTGGCGGGCGGCGCGGCCGGATTCGCGCGGGCGCAGGGATCGGCGAGGTTGATCATGCCTCTGGATGCGCTCGACGATGCGCCTGGCGACGTGGGGCAGGGCGCGGGCGTGCTGTTCCTCATCCCCGGCATCGGCGAGACGCTGCGCATCAATGGCCGGGTGACGGCGCTGAATTCGGGGGCGGTCGAGATCGATGTGGATGAGTGCTTCGTCCACTGCGCCAAGGCGCTGATCCGCTCCGATTTCTGGGCGGCATCGCCTGTCGATGCGCCGGACGATGCGGCGGGTTTTCTGGGCGCGGCGCGTTTCCTGGCGCTGGCGACGGCAGATGCGGTCGGCGGCGCCGATATGAGCCCCAAAGGCGATCCGGCGGGGGGATTGATCCGGCTGCATGACGGCGTGGCGACGCTGGCCGAACGGCCGGGCAACCGCCTCGCCTATGGTTTTCACAACATGATCGCCCAACCCGCGACGGCGGCGCTGGTGCTGGTCCCCGGTGCGACGAAGATCGCAGCCTTAAGGGGTGCGGCCGAGATCAGCGATGACATGGCCGCGCGCGCGGCGTTCGAGGTGGAGGGCAAAGTGCCCATCCTGGTCACGCGGATCGCCGGTGCGGCGCCCGTCTTGCGCGAGAGCCGCGCGCTGGCGGCGGCGCGGCTGTGGCCGGCGTCGAACCACCCCGCGCCGGACGTCGACCCTGCGGCGGTTCTGTTGGCGCATGTGAAGGCGAACAGGTCCGGGGCGGCGGAGGCGGCGGCGCTGCGCGCGGCGGTCGACCGTGCGACGCTGGCCAAGGGTCTGGCGGACAGTTATCGGGACAGATTGTACTAGGCGCGTCGCGCCGCGTGGGGAGGGGGCAGCTTGGCGTTCACGCCCTTATCGCGCCTTGCGGCTGCGTTGGTCGCCCTGACGGGCTGGGCCGGTCTCTGCATCCAGCTTGAGGCGAGCGTCGAGCTGACCGGATCGCCCGGCGCTGCGGTGTGGGTGATGCTGCGCTACTTCACGGTGCTGGCGAACCTGTCGAGCGCCCTCGTCTTCACCTTCATTGCGCTTGGGCATCGCTGGGCAGCACGGCCGCGCCTGATCGCCGGGGTCGCGATGGCGATGCTGCTGGTCGGCGTGGTTTACGGCCTGCTGCTGCAGGGGCTGCTGGAGCTTTCGGGCGGCGCGAAGCTGGCCGATACGCTGCTGCACAAGGTGACGACGGTTCTGGCGCCGCTGTGGTGGCTCGTCTTTGCGCCGAAGGGCCGTCTGACGCGACGCGATCCTTATGTCTGGGCGTTCTTTCCGCTGGTCTATTTCGGCTATGGCCTGACGCGCGGGGCGGTCGACGGGGTCTATCCCTATCCGTTCATGAATGTCGCGAAGATCGGCTGGGAGCAGACAGCGGTGAACGGCGCGGTGATGGCCGCGTCGTTCATGGTCGCAGGGTTTGCGCTGGTCTGGATCGACGGCATGCTGAGACGCCGCCGCTGACGGTTGGGGCGCAAAGATAAAGGGCGCCGTCGCCGGCGCCCTTTCGCTTGCCCCCTTGGCTCGCCTGATCAGGCGGCCCGTTCCACGCCGGCCGGCGGATCGCGCAGCACATAGCCGCGGCCCCAGACGGTCTCGATGTAGTTGTCGCCTTCGGTCGCGCTCGCCAGCTTCTTGCGGAGCTTGCAGATGAAGACGTCGATGATCTTGAGTTCGGGCTCGTCCATGCCGCCATAAAGGTGGTTCAGGAACATTTCCTTGGTGAGCGTGGTGCCCTTGCGGAGCGAGAGCAGCTCCAGCATCTGGTATTCCTTGCCCGTCAGGTGGACGCGGCTGCCCTGGACTTCGACGGTCTTGGTGTCGAGGTTCACGGTGAGCTTGCCGGTGTTGATGACCGACTGGCTGTGGCCCTTGGAGCGGCGGACGATCGCGTGGATGCGGGCGACCAGTTCGTCCTTGTGGAAGGGCTTGGTGAGATAATCGTCGGCGCCGACGCCGAGGCCCTTGACCTTGTTCTCGATGGTCGAGGTGCCCGAGAGGATGAGGATCGGGGTCTGCACTTTGGCGACCCGCAGGTGCTTGAGGACCTCAAAACCGCTCATATCCGGCAGGTTCAGGTCGAGAAGGATGATGTCGTAATCGTAGAGCTTGCCGAGGTCGATGCCCTCTTCGCCCAGATCCGTGGTGTAGACGTTGAAGCCTTCCGACTTGAGCATCAGGTCGATGCTCTGGGCCATCGCGCTATCGTCTTCGATCAGTAGAACTCGCATCGTATTCGGTGCCCCCCGGCAAGCGCTTCAGCGCCCGGCCACGTGCAGTGGTTAACGGCTCAGTTTGACGCTACGCAGAAAGGGTTAACAAAATCTAAGACCCCTGCAAGCGATAAACTTCGCCAGCCGAGTCAAAGGGTTATGGGGTTATCCTTAAGACAGTCTTAAGCCCGGATTCGCGCCGGAGCTTAAGGAAACCGGCGGAAAAGAGGCGAAAATGCCGTCCGAAACATATGCTTAACGGGCATTTAACCCCCGCAGCCCGATGGTGTCGGCGCCACGCCGTCGCATCGGGCCGCAGAATGCGCGCCCGCCGGGATTAACGCCTTGTCCGCATTGCGCGAAACGATTTCTCACGTGCCGCAGCTCGATGTGTTCGGGCGGGTGACGGCGATTCAGGGATTGCTGATCGAAGTGTCGTTCGGGCTGCCGGTGCTGGCGGTCGGCTCGCGCATCATGATCGAGACGATGGGCGGAGAGCGGATCGCCGGCGAAGTGGTGGGTTTCCGGGCGGGCAAGGCGTTGTGCCTGCCCTTCGGCGCGCTGGACGGCATCCGCATGGGGTGCCGGGTGACGATGGAACCCGACGGACCTTTCGCCTTTCCGTGCCGGGCCTGGCTGGGACGGGTGATCGACGGCTTCGGCCGGCCGCTCGATGGGGCGGGCCGCCTGCCGATGGGCGACGAGGCGCGGCCGGTCCGGGCTATGCCGCCGCCGGCCCATGCGCGGTCGCGCGTCGGCGGGCGTCTGGATCTGGGCGTGAGGGCCATCAACAGCTTCGCCACATGCTGCACAGGACAGCGCATGGGCATTTTCGCCGGGTCGGGCGTCGGCAAGTCGGTGCTGCTGTCGATGATGGCGCGCTACACCAGCGCCGATGTGGTGGTGATCGGCCTGATCGGCGAGCGCGGCCGTGAGGTGAAGGAATTCATCGAGGAAGATCTGGGCCCCGAGGGCCTGGCGCGCAGCGTGGTGGTGGTCGCGACCTCGGACGAGAGCGCGCTGATGCGGCGGCAGGCCGCCTATCTGACGCTGACGACGGCGGAATATTTCCGCGACCTCGGCCTCAACGTGCTGTGCCTGATGGACAGCGTGACGCGCTTCGCCATGGCGCAGCGTGAAATCGGCCTGTCCTCGGGCGAGCCGCCGGCCGCCAAGGGCTATACGCCGACGGTGTTTTCCGAGCTGCCGCGCCTGCTGGAGCGGGCCGGGCCGGGCGAGGCCGGCAAGGGCACGATCACGGGGCTGTTCACCGTGCTGGTCGAGGGCGACGACCACAACGAGCCGGTGGCCGACGCGGTGCGCGGGATTCTGGACGGACATATCGTGCTGGACCGCAAGATCGCCGAGCGAGGGCGGTTTCCGGCCGTCAACATCCTCAGATCGGTGTCGCGGACCATGCCGGCCTGTAACCCGCCGGCCGAGCAGGCGCTGATCGCCGAGGCGCGTCGTTCGCTTTCGCTCTACGACGATATGGAAGAATTAATCAGACTCGGCGCCTACAAGGCCGGGAACGACGCAGCGCTGGACCGGGCGATCCAGCTGCAGCCGGCGCTGGAGGCGTTCCTGGGCCAGGGCCGGAACGAACAGGCGGACATTGGCACAGGGTTTGCTGAACTGGAGGCAGTTCTCAAATCGGGTCAAAGTGAAGGGCAGCGTCGATGAAATCGCGCGAGACGCTGATCAAACTGCACCGCTGTCGGGCGGATGAAGCCAAGACCAAGCTGGCCGGTCTTGAGGGCATCCGCGCCGATATGGGACGCAAGGTCGCCGAGCTGGACAACCATCTCAGCGAAGAAGGCCGCCGCGCGACCGAGAACGAGATCGGCCGTTTCGCGTATCCCTCGTTCGCGCGCTCGATCCGCGAGCGGAAGGAAAAGCTGGCCGCCTCGATCGCCGAGATCGACCGCTCGATCGCCGAGGCGCGGATCGACCTTCAGGAAGCCTATCAGGAGCTGAAGAAGTTCGAGCTGGCCGAGGAAGCGCGCGTGAAGCGCGAGGACGAGAAGCGCTCTCAGGCCGAAACGAACGCCTCCGACGAGCGCAACATCCAGCGCTTCGTGCGGACGCGTAACGCGAGCTAGCGCCTACCAGCCGCGCACCCCGCCGCCGCCGCCGCCACCGCCGGAGAAGCCGCCACCGCCGGAGAAGCCGGAGCTTTTGCCCGGCGGCGACGACGACGACGAGATCGCGCTGGTCATCGCGGTGGAGAGCGAGCGGGTGAGCGAGCCGGCGCCGATGCCGCTGAAGCTGCGGCCCGAATACCAGTTCGGGTGATACGAGTAGCCGTTCTCGTTCGGGTACTGGATGCGCATCTCGCGTTCGAAGGTCTCGCTCCAGGTATGGTCGACGCCGAGGGCGAGCGCGTAGGGCAGATATTTTTCGAAGAGCTGCGGCGTCATCTGGGGCGGGTTCAGAACCTCCCAGCGCTCCTTCTCGGCCGTGTCGAGGAACATGCGGAAGCCGTCGACGCGGTCGCGCAGGTTCTGGCCCGCAGGCGTCGGGGCTTTCATCAGATTCGAGAAGAGCGCCAGAAGGCCGATGGCGCCGGCGATAAGCACGCCCGCGCCGATGAAGGTCGCCGTGTTCTCGCCGCCGGTCGCCCAGATGCCGAGGCCTGCGGCGATGGGGAAGAGGACGGCCGCGCCGACCGAGCCCTGATTGGTGAGGAAGGTCTTGCCCTGGTGCGTGATCTCGAGGCGCGACTTCAGGGCGTCATTGGCCGCCTTGATGCGTTGCCAGTTGTCCTGCTTCAACTCGATCGAGTCGCTGCCGCCGAAGAGGCGGTCATAGGCGACCCGCTCGGCCGGCGAGAGCTTTTCGGCGCCCTGGCCGGTGCGGGTGAGGGTGATGGTCTTGCTGAACCAGCCCGGGTCCTCCTCGATCTTCACCGCGCCCTTGACGCCCATGTTCACGACCGCCGCGGCGAAGGCCTTGTTGTCGTAGCCCATGTCGGTGACGAAGCGCGCCTCGGCGGGCTCCATGCCGCCCGGCGGCTCGAAGAGCGGGATGATCGTGCCGCGCGCAGGGTCTTTGCCCCAGCGCCGCCACGACCAGTAGAGAAAGCCGAACATCGCGCCGAGGCCGCCAAGGCCGAGCCATGCCGGCGCGTTGGCGAGAAGCCAGCGCATCGCGTAGTCGAAATCGCTCGGCCGTGTGACGAAGCCGACCGGCCATTCGACGGCGACCGTGATGCCTTCATATTCCTGCAGCGGCTGCGTGGAACGAACCGTGATGATGCCGGGCTCTGTTTCGGCGATGGTGGCGTTCTTGAGCTTGAGGCCGCCGGCGCCGGTCCAGACATCCATGCGCCCTGGGCGCGCACCCGGCGGCAGGCGGATGATCCCGGTCGCCTGCTGAACCTCATAGGGCGTGTCGAGACCGAGCAGGTTGTAATAGAGCTCGTCGGTCTTCTCGAAGTGGCCCAGCAGGAAGGTGGCGCGATAGCTGATCACATAGATGTGGAGGCCGTGGCTGAGCAGCACGTCGGGATCGCCGATGCGGACCTCGACGCCGTTGTCGAGGTCGGATGTCGACCACGGCTCGTCCTTGCCGTCGCGGGTGATGCTTTCAAGATCGAAGCCGACGGTGACGGTGTCGCCCCCTTCGGTCTTATAGCGTGTCGGGTAGGACCGGATGATGCCGCGCTTGATGTCGATACCCTCGACGTTCAGCGTGATCGTCTCCCTGATCGTCAGGCTCGAATCCTGATTGATCGTGATATCGCTGAGATACGAGGTGATGAGTTCCTCGGCGCGCGCCGGCGTAAATGCCAGCGCGCAGAGAAACGCGAAGATCGCGACGAGACGCGTCATCCTATCCGCCTTTGCCGAGCGATGCGCGTCAGCCGAAAGAGACTTTCGGCGCGACGCGGTCTGCCGGGTCTTCGATCTCGAAATACTCGGCCGCGACGAAGCGCGTGAAGCCGGCGATGATGTTGTTCGGAACGGTCTGGATCGCCGTGTTGTAGTTGCGGACCGCGCCGTTGTAGTAGCGCCGCGACAGGTTGATCTGCTCTTCCACGTTGGACAGCTCGCGCTGGAGTTCCAGGAAGTTGGTGTTGGCCTTCAGCTCCGGATAGGCCTCGGCGATGGCGACGATCTTGCCGAGCAGGGCGCCGACCTGGCCTTCGGCCTTGGCGCGTTCTTCCGGGGTCGTGGCCGCCGTGGCGGCGGCGCGAGCGGCGGTGACCGCCTCAAACGTGCCCTTTTCGTGGGCGGCGTAGCCCTTGACCGTCTCGACGATGTTCGGGATCAGATCCGAGCGGCGCTTGAGCTGGGTTTCGATGCCGCTCCAGCCTTCCTTCACAAGGTTCAGGAGCTTGATGAGGCTGTTGTAGATGCCGACGCCCCACAGCAGCACCAGTACGGCGACGCCAAGAACGATCAGCCAAGTGTAATCCTGCATCAGACGATCTCCCCGAATGGCGCGCCGGAATCTGCGCGGCAAGGAGGGAATTTTATCCCGGTGCGGCGCGGAACGCCAAGGGCGGGAGTGTGACGGGTGTCGTTGTCAGCGCGCGACTGGCAGGCTGCGGGCGCTTTGCGGGGCGAAGGCCGTGTCGATCTGTCGCGTCAGCCGCGCGATATCGACCGCCGCCTGACCGTTCGCGCTGCGGGTCAGATACGGCGTCTGAAGCCGGATGGCGTCGCGCACAGCGCTGTCGCGGCGGACGATTCCCGCCAGCGGCGGCGCAAAGCCGAGGAACTTCGACGCGGCCCGTTCGAGCGCGCCATAGGTGCGCCGGCCTTCGGCCTCGTCAGCCGCCATATTGACCGCGATCGCCATCGCGGGCGGCGCGGCCTGACGCGACAGCAGTTTGACGAGCGCGTAGGCGTCGGTCAGCGAAGTCGGCTCGTCGGTGAGAAGGACGAGGACGCGGCCGCAGGCGGTCGCCAGCTCCAGAACGGTCTGATCCAGGCCGGCGCCAAGATCGACGATGGTCCGGTCATAGGACAGCGAGGCCATCTTGAGGCTGCGGCTGAGCAGCGAGAGCTCGCGCGCCGGGAGGCTGCGCAGCGCCGCATTGCCGGAGCGGCCCGCCATGAGATCGAAGCCGCGCCCGTTTCCGGCGCCGCCGTCATAGGGCGATACGGCGCTGGCGAGGTCGGTCCCGCCCGCGACGACGGACAGAAGATCGCCTTTGGGGGCGACGCCCAGCTGCACGTCGATATTGGCGAGGCCGAGATCGCCATCGACCAGCAGGACGCGTTCATGCGCGGCCGCAAAGCTCTGGGCGAGGGCGATGGACAGGAAGGTCTTGCCGACGCCGCCTTTGCCGGATGCGACGGCGAAGAGCGGGGCGGTCATGGGCGGGCTCCGGCAAAGGGGGCTGCGGGGTCGCCGGTCAACAGCCGCCGCGCCAGCGCGAAGGGGTTCAGCGGCTCCATGGTTTCGGCGATGTAGGGGCTGGCCGAGCCCTGGGCGAGCGCGAGGCCGGCCGTGCGGGCGGCGCGGATGAGGCCGCCAAGGCGGCGCGCGACGTCGAGACGCGTGGCGACGATGCGGCGCGCACCCAGCGCCTTGAAGATGACGGCCTGATCTTCCAGATCGCGGCCGCCCTGCGCCGCCGCCACGAGAACCGGCTCTGCCTCCGGACCGGCGGCGGCGATGAGGCTGCGCAGATGGCTGAGTTCGGCCCGGTCGAACGGGTTGATCCCCTGGGTGTCGACAATCAGGGCGCGGGCGGGGTCTTCCGCGCGGAGGCGGGCGATGACCGCGCCGAGCGCGCTTGCATCGGCGGCGGCTTCGACCGGCAGGCGGATGAGGCCTGCGAACGCCTCGATCTGGCTGAACGCGCCGGCGCTGCCATCCGTGGTGATCAACGAAGCAGCCCGACCCGCGAGCACGGCGCGCACGGCGATTTTGGCGGCGGCGGCCGTCTTGCCCGAACCGGGCGCGCCGATGAGGACGAGCGGCGTCTCGGGCTCGGCCGGCAGGGGGGAGAAGGCGAGATGGAGGTCGAGCGCATGGGCGAGGGCATCCGGCCCGGGCGCTGCGCCGACCACGGCGGCATCGTCCATCAGCCGCCCGACGAGATCGCTGCCGAGTTCGTGGAAACGCAGTTTCGCCGCGACACTGTCGGCCGTCCAGGGATCGCGCACCGCGGGGACGGGCGCCGCGTCCGGCTGTGTGACGGCGGCGACCAGGCGGCGTTCGAGTTCGGCCTCGAGCGCGGCGAGGCGCGAATAGGCGGCGTCGATGTTCTCCAGAGCCGCAGGTCCGCGTTCGGCCGCGGCCTTCACCTCGACGCCGCGCCGGGAACGCTCGGATGACAGGATCACCGCGTCTTCGCCCATTTCCGCGCGGACCATCGCCATGGCCTCGGGCATGGTCGGCGCCGTGAAGGAGCGCACGCGCATGGGTTAGATCTGGCCCATGGATTTCAGCTTGGCGCTGGCGTGAACCTCGGCCTGGCTCATGACGAAGGTGGTCGGACGGAAGCGTTCGACCAGCGAGCGGACAAACGGACGGACCGACGGGCTGGTGAGCAGAACCGGCGTCTCGCCATCCATCGATGCGCCGTCGAACGCGCGACGGACGGCGCCGATGAACTCCTGTAGCTTGGATGGGGCCATCGCGAGCTGGCGCTCTTCGCCCTGACCGATGATCGATTCCGCGAAGGCCTGCTCCCATTGCGGCGACAGCGCGATCAGCGGCAGCAGACCCTTGTGGTTTGTGACGGCGCGGCTGATCTGGCGGGCGAGGCGGGTGCGCACATGCTCGGTCATGATCATCGCGGTGTGCGCGCGGCCCGCCGTCTCGGCGATGCCTTCCAGAATGGTCGGCAGGTCGCGGATCGAGACGCGTTCCGACAGCAGGGTCTGGAGCACGCGCTGGACGGTGGCCATCGAGACCTGCTGCGGGATGAGATCGTCGGCGAGCTTCTTGGTCTCTGCGGGCAGATCGTCGATGAGCTTCTTGGTCTCCGCGTAGGAGAGAAGCTCGGGCATGTGTTCTTTCAGGATCTCGGTGAGGTGCGTGGTCAGCACCGTTGCGGGATCGACGATGGTGAGGCCGCGGAACGACGCCTCTTCCCGGTAGTCTTCCTCGATCCAGGCCGCCGGGAGGCCGAACGCGGGCTCGCGCGTGGGCATGCCGGGCAGGTCGATCGGCTCGCCGCGCGGGTCCATGACCATCAGCTGGCCCGGCATCAGCTCGCCGCGACCGGCTTCGACCTCTTTCACCGAGATGCGGTATTCCTGCGCGCCGAGCGCCATGTTGTCGAGAATGCGCACCGACGGCATGACGAAGCCGAGATCGGATGCGATCTGGCGACGCAGCGACTTGATCTGATCGGTCAGGCGATAGCCGCGCGCATCGTTGATGAGCGGCAGCAGTCCGTAGCCGAGTTCGATCTTGAGCTGGTCGAGCGCGAGGGCGGTCGAGATCGGCTCCTCGGCCGGGGGCTTGTCGGTCTCGACCCTGAGGCTCTCGGCGCGGGCGGTCTCGGCCTGAACCCGCGCGCGGCTGGCGACGAAGGCGCCGTAGCCGGCGGCGGCGGAGATGCACAGGAAGATCGCAGTCGGCATGCCCGGCAGCAGCGCCATGACGCCGGTCATGAAAGAGGCCATGCCCAGCGCCTGGGGATAGAAGCTGAGCTGGCCGAACATCGCCTTGTCGGCGGCGCCCTCGACACCCGCCTTGGAGACCATGAGGCCGGCGGCGGTGGAGACGATGAGGGCGGGGATCTGGGTGACGAGGCCATCGCCGACGGTCAGCAGCGTGTAGGTCTGGAAGGCGTCGCCGAACGCCATGCCTTCCTGGCCGACGCCGATAACGAGGCCGCCGAGCACGTTGATGACGGTGATGAGCAGGCCGGCGATCGCGTCGCCGCGCACGAACTTGCTGGCGCCGTCCATCGCGCCGAAGAAGTTGCTCTCGCCCTCAAGCTCCTTGCGGCGGATGCGGGCTTCTTTCTCGTCGATGAGGCCGGCGGAGAGATCGGCGTCGATCGCCATCTGCTTGCCGGGCATCGCATCGAGCGTGAAGCGGGCGCTCACCTCGGCGATGCGGCCCGAACCCTTGGTGATGACGACGAAGTTCACGATCACGAGGATCGCGAAGACGATGATGCCGATGACGAAATTGCCCTGCATCATCAGATGCCCGAACGCCTCGATGACGTGGCCGGCGGCTTCGGTGCCGTTGTGGCCCTCGCCCAGAATGAGGCGCGAGGACGCCATGTTGAGCGCCAGGCGCAGCATGGTGGCGATGACGAGGATCGTCGGGAAGGCGCTGAACTCAAGCGGCTTGCGGATGAACAGCACCGTCATGAGGATCAGGACGGAGAAGGTGAACGACAGACCGAGCGATGCGTCGAGCAGGAAGGTCGGCAGCGGGACCAGCAGGACCGCGAGGATCGCCAGGATGCCGAAGGGCAGCAGCAATTCGCCGCCGCGCAGCGACGACAGAACGGAGGCGGCGGCCTGACTGCCGCCACGCGCCGCAGGCGATGCGTTCACATCGCTCATCTAGGGGTCAGCCCGCAGCGCGGAGTTCGCCGGCGCCGGGCGGCGGAACGGCGACGCCGGCTTCGGAGTACTCCTTGAGCTTGTTGCGCAGCGTGCGGATCGAGATGCCGAGAATGTTCGCCGCGTGCGTCCGGTTGCCGAGGCAGTGGTTCAGCGTCTCGAGGATGAGGTCACGCTCCATGTCGGAGACCGTGCGGCCGACGAAAGAGCGGGTGATCGCTTCCGCAGCCATCGCGGCCCGGCCCGACACGTCCGTGCCGCCCGTGACTATGGCGTCTTCGACGCGGCTGCCATCGGGCATGCGGATGGCGTCGCCGGTGATCTCGGGGCCACGCGCCAGCAGGACGGCCCGGTGGATGGTGTTCTCAAGCTCGCGCACATTGCCGCGCCACGGGTGGGCGAGAAGCGCCGCACGCGCGGAGGCCTCAAGCTCGCGGTCCGGCATGCCGTTGGCGGCGGCGTATTTCTTGGCGAAGTGGCGGGCGAGGGCGAGCACATCGGCCTTGCGCTCGCGCAGCGCCGGAACGCGCAGGTTCACCACGTTGAGGCGATAGAGCAGGTCTTCGCGGAAGGTGCCTGCCTTCACCGCTTCGGTCAGGTCGCGGTTGGATGTCGCGATGACGCGGATGTTCACCTTGACCGGCTTGCCGCCGCCGACGCGGTCGATTTCGCGCTCCTGCAAAGCGCGCAGCAGCTTGGCCTGCAGCCGCACGTCCATTTCGCTGATTTCGTCGAGCAGCAGCGTGCCGCCGTCGGCCTCTTCGAACTTGCCGACACGCCGCGCGATGGCGCCGGTGAACGATCCCTTTTCGTGGCCGAAGAGCTCGCTTTCCAGCAGGTTGTCGGGAATGGCGGCGCAGTTGATCGAGATGAAGGGCTTGTCGGCGCGCGACGATTTGCGGTGGACATAGCGGGCGAGGACTTCCTTGCCCGTGCCGCTTTCGCCGGTGATGAGGATCGACGCATCGCTGGCCGCGACCTGCTCGGCCAGGGCGATGACGCTCTCCATCGCGCGGTCTTCGTAGATGAGCTGATGGCTTTCGTCGGCCACCGCTTCAAGAACCGCGGCGATCAGCGCGGCGTCCGGCGGCAGCGGCAGGTATTCCTTGGCGCCGGCCCGAATGGCTTCGACGGCCGCACGGGCGTCGGTGCCGATGCCGCAGGCGACGATGGGAACGTGGATGCGTTCAGCGGTCAGCATCTTGACCAGTTCGCCGATGGGCTGGGTCACCTCGACCATCAGCAGATCGGCGCCGCGACCCGCGCGAAGCTCGGCCATGGCCTGCGAGACCTGCGCGACGTTCACGACCTTGGCGCCGCGATCCATGGCGATCTTGGTTGCGGTGCCGAGCTGCCCGTTCAGGCTTCCGACGATCATCAGCCGCATAGTGCGTCCCCCTTACAGCCAGATCCTCAGATCTGGCCGCCTTTCACGATTTCCGTCATGGTGATGCCGAGCCGGTCTTCCACCAGCACCACTTCGCCGCGCGCGACCAGGCGGTCGTTTACGTAAATGTCGATCGCCTCGCCGACCTTGCGGTCCAGTTCGACGACAGCGCCGCGCGACAGCTTGAGCAGCTGGCTCACTTCCATCGCGGTCTTGCCAAGCACGGCCGACACGTTGACCGGCACGTCTAACACGGCCTCCAGATCGGCGCCGCTGCGCGGCTGATCGTCAGGCGTATCGTCCGCTTCCGGCAGTCCTGCGGACGGCGTCAGGTCGTTCAGTTCGATGTCGTCGGTTCCGGCCATGGTCTCAGGCTCCGATGCTGTCTTCGGCGCGGCGTCGATCGGCCTCAACGAACCGGTCGATCGCGCCCTCGATACGTGCGGCGATAGCGGCGGCGCTGCGCTCGACGCCGCCGTCAACCCATTCGAGCCGGCAATCGGCCGCCTTGATGCGAGGATCGGGCGTGACGACGATGCGTCCCGCGAAGCCGATCTCGTCGGCGAGCGCGGCGATCCGGGCCTTCAGCTCTTCGGCAAGGTCGGGTTGGACGCGGATGACCATGCGAGGCTCATGCGCGGCCTGTGCAATGCACTGGCGCACCGTGTTCTCCACCACGTCAAGCGGGTAGCGCTCGAGCGCGAGATCGGCGATGCGCCGCGCGGCGGCGACTCCGACGCTGAGCGCTTCGGCGCGCGCTTCCGCGACCATCTCCTCGATGCTGGAGATCGCGGCCATAGCCGCTTCCGCGATGCGCCCCAGAGCCATGGCCTGCGACTGCGCGGCCGTGGCCTCGAGCGATCCGCGCCCGCGCTGATAGGCTTCCTCGACCTCTTCGGGCGTGTAGAATTTCTTTGCACGCGGGTTGCTAGACGCGCGGGCATGCGCAGGGTTCGCGTCGAAACGCTGGTCGAAAGTGAATTTGCGGGGCTCGGGCTTCGCTGTCATGTCAGTAGATCAACTCGTCGTCGCCCTTGTTGCCGGCGAGCATGATTTCGCCCTTGGCCGCAAGATCCTTGGCGATGTTGACCATCGCCATCTGCGCTTCATCGACGTCGCGCAGGCGAACGGGGCCTGCGGCCTCCATATCTTCCTTGAGAATTTTGCCGGCGCGCTCCGACATGTTCGAAAAGAAGATGTCGCGCACCGCGTCGGACGAGCCCTTGAGCGCGAGGCCCAGCTTGTCCTTGTCGATGGCGCGCAGCAGCGTCTGTATCGAGCCGGGATCGAGCTTGCCGAGATCCTCGAAGGTGAACATCAGCGCCTTGATGCGCTCGGCCGCTTCGCGATTGCGCTCTTCCAGCGCCGTGATGAAGCGGCCTTCCGTCTGGCGGTCGAAATTGTTGAAGATCTCGGCCATCATTTCATGGCAGTCGCGCTTTTGCGTGCGCGCAAGATTGGACATGAACTCGACGCGCAGCGTCTGTTCGACCTTGTCGAGAATTTCCTTCTGGACGCTTTCCATGCGCAGCATGCGCTGGACCACTTCCATCGCGAGATCTTCCGGAAGGGCGCCCAGAACGCGCGCGGCGTGCTCGGACTTGATGCGTGACAGCACGACGGCGACGGTCTGGGGGTATTCGTTCTTGAGATAGTTCGCGAGAACCTGCTCGTTCACGTTGCCGAGCTTGTCCCACATCGTCCGGCCGGCGGGGCCGCGGATTTCCTCCATGACGCTGTTGACGCGTTCGGCCGGCAGAAAGCGCTCGAGCAGCCGCTCGGTGGACTCAAATGTTCCAAGGAGCGTCCCGGTCGTCGACATCTGCGAGACGAACTCGACCAGCAGCCTTTCGACGACGCTGGCGCTGACGGTGCCGAGATTGGCCATGACCTGCGAGACTTCGCGCACCTCCTCGTCGTCGAACATGCGCCACACCTGGGCGCCATGCTCTTCGCCGAGCGAAAGCAGAATGATCGCAGCCTTTTCAGCTCCGGTGAGCTTGGCTGGATCGTCTTTGCCTTTGGGTTTCGGGGCCATGGCTTAAGCCGACTCGTGCAGCCACTGACGCATGATCGAGACCGCCTCTTCGGGGTGCTTGACCACGATCTCGCCGACTTTCTTGACCGACGAAGCGCTGACCTGTCCGTCGACCTGCGCGATGTCGATCATCTGCTCTGTAGCGCCGGGTCCGGGCAATGCCTGCATACCGCCGCCGATCTGCGGGACGCCGCCCAGGGCGGCCGGGCCGAGGGCCGCGCCGGCCGGCCCGGCAAGCTGAGGCATGCCGCCGGGCACCGTGATGGGCGCCAGCAGGCGCGTGATCAGGGGACGGAAGACCAGCAGAATGGCGAGCAGCGCGACGATCACGAGCACCGCCAGCTCGATCAACTTCATGATCTCGGGCTTGCCGAGTCCCAGAAAGGGCTCTTCCTCAGGGGTGAGCGCCTGCGCTTCTTCCTGCGCGAACTGGACGTTGACGACCTGCAGCGTGTCGCCCCGCTTTTCATCGAAGCCGACCGTGGAGCGCACCAGCGCTTCGATCTTCTTCATATCGTCGTCGGAGCGCGCCTGGTACGAGCGCGCGCCTTCGGCGCTCGTGGTCCACACGCCGTCGACGGCGACCGCGACCGACAGACGCGTCACCGCGCCGCCGTCCTGCGTTTCGGTCACCTTTTCGCTGGAGATTTCGTAGTTCGTGGTTTCGTCGGTCTGCGCGTTGACCTCGCGCGAGGAGTCGCCGCCATCGGCGGAGGGCTGCGTTTCGCCCGGCAGGTTGGTGGACACCGAGACGGCGTCTGCGCCGTTCTTGTTGGTGGCGTCGGCGTTGGAGCTGCGGCTGGTGGTCGAGCGGACAACCTGGCCGTCGGGATCGTATTTGACGCTTTCGCGGACGCGGCGATTGGAGTCCAGGACGGCATTGACTTCCACGCGGGCGCGGCCCGGGCCGACGATCGAGGCGACGATGCCTTCGACCTGACCGCGCACGCGTTCCTCGTAGGCGGCCTTGCGGCTGTCGAGCGCGGCCTGGACCGAGGCGGCGCTGGTGTCGCCTTCGCCTCCGGCGAGCAGCTCGCCTTTTTCATCGACCACGCTGACGCGCGCGGGGGTCAGCCCTTCGACGGCCGATGCGACGAGATGCTGTATGGCCTGGACCTGCTCGGGAGCGATGCGGCCGCCGCGCGCGCGGATGACGATTGAGGCGGTCGGGCTGGCGGCGGCGTCGTTGAAGAGCTTGCGCTCGGGGATCACGAGGTGGACGCGGGCCTGCTCGATGCGGTCCAGCGAGCGGATCGTGCGGGCGAGTTCGCCTTCCAGCGCGCGCAGCTTGTTGACGTTCTGCTGGAACGAGGTGACGCCGAGGGCGTCCTGATTGTCGAAAATCTCATAGCCGACGCCGCCGCCGGCGGGCAGGCCTTCCCCGGCCATCTGCATGCGCAGCCGCAGGGCCCGGTCCTGCGGAACCAGAATGGTCGAGCCGTCGCCCTTGATCTCGTACGGCACATTGGCGGCATCGAGGCGCTCGATGATCGAGGCGCTGTCCCGCGGGTCCAGGCCCGAAAAAAGCAGGCCCATCGGCTCCTTGGTCGCCTGGGTGGCGAGCCAGAACAGGAGGCCGGCAGCGAGCAGCGTGACGCCGGCGATCGCCGCCAGACGCCAACCCATGATCGAGCGCATGAATTCCGGCACGCCGAAATGTCCCTAGCTTTCACGCCGGGGTCCCCGAACCACGGCGGTGCTAGGCAAGATTTGCCGGGGCGCGTAAACGCGGTCTTAACGTGGGTGAAGAAATCGCTGACGATTAAGGATAAGTCGCCGCCGAGACGGTCAAAGGCTCCAGTGCGCCGTCCCCGAACACGTCATCACGCCCCGGAGCGCCCAGATCGACGGCGGCGGCCTTGAGTGAGGCCAGGGCGGCCGCCGCAGCGGCCGGATCGACCGTGTCCAGACGGGCGGCTGCCCTTGCGGCAATGCGGGGTGCTGCGAAGGACGTGCCGCTGGTGACCGTTTCGCCGCCGCCGACGTTTGGCACCTGCAGATTAACTCCGTAGGCGGCGAACCCGACCTGGGGCCCGCGCTGGGCGTCGATGGCCGGACGGCCATCCGCATCGATGGCGGTCGCGCCGATCACGCCGGGATAGGCGGCGGGGTAGGCCGCAGGCGCGGCCGGGCCGCCATTTCCTACGGCTGCGACGAGCAAGTGCCCGCGCGCGATCATCGCTGCGACGGCGGCCTGCAGGACGGCGTTGGGCGGTCCGGCGAGGCTCATGGTGACGACCGGCGTTTCCTCGGTGGCGAGCCAAGCGAGGGCGCGGGCGATGGCTTCGGCAGAGCCGCCTTCAGCCTCGCCGCCATATACGTCGGCCAGGAACAGGTGCGCGCCGCGCGCGGCGCCCTCACGCCCGGCCAGCAGGGCGGCGACTGCAGTGCCATGGATGCTGGGAAGGGGCGTCTGGCCGGCGAAGCTGCGTGTATCGATGCGAGCGCGGCGCAGGTCGGGGTGATCGGTGTCGGCGCCGGAGTCGATGACGCCGATCCGGCATCCCTCACAGCTGCCCGCCGCCGGAACAAGGCCTGTTGTGGCGGGGGCACCATCGGAGGAGGGATCGTAAATGTGGTTCAGATCGTAGCTGCCCTGTGGGTCGGCGGTGCGCAGGCGGTCCAGCGCGGTGCGCCCGTCAACGCCGTCCGGTGCGCGCAGGACGACGATTTCGATGCCGAGCGGTTCCAGACGGTCACGGCGGAGGATGTCGAGCCCCTGCGCTTCCCAGACTGCCGCAGCCTCACCCGACGGCGCGGTGGCAAGGATCTCGCCGTGCACGGCGCGTGTGCCGTCGGGATAGAAATCGACGGCGGCGGAGTGTGCCGACCCGTCTTCGGCGAGGCGTCGACCGACGGTGTCTCGGACCCCATCAAGCGCTTCGCGGATCGCCCTTTTGCGGTCGCGCAGCAGATCGACGGTGTCACGGGCGGTCTCGCGGATCGCGGGCGTCAGCCGTTCCGTTACGCCGCCCGGCAGGGCGCCGCCGATGTCGATGGCCGACGCCGTCGTGGTGAGCGCCGCGATCGCGGCGAGAAAGATCGCTTGGGGCCGCATGTTGCCGGGCTGGTCCTTTGCTTTTGCCAGTATAACGTATTTGTGGCGATTTTCGTCCCGTGCCGGATGAAATCCCGCCGTGCGCCGTTGTCTGCCTGGAAGGACGATGAACGATCCCGCCGATGCGCTTCGCCAGGAGATGCTCGCGCTGTTGCCGCGGCTGCGGCGCTTTGCGCGCTCGCTGGCCGGAAACCCGGCTGACGCGGACGATCTTGTCCAGGATACGGTCGAGCGCGCTCTGAAGCGGCTCTCGACGTTCGAAACGGGCACGAGGCTGGACAGCTGGATGTACAGGATCGCTCAGAATATCTGGATCGACCGGCGCCGCGCCGCGAAGGTTCGCGACGCTGTGTCCGGCGATGGCGAGCTTGAGCATATCGCCGGGGCAGGCGGCGAAGCGGCCGCCGAAGCGCATGTCGAGGTGGGCCGGCTGGGCCGCGCCATGGCGGCGCTGCCGGATGAGCAGCGGGCGGCGGTGGCGCTGGTTCTGATCGAGGGCATGTCCTACCGCGATGCGTCGGCTGTGCTGGGCGTGCCGCAGGGAACTTTGACGAGTCGTCTTGCGCGTGGCCGGGCGGCGCTGGTGCAGGCGGTGATGGGAGGCCCGACATGACTTATGACGACGAAATGCTGGGCCGCTATATCGACGGCGAGATGGACGGACGAGCGGCGGCCGCGCTGGAGACGGCGTTGTCCCGCGACCCTGAGCTGGCGGCGCGTGTCGCCGAGATGCGCGTGATGGCGATGGAACTGCGCGGCGCGTTTGCGGAGGTGCTGTCGGAAGATGTGCCGGAGCGTCTGCGGGCGGCTGTGTTGTCGACGCCGACCGATCTGGTGCGGCCGGCGGTGAAACGGCGTTCATGGTTTGCGGGGTGGCGCGTGCCGGCGTTCGCGTCAGGGGTGGCGGGTGCCGCAGGGCTGGCGCTGGGCCTGGCGGTCGCCCCGGCGAGCGTGCTGGCGCTGGACGATGGCGGGCATCTGGTGGCGCGCGGGGCGCTCGCCTCGGCGCTGGAGGGCGGTCTCGCTTCGGAACCGGGCGGCGCGACCGCGATCGGCGTCAGCTTCCGCAGCAAGGACGGCGCGTGGTGCCGCAGCTTTGAAACGGCCGCCGATCAGGCCGGGTTGGCGGGCCTTGCCTGCACCAGCGGTGGAAGCTGGCGGATCGAGACCGCCGAGGCCACCACCGGGCGTGCCCGCGGCGATTATGCGCAGGCGTCTGCCGGAATGCCGGACGCCGTGCGGAACGCCATCGCGGCCCGTATCGCCGGCGAGCCGCTGGATGCCGCAGGGGAACGTGCCGCCCGTGACGGGGGCTGGAAATAATTTTTCCGGGGCCGGGAAGAAGGCGCCGGCTCCGCCGTTGTCAGGATGAGAGAGGCAGACACCTCTCCCCCAAATCGCAACGGAGACGTCACATGACCAAGACTCGCAGCCTTTCCTTCGCCGGTGTCCTTCTGTCGGCCAGCCTGCTCACCGCTCCCGCCTTCGCCCTAGGGCTCGGCGGCGGCCTGGGCGGCACGGCCGGCGGCATGATCGGCCCCTCGGGCGTGGGCGGTTCGATCGGCGGCACGGTCAACGGCACGATCGACTCCACGATGCGCACCGGCGATCGCGTGGGCGCGATCAACGAGCGCGCCAACCGCGTGATCGACCGCACGCAGGATCGCGTGAACGGCGTGAAGGTTCCCGAAGCGCCGAGCGCGGACGACCTGAATCAGGCGCTCAAGGCGGCCGGCTATGCCGACGCGGCGCTGGACACGCCCGCCGGATCGGCCTCCGGCTCGGGCTCTGCCGATGGTTCGGGCGAACTGACGATGCCTGCGGCGGAGACGCCGGCGCTGCCCGACCTGAACGCCGCGGTCGACCAGGTTCAGGCGGTGAAGGACGAGGCCGTGTCGCGCACCGCGTCGGCGCTGCCGGAAGGCGGGCCGGTGTCGGTCTCGGTGTCGGCGAACGCCAATGGCGACGCCGCCGCGAGCACCGGCCAGACGGAACCCGCCGCCGAAGAGCCGGCGGCCGACGAACCCACTTCGCCGGCGGAACAGAACGATCCGTCGCTGCGGTAAGACGGACTGACGCGGGATGCGCAGGGTCGACCCCGGAAAGGGTCGGCCCTGCCTCCTTGAGCGCGGGCTTGGCGCAAAAAAAGGTCGACGGCGGTGGAAGAACACCCGACCTGCGGCGTTGTCAGGGGGTGAGGCCTCGCCTCCGGCAAGAAACACGACAAGGGAGACCAGCATGACGCGTATCCGTATCCTGACATTCGCCGCCGGCCTGATGAGCGTCGCCGTCTTTTCGGCGCCTGCCTCGGCGCTGGATCTGCCCGGCACAGTGGGCGGCGTCCTGGGCGGCCACTCGGGCGGCGCAATCGGCGGGATCGGCGCTATCGGTGGCCGTGGCGTTGATGCCCAGCCCCTCGTCGGCGGCGCCGCTTCGCGCCTGACCCGCACGGGGACGCGCATTCCGGACCGCGATGAGAGCCGCCTGGTCCGCGTGCCGTCGACCCGGGAGGCGTCGGACGCCGAGGTCCGCGATGCGTTGTTCGAGGCCGGCTACAATCCCGTGGACGGTGCGCTGGCCCATGCAGGGTTGCCCACCACCGGAACCGCCCCGCTGGCGGTGGCGGTGATCGGCTCTGGCGTTGCCGGCGCGCTCGCGTCGCCTACGCCCGCCGAAAGCACCGCACGCCTTGTGGAATACCAGGCGGGCGCGGTTGGCGATCGCGTCGGGAAGCTCGCCGGAGGCACTCCCTAGGTTCCCCGAAAGCGGCGTCGCTGGCGACCCCCTTTCCAGCTGCGCCTTGCTTGCAGAGGCTGGCCCCCCGCCCCCGGGGGCCAGCCTCTGCCGTTTCCCGACTATGCGAAATGCGATAGGTAAGAGACGGAAAGTCGCTAATTTGCGCGCAGGAACTCTTGTTCCCTGCGGGCGGAACCCGCCCTGATCCTTGTAACGCCAAGCTGGACGATCCCGCCTTGATTGAAACCGCCGCCCGACCGCGCGACGCCACGCTTGACGAGATCGCTGGCCTTGCGGCGCGCGTCACAGGCATGCCGATGGCGGTGATCACGCGGAAATCCCGGAACGGGTCGTGGGTGGCGGCCGAGTCCGGGTTGCCGGTCGTGCACGGCGCCGCCGTCACGACGCCCTTCATCCGCGATGTCGCGGTCGAGGGCGTTGTCGTTGCGAACGACATGACGGCGGACCCGCGCTTCCGGGACAATCCCTATGTGACGGGCGACCCGCATCTGCGTTTTTTCGCCGGTGCGCCGCTAGTGGTCGAGGGGGGGGCGTCGCTCGGCATGCTGAGCGTCCTCGACACCAAGCCGCACCCCGAAGGCCTGAGCGCCGACCAGAAGGCGATGCTGAATTTGCTGGCCCGCCATGCCGGCCAGACGCTGGAGATGCGCCGCCGGTCGCGGGAGGCCGAGCAGCGGCAGACGAACCTGTTCGCGCTGGTGTCCAAGGCGCCGATCGGCGTCGTCCAGAAGGAGCTGGATGGACGCATCGTGTTCGTCAACATGGAGTATGCGGAACTGCTGGGCCGCCCGCGCGAGCAGCTGATCGGACGTTCCGTGCGCGAGTTCCTGCATCCGGAGGATCGCGAGGCGCATATCGATGCCGTGAACGCTGCCATCGCCGGCGATGCCAACGTGCAGTTGGAAGAGCGCTATGTCTGGCCGGACGGAACGATCGTGTGGGCCAGCAACTCGATCTCCATCACCCGCGATGAGAACGGCAACCCGCTCAACCTGATCGCCGTGGCGCGCGATATCACGGAGCGCATCCGGGCGACGGCGGAACTGGCGGCCAGCGAGCGGAAGTTCCGGGCTATCGCGGACGCAATGCCCCAGATGGTCTGGTCGACGCTGCCTGACGGGTATCACGACTACTACAACCAGCGTTGGTACGAATATACCGGCGTGCCGGAGGGATCGACCGATGGCGAGGGTTGGAACGGGATGTTCCATCCCGAAGATCAGGAGCGTGCCTGGGCGCGCTGGCGCCATTCGCTGGAGACCGGCGAGCCCTACGACATCGAGTACCGGCTGAGGCACCATTCCGGCGAGTATCGCTGGGTGCTGGGCCGCGCCCTGGCGATCCGCGACGCGGACGGCAGGATCGAACGCTGGTTTGGCACATGCACCGACATCGAAGATCTGAAGCGTTCGGAAGAGGCGCGCGATCTGCTGGCCAATGAGTTGTCGCACCGGATCAAGAACATCTTCGCGGTCGTGGGCGGTCTGGTCTCGCTGACGGCGCGGGGAGACGACTCCGCCGGCCCGTTCGCGCGGGCCTTGCGCGAGCGTTTGAACGCTCTGTCGCTCGCGCACGAGTTCGTGCGGCCTCACGCCATGGGCGAAGGCGCGCACATGGATGCGGGCCAGACCGTGTTCGGTCTGTTGCGCACGCTCGTGCGGCCATACGTCGATGGGGGAACCAGCCGCTTCGAGCTTGCCGGCGACGATGCGGCGATCGGTCAGAAGACCGCGACGGCCCTGGCACTGGTGATGCACGAGCAGGCGACCAACGCCGTCAAGTACGGCGCGCTGGCCAACGAACGCGGCCGGGTGGTCATCACCGGCGCGAAAGAGGGTGAGACCTATGCTCTTATCTGGCGCGAAGAGGATGGTCCGCCGCTGAGCGGGCCGCCGGCGCGGCGCGGCTTCGGCACGGACATGGCTGCACGCAGCGCCGCTGGACAATTGGGCGGCCGAATCGAGCACGCCTGGGACGGCCCCGGCCTTGTCGTTCGCCTGACGATGCCGGCGGAAAATCTGGCGCGCTGAGGTCCTGCAAAAATCGAAGCGCCGGGCGCGATGGCCCGGCGCTTCGATTCAGCTTCCCGGAGATCAGGCGCGATACTGCTGGATGCGCGTGGTGCGCAGACCGGCCAGGCCATGGCGATCGATCGCCTTTTGCCAGGCAAGGAATTCCTCAACCGTCAGTGTGTAGCGGTTGCAGGCCTCTTCAAGGCTCAGCAGGCCGCCGCGCACGGCCGCCACCACTTCCGCCTTGCGGCGGATCACCCAACGCTTCGTATCGGGATTGGGAAGGTCGGCCACCGTCAGCGGCGCTCCGTCCGGCCCGATCACATACGTGACGCGTGCATCGCTCATCTCGACCCCATCCGCGCCCTCATACGGCGCTCTTTGTGTGAGGGGAGAATAGGCACGTGGCACTTAAGCCCGGTTTAAACGCAGCCGTAAAAACGCGACCAATTCCAAGCAGTTATGTCGCAAAATGCGAGCGCGGCGTTCCGAAATGAAACGCCGCGCCCGGAACCGTTAAAGAAACGGCGCTATCTCTTAATGCTCAGCATTTCCTGCAGCATCGCGTCGGCAGTGGAAATGATGCGCGTCGCGGCGGAGTAGGCGCGCTGCGTCGTGATCATGTCGGTGAACTCCTTGGCGAGGTCGACGGTCGAAGCTTCAAGGCTCTGCGCGTTGATCTCGCCGGCGCTGCCGACATTCGCTTCCGACAGCGTCACGGAGCCGGAATCCTCGCTGAGGCGATAGACGTTGGCGTTGAGCGCGGTAAGCCCGTCGGGATTGGTGAAGGTGGCGAGCGGGATCTTGTAGACCTGACGCTGCAGGCCGTTGTCGAACACCGCCGTCACGTAGCCCTCGTTGTTGATCGAGACGCCGGCGAGCCGGCCGAAGGCCGCGCCGTTCACGATCGGCGACTCCGAACTGGAGGGCGCTTCGAACTGGGTCAGGCCGCCCGATTGCCCCGGAGTTCCGACATTGAGACCGATGGTCTGCGGCGCGAGGCCCGACGACGCGGCCCAGGGGATCGTCACGTTGATCGGCGCTGCGGGCGTCGCGAGCGTGCCGTTCGTATTGAAGGTGACGGTGCCGCTGGCGACAGGGTTGGACCCGGACCCGCCGATATTGGCGGGGTTGCCGTCATAGATCGCTTCGTACTGCCAGGTGTTCGCACCCGTCTTGATGAAAGCGAGCCGGAGCGGCTGCACGCCGCCCTGGCTGTCGTAGACTTCCACCGTCCGCTGGAAGGCAGGGGTCTGCGCGCCGCTGGCCATCGAGCCCGCCGTGTAGCCCGGCACGGCCGTGGTGCTGGCCTGAAGATTGGCGCTGATCGATACCGAGGTGGTCGCTTCCGCCGTGCCGCTGAGGCTGCCGAGGCTGATCGGCTCAAGCGATGAGGTGTTGGCGGGGATGTTGCCGAGCGTATCGAGGCGCCAGCCCATCAGATAGAAGCCCTGCGCGTTACGCAGGTTGCCGTCCTCGTCGGGCGCGAACGATCCGGCGCGCGTATAGAGCAGACCGCCATTTCCGCTGGAAGCGTTGGCCGTCTTGCTGACGACGAAGAAGCCCTGACCGCTGATGGCGAGGTCGGTGCCGCTATCGGTATTCTGCGGCAGGCCCTGCGCCGTCACGCGCTGCTGCGTGATCGTCTTGACGCCGCCGCTGGAAAACTGACCCGCCGGCGTGTCGCGGCCGAGCAGTGTGGCGAATTGCGCCACCGAGGCCTTGTAGCCGACGGTGTTCACGTTCGCGATGTTGTTGGAAGAGATGCCCAGCGCGCGGCTGTTGGCCGCCAGGCTGGATACGCCGGTGAAGAGAGCGCCGTAGAGGCTCATGGATACTGGTCCCCGAACGCGAGCCCGTGCGCTTCGCGCATCGGACCGCCCCATTTCAAAGCGCGACGCCTTTTTGGCGGCGCGTCATTCCCCGGATGTCACGCCTGTGTCGCAGGAATCTCGCGAACCGCCTCGACATCCGTCAGTTTCAGTTTCACGCCGCCGACATCCAGCACGACGGCGCCATTGACCATCTCAACGCCGGTGACGCGCCCCGACAGCGTGACAGGTGAGGTCAGCGTCGCGCCGTCCTTCGACTTCGCAGTGACCTCAAGCGAATAGACGCCTTCCGGCGCATCGGCGCCGCTGGCCAGCTTGCCGTCCCAGGCGATGGTGTGGTCGCCGGCGGTCAGCGGTCCGGTGCCGGAATAGACGGCCTTGCCGTTGGCGTCGCGTACGACGAGCTGAACGCTCTCGGCCACCGCCGGCAGCGTGTAAGTCCACTGGGCCTGACCGCCGCTGAGCGCCGCCTGGTTGTTCTGCGCCTCGACCTCGCGGCCGATATAGTTGACTGCCGAACCCATGCCGCCGCTTTGCTGAAGCGCGATCAGCGTTTCGAGATTCTTGTTGGTGTAGATGCCCTGTTCGACGCCCGAATACTGGACGAGCTGCTGGGTGAACTGCGCCGCGTCCATAGGCTCGAGCGGGTCCTGGTTCTGAAGCTGCGCAGTCAGCAGCTTGAGAAAGGTGTCGAAATTCTGCGTCAGCACCTTGCCGGACTTGGTGGCCTGTGACGACGAAGCGCTCGTGGTTGAGGTGACGTCCATGTCGTTTCCTAAACCGAGATGTCGAGGGCGCCGTTGCGCCAGCTGGAGGTTTCGACCGCGGCCGCCGCGATTTCCTCGGCCCGGGCATTGCGCCGCGCCTCGGCGCCGCCATAGGCCGCCTCGCGCTGTTGCGAATGGTCGGCGCCGGAATCGTTGAGCGCGAAGGTGAGCGCGCCGTCGGCGAGATCGACCCCGGCCTCGCGCAGGGCCGCCTCGAGCGCGCCGCCGTCTTTCTTCAGAAGCTCGAACGCGCTGGCGTTCTCGGCCGACAGCACCGCCTTGAGCTTGCCGTCGTGGCCGGTTTCGAGCTTCACGTCGACCTGTCCGAGTTCGGCGGGATCGAGACGGATCTCGATGCTCTTGGCGACGCCGTCCTTGGTGGTGACGCGCATGGCGAGCACGGGCGCGGTGAAGCCGGCCTGGGCCGCCTCGCGTGTCGAGAGCTGAATGCGGGCTTCGGTGAGCTGTCCGGCGAGAGGCGAGGCGGGAGCCTGCGGATCGGCCGCTTCCGGTGTGACCGCCGTGGGCAGAAGAGACGCCGTGTCGGCGGAGCGCGACGTGGCGGCCTGCGGCGTCGCCGGTTGGACCTCGGCTTTTGCGGCGCGCGCGGCGTCGGCAGCCGCCTCGGCCGGTTTGGCCGGCGTCTCGGATTTACCCGGTGTGTCGGCGCCTTCGCGGCGGGCGGCGGTGCGGACCGGCTTTGCCTTGGCTTTGCCGGCTTCGGCGCCGCTCGCATCCTGCGTGGCGGCCAGTGCGGTTTCGGTGATCTCGCTGGTGCCGTGAGGCTGTGCGCCGGCAGTGAGCGCGGCGAGCAGGGCGGCCGGAAGCGCCGCCGTCTTTTCGGTTTTGATGGCCTCGCTGTCGGCCGTAGCCTCCGGCTTGCCGGCTGTCTTTACGACGGTGAGCCGCGCAGTAGCGCTGCCTTTGGCGGCATCGGCGGCGACGGCGATCACCTGCGTGGAGGAGTCCGTCTTGGCGGGTGTGCCGGCTGCGGCCCCTGCCTGTTTGACGACCTGGGCTGCGGCGAGCGGGCCGCTCTTCGTTTTAGCCGCTTTCCTGGCGGCGGCGCCGCCCGTCATCAGCGCCAGAAAGTCGGCGGCATTCGCGGCCTTCGTCTCCGGCGACGCGCCGTCCGCCGCCACAGGCGTGGCGGGGGTGGAGGCTGGCGCGGTGGCGCTGGTGAGCATACGTGCGGCGTCCGATCGAAAAGGCGACGGCGAGGTCACTAGCAAGCGCGGGGCCACGCCAGATCGTGGGGTTCCAGGCCCGCAAGCCGCAGAATCTGGGGATTTCGCGCGTCGGGCGGCGGGCAGAATCTGCAGCGCGCTCCGCTTTCTGCCGGGCAGGAATGCGGCTTTTGGGCTGGCGCGGAAGTTGCGACTCCGTCGGCATGACCGGCTCGTCGCGCGCTTCACCTGGATGGCCTCATGCGGAATCCCGCGTGAGACAATGGTTGCGCCGTCTTAAGCCTGTGATTTCGCCCGGCAATTTCCGCCTCTTGGCGGCAAAAGATGCCGCGTGCGGAGGGCGCGCCTGATGTCGATCAACGCGATCCTCAACAATGGTCTGTCGGCGCTGCTTGCCAACCAGGCGGCGCTGAGGACGACATCGACCAACATCGCGAACGTCAATACGCCCGACTATGTGCGACGGACGGTCCAGTTCCAGACGCAGACCGCCGGGGGCGTGCTGGCCGGCGTGGAGATGAGTTCGGTCCGCCGCTCGGTGGATCAGTTCCTCGCGTCCGAGCGCTGGTCGGCCGCATCGGATGTGGGCGAAAGCGACGCGGCGGCGCGGTTTCTCGATCAGTTGCAGAAGTCTCTGGGCGGCGTTTCGGACAAGCGCGATCCTGCCTCGCGTCTCGCCGCGATGACGGAGGGGCTGGCGCAGCTGTCGGCGGACCCGACTTCGGTTGCGGGACGCGCGCAGCTGGTCCAGAAGATGAAGGACTTCACGCAGGGCATCAGCGATCTGGCGTCGAGCGTTCAGGACCTGCGCGCCAAGGCCGACGCCGAAATCGGCGACGCCGTGCAGCGCGTCAACGACCTCACCTCGCGCATTGCGGCGCTGAATGGGCCCATACAGCGGGCGACGCTGCAGGGCGATAGCGCGAGCGCGTTGACCGACGAGCGTGATGCAGCCGTTCGTGAGCTGGCCTCGCTGCTGGAAATCCAGGTGAGCCAGGGATCGACGGGCCGGATCAACATCACGACGCCGACCGGGTTTACGCTGGTCAGCGAGAGCGCGGCCGAGGCGACCCATATCGATCTCAGCGGCGCCTCGGCCGAGACCGTCTTCGCGGGCATGACCGTGGTGCGGAAAAATCAGGACACAGGCGCGCCAATCGGGCCCGCCGAACCGTTCGAACGCCATATCACGGGCGGCACGCTGCGCGGTCTTCTGGACCTGCGCGACGTGACGTTACCCAATATCGCGGCTGAGATCGGCGCGCTCGCCGCATCGACCGCCGAAGCCTACAACGCGGCGCACAACGCATCGTCTGCGTGGCCGGCGCCCTCCGCTCTGACCGGCAAGGACACGGGTCTGCTGGCGACGGACTCGCTCGGTTTCACCGGCAAGACCAGTCTGGCCGTGGTCGATGCGCAGGGCAAACTCGTCCGCAGGGTCGACGTCGACTTCACCGCCGGCACGCTGAGCGTGGATGGCGGCGCATCGACGGCGATCGGCGGCACCATCGGCAGCTTCGTCGGTGCGCTGAACACCGCGCTCGGCGGCGCAGGATCGGCCAGCTTCACCAACGGCGTGCTGTCGCTGAGCGCGACCGGAGGCAACGGCATTGCGGTGTCGCAGGATGCGGCGAACCCGTCGAGCCGCGCGGGGCGCGGATTTGCCCACACATTCGGCCTCAACGACGTCTTCGTTTCGAGCGTGCCGACGAATTTCGCGACCGGACTGAAGTCGACGGACGCGCATGGCTTCACGACCGGTCAGACCGTCGACTTTGCGATCCGAGGCGCGACCGGCGAGATCACGCGGCGGTTCACCTACACCGTTTCCGGCTCGACTGTCGGCGACATGGTCACCGGCCTCAATGCGGCCGCCGGCGCAGCGGGCTCGTTCGCGCTGGACGGCGAGGGACGTATCACCTTCACGCCGACCGGTGGCTCGGCCAACAGGCTTGAGCTGGAAGGCGACACGACGCTGCGCGGCGGCACGAGCCTGTCGCTGACCGAGATGTTCGGGCTCGGCCAGAGCTACCAGATGGCGCAGGGCACGGGTCTGAGCGTGCGCAGTTCGGTTGCGAATAACCCCGGCGCGCTGGCGCTGGCCCAGCTCGATCTGACGTCGACGACGGCGGTCGGCGATCTGGTGCTCGCGTCGGCCGATAACAAGGGCGTGCTGGCGCTGCAGGCGGCGGGGCAGAACGCGAGCTTTCCCGTGGCCGGATATGCGTCGGCGCGCGTGGCGTCGCTGTCGGAATATGCGGCTTCGCTTGTGGCCAATATCGGTCAGCGGGCTGCGACGGCGAGCAACAGCGCCAGCGACGCCCTTTCGCTCAAGAGCGAGGTCGAAGAGCGTGCGATCCAGCACGAAGGCGTGAATCTCGATGAAGAGCTGGCGGCGATGATGGTCTTCCAGCAAGCCTACAATGCGGGCGCGCGCCTGATCACGACTGCACAGAAGCTCTACGACGAGCTTCTGAACATCATGAGGTAACCGCGATGGAACGCGTCGCCACCCTGATGAACAATTCGGCCATGCTGGCCGAGCTGCAGCGCACGCAGCGCAGCCTCTACGACGCGCAGAGCCAGGTCTCTACGGGCAAGCGGATCAGCGAGTTTTCCGATGCGCCGGAAGATCTGGGCGCACTGATGGCCGCCCGCAGCGCAGATTCCCGCACGGCGGACTTCCTCGCCAGCGCCAAGGCGATTCGTTCGCGACTCGATATGCAGGACACGCAGATCGACGAGCTGGGTTCGATCACCGCCGATCTGAAACAGGTCGTGCTGGACGCCGTCGCCAACGGAAGCGGCGCGGGACTGAAGAGCGAGCTGCAGGGCGTGTTCGACCGGATTACCTCGATCCTCAACACCCAGATCGACGGCAAGTATATCTACGGCGGCACACGTCAGGACGTACCGCCCGTCACCGTAACTTCTCTGCAAGAGCTGGTGGCGCTGCCGGCCACCGCCGATGCGTTCCAGAACAATGCGGTCAGACAGAGCGGGCGTATCGACAACAACCAGGTCATTTCGTTCAGTCAGCTCGCCGACGAACTGGGCGGGCCTGCCTTCGACATGCTGCGCCAGATCATGTCGTACGATGCCGGTCCGAACGGTCCGTTCGCCGACACGATGACGGCTGCGCAGTCGAATTATCTCTCGTCGATCGTGCCGCAGCTGGGCTCGGTCAACCAGGGAGTGAACAGTCTGCTTGCGGCGAACGGCGTTGCCTACAAGGCGGCGGACGATGCGGTCGATCGCCACAACGATGCCCGCTCGACGTTGGCTGCGATGATTTCGGACATCGAGGACGTCGATATGGCCGAAGCCATCACCAAGCTGAACACGGCCCAGACCGCGTTACAGGCCTCGGCGAAGACGTTTGCGACGGTTCAGGGTCTGTCTTTGCTGGATTACCTGCCGGTGTAGCGCCCGGGCGGGGCGGGCCCTATATAGCCGCCCATGGTCGATCTGAAGCTTTCCAAGCCCCGCGCGGAAACCAGGGTCGTCGTCGCCATGTCGGGCGGCGTCGACTCGACGGTGACGGCTGCGCTGCTGAAAGAGGCCGGATACGACACGGTGGGCATTACGCTGCAGCTCTACGATCATGGCGCAGCGGTGCAAAAGAAGGGCGCCTGCTGCGCAGGGGCCGATATCCGGGATGCGCGCGCCGCCGCCGCCAAGATCGGGATTCCGCACTATGTCCTGGATTTCGAGACCCGCTTCCGCGAGGCGGTGATCGACCGTTTCGCCGATTCCTACCTGGCGGGCGAGACGCCCGTGCCGTGCATCACCTGCAACGAGACGGTGAAATTCACCGATCTGGTGGCAGTGGCGCGCGACCTGGGCGCCGATGCGATGGCGACGGGACATTACATCCGCCGGGTGATGGGGCCGCAGGGGCCGGAACTGCATCGCGCAGCGGACCCCAAGCGCGACCAGAGCTATTTCCTGTTCTCCATGACCCGCGACCAGCTGGGCTTCGTGCATTTTCCGTTGGGCGACCTGCCCAAGAGCGAGACGCGCGACCTTGCGGCGCGGTTTGGGCTGGATGTCGCGACCAAGCCGGATAGCCAGGATATCTGCTTCGTTCCCGAGGGCCGCTATGGCGATCTGGTGCGCAAGCTGCGCGCCGACGCCGCTGCGCCGGGTGAGATCGTGCATGTCGACGGCCGTGTGCTGGGCGCACACGAGGGGATCGTGAACTATACGGTCGGCCAGCGCCGTGGGCTGGACCTCAAGACGGCCGGCGAAGCCCTGTATGTGGTGCGGCTGGAGCCGCGCACACGCCGCGTCGTCGTCGGCCCGCGCACGGCGCTGGCGGTGAAAGATGTCGATGTGGCGCGGGTGAACTGGCTGGGCGATACGCCGTTGTCC
>JAKOQZ010000031.1 GCA_029778105.1 Pseudomonadota bacterium | reverse complement strand
GGCCGCGGCGCGCGGATCTATGCGCCGGCGAATGTGGGTGACGTGATGGCGACGCGCCATGGCGTGGTGCTGGATGCAGGCGCGCATTTCGTCGAAGCGCGGCATGTCGTGTTCTGCACCGGATACGAGGCGCTGAAGGGCGCGCCGAAGACGGGGGTGAAGATCACATCGAGCTGGGCAGTCGCGTCGAAGCCCGCGCTGACCTATCCGAAATGGCTGAACCGGACTTTGGTGTGGGAGGCATCCACACCGTATCTGTATCTGCGCACGACGCCGGACGGCCGGATCGTGGCGGGGGGCGAGGATGAACCGATCGATCTGCCGGGCCATCGCGCACGGAGCCTCGATGCGAAAGCGGCGCGGATCGCGGCGAAGGTGAAAGCGCTGATCCCGGACGCGGCGTTCTCGCCGGCTTTCGAATGGACGGGGGCGTTCGGGGAGAGCGACGACGGACTGCCCGTGATCGACGAAGTGCCGGGCATGCCTAACTGTTTCACCGTGATGGGCTTTGGCGGCAACGGGACGATCTATTCCAAGATCGCCGCCGAGATCGTGCCGACGCTGATCAGCGGACGGCCCGACAAGGACGCCGGGCTCTACCGCTTTCGCTAGCCAGGTTCGCGGCGGTCGCGGAAGAGCGCGGCGATCAGCAGGAGGGCAGCGCCGCCGACGACGATCCACGTCGCGTAAAGACTGACGAAGGGGAGCTTGATGAAGAGGCCGACAATGCCGAGTGCGACCGCCGCCATGCCGAGCAGAATGAGAACGATGGTTTGACCGGACATGATGATTCGACCTCTGGTTGAGTTCAGAGGATGAACGCCGATCTGGCCGGGTCGTTCCCGCCCTCCGCCGCGCATCCGGGCGGAGGGCGGGGCGGCCTAGTATTTCGCGGAGACGGCGAAGCGGAAATTGCGGCCCGGGCGCGGGAGGTCGTCTTTCAGGAAGGAGGAATGCACGCGCACCAGCTCGTCGGTGAGATTGGTGGCGTCGAGCAGCAGCGTCACGTCCTGATCGGGCAGCGGCCGCCATGAGAGGCGTGCGTTCAGGACCGTGGAGCCGGGCGTTTCGGTTTCGAACGCCGCCACGCGAGTCTGCCTGGCGATATCGACCATCTCCAGCCGCGCGGTGAACGCGTCGCTTTCGGCCGTTACGCCGAGCGTGACGGTGGACGGGGGAATGCGGGGAATGTCGCCGCCGCCATTGTCGAATTCGGCGCGCACCAGATCGGCCGCGGCATCGGCCTTGAAGGTGAAGCCGCCGGACTGGCCAAGCCGCGCCGAGCCCGAGATTTCTCCCCCGGTGAAGGTGGCGTCGCGCTGCACGAAGGCGAACTCGGGCAGGAATTCGCCGGGGGCGAACTCGACCGTGTTGCCGGTGGGGATGAGCGCGATATAGCCATCGAAGCCGATGCGGTAGACACTGAGCTCGAAGGTGTAGATGTCGCTGGCGTAGCGCGCCGTGCCTTCGAGCGAGAGCGCCGTCTCGATGCCGAGGCTCTGGTCGCCGACCTCATACGCCTCGGTCGCGAGGTGCGGGCCGTCGGCGAAGAGCTCGACATTGGTGGGGGCGCGCTCGGTGCGCGCCAGCGTGAAGCCGAGGAACCAGTTGTCGGTGGGGCGCGCGAAGACGCCGGCCGAGGCGCTGACCGGCGTGAAGTCGCGCTTGCCGAAGACATCGTTGTCGAGCGCGCGGTGTTCGATGCGCAGGCCGCCTTCAAGACCCCAGCTCTGATTGTCCCAGCGCTGGACGGTGAACAGGCCGATATCGCGTGTCGTCGTCGGCGCGATGAAGGATTCCTCGCCGATCGCCTCGAAATCGGTGTTGGAGAACTGGAGCCCGGTCGCGCCGGTCACCGCCCCGCCGCCGAGTTCGGTGTGCAGCTCGAGCCGGCCTTCATAGCCCTTGTTGTTGAACGTGGTGCCGGGTTCGCCCGTGCCCTCGAATTCGGTGTGCGAGTAGTCCGAATACTGGAAGCCGAAATCGAAGCGCTTGAAGATGTCGCCGCCGAGTTTCACGTCGCCGCGCGTTTCGTAGCGATCCTGGTTGAGCTCGATATGCCCGCCCGCCTCGCCCGGCGCTTCGGGCGGCAGGCCATAGGCGGTTTCGAAGCGCTTCCAGCCGAGGCCGACAAAGCCCCAATCCTTCACCAGCGAGCCGCCGAGCGCCCAGGACCTGGAATCGACGAACGAGTTGGGCGTTTCGCCCAGCGGCGTTTCGTAATCGTTGGATTCGCGATGCGCGAATTCGCCGTTGAAGACGAAATCGCCGGCGGCGGCGGTGAGCCCGAGTCCGCCCTGGAGGCCTTCATCGACGGTGGAATAGGCGGCGAGGCCGCGCGCCTGCCAGCCGCGATCGGGGATGCGGGTGGGGATGGTCTCGTCGATCACGTTAACGACGCCGCCGACCGCGTTGCCGCCGTAAGCGAGCGCCGCAGAGCCGCGCAGCACCTCGATGCGACGGGCATCGAGCGGGTCGGCGCCGACCGCGTGGTCCGGGCTGGCCGAGGAGGCGTCGATGGTGCCGATGCCGTTTTCGAGCACGCGGATGCGATCATCGCCCAGGCCACGGATGATGGGGCGCGAGGCGCCGGGGCCGTAGAAGGTGGAGGAGATGCCGGGAAGGCCCGACAGAACCTCGCCAATGGTGTTGGCGAGGCGCTCCACGATGGCGTTGCGATTGAGCACGTCCGCGCCCTGGAGGCTTTCGATGCGCGAGCCTTCGAGCGGGGCGGTGACGACGACCTCTTCATCGGCCTTGGGGGGCGCGGCGTCCTGCGCGGCGGCGATCGGAGCCAGTGCAGTGGAGGCGAGAAGGAGGACGAGCAGGCGACGCGGCATGGGGCTCTCCGGATGTGGCGTCCGGGCCAATTACGATATGTTATATCATAACACAATGAGGACATGATGACAGACGCGTGACGGCCCGCCTGCGGGTTCAGCGCGTGATCGCGCGCTGAAACAGGCGGACTTCCGCGCCGCCGAATGTGGTGGAGGTCCAGTCCGAGAAGCCGACCCTGCGGGCGACCGCGATCGAGGCGGCGTTGTCCGGCGCGATCATGCACACCACACGGGGATGGGGCAGCGCCCGGTCCGCCCAGTCGAGGGCCGCGCCGACCGCCTCGGTGGCATAGCCCCGGCCATGCATAGCGGGGCTGAGCACCCAGCCCATTTCAGGCTCGCCGTCGAAACCGGGATCGGTGCCGCGATGGAAATCCGCAAAGCCGACCTCGCCGACAAAGGCGCCCGTGCCGCGTTCCCGTACGGCCCAGTAGCCAAAGCCGAGCAAGGGCCAGAGGCCGCCGAAGGTGAGGAGACGCTGCCAGGCGCGATCGGCCGCGGAGGGGACGCCGCCGATCTGGCGGACCGTACGCGGATCGGACCAGAGCGCGAAGCTGTCGTGATAGTCCGAGACGACATGGGCGCGCATCACGAGGCGGGGCGTTTCAAGCGCCGGTGCCTCCATCGCCCTAGACCTTTCGGTTCACGCCGCCGCCATCGAGCACCTGGCGGACCTTGGCGGCGAGCTGGTCGATCGTGAACGGCTTGGACAGGAACGCCACCCCCGCATCGAGCATCCCGTTGTGAACGACGGCATTGCGCGTGTAGCCGGTCGCGTAGAGCACCTTGAGTCCGGGACGCTGAACGGTGGCGATGTCGGCGAGCTGGCGGCCCGTCATGCCGGGCATCACGATGTCGGTGAAAAGAAGATCGACCTTGGGGTGCTTTTCCAGCGCGGCGAGCGCGCTGGGCCCGTCTTCCGCGTGGATCACGGTGTAACCCAGCGCACGCAGGGCATCGACGCTGACGAGGCGCACGTCGGCGTCATCCTCGACGACCAGCACGATCTCGTCGCCGCCGCCGACATAGGTTTCGTGCGGCGCATCTTCGGCCGGAAGTTCGCCCGTGAAGCGCGGCAGGTACATCTTGACCGTCGTGCCCTGCCCCACTTCGGAATAGATCTTCACGTGCCCGCGCGACTGCTTCACGAAGCCGAAGACCTGGCTGAGCCCGAGCCCGGTGCCCTTGCCGACGCCTTTGGTGGTGTAGAACGGATCGAAAGCGCGCTCGATCGTCTCCTTCGACATGCCGGTGCCGGAGTCTGTGACGCAGATCGCCACATACTGGCCCGCCGAAACGTCGGCGTGAGCGGCGGCATAGGCGTCGTCGAGCCAGGTATTCGCGGTTTCGACCGTGAGCTTGCCGCCTTCGGGCATCGCGTCGCGCGCGTTGACGCAGAGATTGAGGACCGCGTTTTCGAGCTGGGGCGCATCGGCATAGGCGCGCCACAATCCGCCGGCGAGCACCGTTTCGAGCTGAACCTGTTCTCCGAGCGTGCGGCGGAGCAGTTCGGACATGCCGGCGACCAGCTTGTTGGCGTCGATCGGCCCGGGCGCGAGGGGCTGCTGACGGGAGAAAGCCAACAGGCGGGAGGTGAGCTGCGCGGCCCGCTGGGCGGCATCTGCGGCGGCGCCGATGCCCGTTTCGGCCTTGGCCGGATCGGATGTCAGGCGGCGTTTCGCCAGATCGAGGCTGCCGATGATGATGGCCAGCATGTTGTTGAAATCGTGTGCGATGCCGCCGGTGAGCTGACCCACCGACTCCATCTTCTGCATCTGGCGAACCTGCGCCTCGGCGCGCTCGCGCGTCGCGGCCTCCGCATGCAGGCGCGAATTGGCGTCGGCCAGATTGTCGCGCGCCATCATCAGCTGATTGAGGCGCAGGCGCTGATCGCGGAACGCCAGAACGGCAACGCCGATCATGATCGCGAACGCCGCCATCAGGCCGAGCTGAAGAGTCCTGGCCGTGTCGTCGGCCGCGTCGCGACGCTCCGTGAGGAGACGCTCTTCCTCGGCATACATGTCGGCGGTGACCTGACGGATCTGTTCGCTCAGCTCAAGCCCCTTGCCGCTGCGCAAAAGCGCCATTGCGCCATCGCGGTCGCCGGCATCGTTGAGGTCGATCTTTTTCTGGATCAGCATCAGCCGCTGATCGATCAGCTGCTTGAGCTGGCCGACCCAATCCAGCTGAACCGGATTGTCGGACACCAGCGCGCGCAGTTCCGCGATGTCGTTCGCGTAGCCCTCGACGAAGCGCTGGTAGGGCGCGAGATAGGCAGGGTCGCCCAGCAGGAGATAGCCCCGGTCGGCGGACTCGGCGCCGATCAGCCGGGTGTAGATGCGGTTGATCTGCTTCTGGACGAGAAGTGTGTGCTCAACCAGCCGGACGGCGCTCTGCTGCCGACCGGATATCCAGAATGTCCCGCCCAGAACGAGCGCCAGCAGGGCAAAGCCCACTGCCGCAAGGGCGATCGATCGTATGAGCATTGCGCGGGAAGCCACCCGTGCTTCCTGCCGGAAAGCCCGGGTGAGCGCAAGCAAGGCTCAGGGCAGTCCCAGGGCCTTTTTGACGTCGCGCCAGTCGACCAGCTTGTAGTTCTGCTGCCTGCCGTCGCCATCGTCGGTGTCGTGCATGGCGATCGCCCCCTCCGGCCAGGACCCGATGGGCCCGGACCAGGCGTCGACCCCGTCGGTGACGGTGACGTTGTCGATGGCGCCGCCCTCGACCGCGAAGCGCCCTTTGTAGGCATAGACCGTGCCCTGCACCTCCCAGACCGGGAAGGTGCTGTCGCCCTGGCTGGAGGCGATGAGATAGGTCCGCGGCCCATCGCGCAGGATCGTGAGGCCCTCGGTGTCGGCGGTGAGGACCTTGTCGTCCACCGCATAGACGAGGGTCGGCGTGGGCGGCGAGGCCGGGTCGAAGTCGAAACGCCAGATGCCGGCGTCTTCCTCGCCCAGATAGAAGACCTGCGCCGCATCGTCGACGACGCAACCTTCGGTCTGGGTCGCAACCTTCATGGTCCGCTCCAGCGCGATGGCGGGGCCAGCGGGCGTGGCGGTGATGCGATACTGCCGCGCCTCGCCGCTCTTGGTGTTGGGAAGCACATAGAAGGCGTCGCCCCGCTTGCCCATGCAGAAGCCATAGGGTTCGCCCATATCGGTGGGCAGGAAGCCGTAGGGCTTCACCACCAGCGTGTCAGGATCAAGCAGATAGGTGACGATGCCGAAGCGGTCGCGTTCGGCGGCGGCGATGAGGACATAGCTCTTGCCGTCGACGACGAAGCCCTCGCGCAGGTCGACGTTATTGAGCGGCCCGTCGGGGAAGAACTGAAGCACCTTGCCCGTCAGGTCGTGGACATAGAGCCCGTCGGACTTGTCGGTGCCGATAAGGAGGCCGCGCGCGGGATTGCGGCGATCGGCCCAGAGGACCGGATCGTCGGCGTCGACGGTGGGGTCGGTGGTGACCACGGTCTCCATCGCCGCGGCGACCGGCTTTGCCGGATCGCCGAGCGCAGCGGAGCCCTGGGGGATCGCCGTCCCGCCGCCGCCGCAGGCCGTCAGCACAAGGGCTGCGGCGGAAACGAGAAGGGACGAAGAGTTCGACATGCCCGTCATGGTCAGAAGGTCAGCCTGAGGCCGGTCTTAGCGGTCCAGGAATATTCCTCGTACTGCAGCAGGCGCTCGCCGTCCGGGCCCTTCTGGTAGGCGATGTAGGGTTCGTCGGAGATGTTGACGAACTCCATGAAGAGCTGGGCGCCGGGCGTCACCCGGTATTTCAGCGTCACGTCATATTGGAGGTGATCCTTCACGTAGCGGTCTTCCTCCGCCTGTGCGCCGATTTCGTCGAGATAGCCGGAACGATAGGAGGCGGCCACGCGGGCGCTGAAGGGGCCTTTCTCATAGCCGAGCATCGCGTTGAAGGTGTGGCGCGAGGCCGCCGGAAGCGGGATTTCGCGCGCGCCGAGATCGCCGCTTGCGTCGGTGTAGGTGTAGTTGAAGCCCACCAGAACGCCGTCGAGCGCCTCGTCCACAAAGCTGAGATCGCTCTGCAGATTGAATTCCAGACCGAACACGGTAGCGGTGTCGCCATTGACCGGCATGGTGGCCGAATCGGCGAAAATCCCGTTCACCGTGATGTCTTGGAAATTCGCATCGACGATGAAGTCCTCGATCGACTTGTAGAACACGCCGCCCGAAAGGACCGCGTTGTTCGCGAAATACCATTCGGCCGAGGCGTCGAAGTTCCATGCCTTGTAGGGCTTGAGGTCGGGATTGCCGAACTCGCCTTCGCGCTCGTTCTCGTCGTTCTCCTCGATGAGGAAACGCGGCGCCATCTGGCCGGGCCTGGGGCGCACGACCGAGCGATAGACGCCCGCCCGCAGGATGACGTCCGGGGCCGCCTCGTAACGCACCGCGAGCGAGGGCAGCCAATCGGTGTAGCTGCGCTTGAAGCCGGTGGGCGTGATGAAGACCGTGTCTTCGTCGAGGACATTGCCCTCATAAGTCGCGCCTTCGGCGACCAGTTCGACCAGATTGCCGGACACGTCGTTGCGCGTGTGCTCGACGCGCAGGCCGCCGATGACGCGCAGCGCGTCGGTCTCGTAGCGGGCCATGACATAGCCGGCGTAGATGTCTTCCTTCACGTCATAGTCGGCGGCGTTGGACTCGAAGATCGTGTCGATGTCGCTGAGCTGGAAGTTTGCGAAGTTGGTGACGATAAGACGGCGGACCGGATCGATGCCGGGGACCGGCCCGATATCGGCCAGACCGTAGGTCGGCGCGCCCAGTACATTGGCCAACGTCAGCGAGCCGCTGTAGCCGTCGTAATAGTCGAGCTGAAGATCGTAGGACTTGTCGCGCAGGCGCGCCTTGCCGCCGAACTGGATCTCCAGTTCGCCCTCGGCGAGCGAAAACGCGCGCGCCGCGTCGAACTTCATCGCCAGATCCTCGTCTTCCGACAGGCTGAGCGAGGTGCGTTCGTACTTGTTGAACTTGTACTGGGTGGGATCCAGGAAGATCGCCGAGCCGCTGGTGATCGTGTAGCCGGGGTTGAAGCCGTCGAGACCATCGAAGGTGACGCCGAGATTGTCGACGGCGCGGAAGTCGCGGCGGAAGGTCATCGGATCGGTGGAGCCGTTCTCCTTTTCGCTGGCCCGCGACCAGGCCAGCGAGTAGTCGAACGTCCAGGCGTCGGCATAGGTCTTGCCGCCGAAGATCACGGACGAAATCAGCTGGCGCTCGAAGCGGTCCTTGATGTCGCGCTCGACGCGGATACGGCCGTCGGCGGAGTTGTAGGAAGAGCCGTCGCCATCGCCCGACGCGGGATTGGCGCTGGACATGTTGAAGACCAGGCGGCGGCGCGATTCCTCGTCGTCGAAGATCGAATGCAGGCCGCGCAGATAGAGCGTCGTGTCCTCGCTGAGCTTGTAGTCGAAGCCGAGCTGCAGGCCGGTGCGGGTGCGCTCGACGTCGTAATCGCGATATTCGAGCTTATCGAACGTCGCAGCGCCGTTGCCGGCGATGCCCCAGCCTTCGGCCTCCATGTTGTCGGTGGAGAAGCGGCGGCGGTAATACGAGACGCCGCCCGAAACGCCGAGGCGGCCGTCGATCACCGTCGAGAAGTCGAACGCCGCCTTGGGCGACACCTTCTCGTTGAGGTCGTTGTAAGATCCTTCCAGCGTCGCGCCCATAAAGGTGCCCTCGCGATCGAAGGCGCTGGTGGTCTTGATCTCGATAGAGGCGCCGATCGTGTCGGCGTCCATGTCGGGGGTTAGCGTCTTTTTGATTTCGATCGACTCGACCAGTTCCGACGGCACGACGTCGAGCGCCACGGCGCGGATGTCGGCCTCGGGCGCCGGCACGCGCGCGCCGTTGATGGTCGCGGCGTTGAGATCGGGATCGAGGCCGCGCACGGCGATGAACCGGCCTTCGCCCTGATCGTTGAGAATATTGACGCCCGGCGCGCGGCGGACCGACTCGGCGACATTCTGATCGGGAAACTGGCCGATCGCGTCGCGTGTCAGGACGCTTTCGACGCCATCGGCGGCGCGCTGGCGCGAAATCGACGAGGCCAGATTGGCGCGCTGACCGATGACGAGAACGCTTTCGCCGTAGGTGCCGGCATCGGGCCCGACGCGCACGTCGAGCGTGACATCCCCCGCTTCGCCCACTGTAACCGGCATATCGACCGTTTCGGCGCCGGCATAGGCGATGCGCAGCGTGTAGCTGCCGGGCGCGACGTCGGCGAAGCGGAACGCGCCGCCCGGTCCCGAGCTGGCCACACGGCCGACTTCCACAAGGACGAGCTGCGCGCCCTCGAGCGCAGCCTGGCCGGTGGTGTCGATCACGCGCCCGGTGACGGCGGCGCCAAAGGCCGGCGCGGCCAGAACGATGGAAAGGGCGCTGGCGCCCATAAGGTGCTTGAAGATCTTGGTCATCTGGTCCCCCGGGGCCGAAATGGCGATGGGGGGAGCGGCTATCGGCCGCAGACGACGCTTGGGTAACAGCGATGTGAAAGGATCGTCACAATTCGCGAGGGCGACGCCGGAGACGACGCGAATGCTGGCCCGTGCCGGTGGAGGCCCAAAAAAGCAAAATCGCCGAGGTGCGCCCCTCGGCGATCCGCTACTGCTCTCGGACGTCGCGCGTGATCCCTTACGGCACCTGCCTCGGTCCTATTCAGCTTCTTCGCCACCGTCCGCCGGTCAGCCTGTCCGTTGCCGGACGTGCAGATCGACCTGGGCTGCCTCGCCGCTCGCGCCCTTGCGGGAGAAGCCTTGAAGCTGGACCGATGTCCCGTTGCCGGATCACCCGTCCCGAAGCTCGATCGTAGGGGCCAGACGTCGCGCCTCCGATCTCGCTGCGCCGGCCTTGCGGCCCCAGCTTGCGCCCTCTTAACGGCATTGGCCCGCCGTTTCGGGTTCATGGACCGATGCGTCCGCCTTGCGGCCTTCCGCATCGGAGGTCTTACCGTCGAGGGGTACTTCCAGCCCTTGCGAGCCTTTTTCGCCATCGCCGCCGGAAGCCGTCGCCGCCGTGGACCTCAAAGGTTTTTCGCGCCAATCTCCCGCTTTCGCAGGCCGGTTTCGATCAACCTCGCGAGAAGCGTCTCACGTTTCTGAAAAGCGTCAATCCGGCTTTCTCGTTGTCCCCGTTGTTATCCCCATGTTTCTGATTCGCCGCTGCCGGGACAGAATTCGGGGCTTCCATAATGGAGCCTCACTCCCGACATATTGCGCCGTCAGGTAGCGCCACCGTGAACGCGATCGCATTTCAGCACTGGACGAACGGCAAGGCAGGCGCTGACGCGCGCCCGCAGCTGCCGCTGTGGATCGCCGGATCGATCCTGTTCCATGCCGTGCTGATCGCCTTGCTGCTGATGGGGCCGGACTGGAAGCCCATGCACCTGTCGGATCGCGCGGTGCAGGACCGCCCACCGGTGGAGGTGGTGGTCACCAAACTCGTGCGCGCGACAACCCCGGCGCCGGCGGACGACGATATCGCGACCGACCGGCCCGACAACGCGCTGCCGCCGCCGGTGCGCAAGCTGGACGACAAGGGCGAGACCCAGGCGCGGCCGGATTCGCCCGTCGCCGCCGGCATGCAGCCGATCGATCCCAAAGCCATCCAGGAATTCGTCAAGCGTAACGCGGACCAGGAAGATGCCGAGCAGCAGGGCCTGGGCTACACTTGGGCGACCTGCTCGATGCTGAGCCCAGAGCGGCGCGTGATGGAGCCGGCCTGCGATGGGCTGATGCTGCAGCGCGTGCCCGGCGACGAGACGGGCGTGGCCGCGCTGATGGCGCCGGACAAGGAAACGCTGCGCGCAATAAAGGCTTATGCGCCGGAGAAGCTGCCAGCCATCAATCCGGAAGGCGACGCCGCCAAGGATCGCACCTGGCGCAACGAGAGCGACGACTATTACGGCAAGAAGCCCTGGGAGTAAGGCGGCTTGGCGGCGGGCGGCGCGCGGCTTATGACTGGCCGCAACATGACATTACATCCCGATCTTTCCTCGCTTGAACCCATCGGCATGGGCGGCTTCAACGCCTATGTCGGCCCGTTGCTGCGCGACCCGGCCAAACAGCCGGGCGAAGAGAAGCGCTTCGCCTTTCTGCCCGAGGCGAAACACCTGAACGGCGGCGGCAACCTTCATGGCGGGCTGCTGATGACGCTGGCCGACAATGTGCTGGGCCTCACCGTCCACGAGCAGACCGAGGGGCGCATCGCTTCGACGGTGACGCTGAACACCGACTTTCTGGCCGGCGGCGTCGCGGGCGAGCCGGTGTGGGGGCGCGCGGCGATCACCCGCAGGACGCGCTCGCTGATTTTCGTGGCCGGCGATCTCAGCCAGGGCGGCAAGCTGCTGCTGACCGCCACCGGCATCTGGAAGATCATCGGCGCATGAGCGGCGACTGGCTGAGCACCCTGCCCGACACGGCGCACGGGCTGAAGGTGCAGCGCCCGGCGGTGAGCGATATCGCGATGCCCGCCGGATACAGCGAGGCGCTGCCGCTGGTCGATCCGTTCGAGGCCTACAGCTTCCAGTCCTTCCGGCGAACCAATGCCGACGGCAGCGTGACCTATGCCCTGCCGACCGACGCGCGGCACGACAATTCGGCGGGCGTCATCCATGGCGGGCTGCTGATGACGTTCGCCGACTCGGTGCTGGGCTATTGCGCCTGGAGCGCCTGCCCGCCGAACAGCTTGTGCGTGACGGTGAGCCAGAGCTCCAGCTTCCTGCGCGCCGGCCGGGTCGGCGATCTGATCGAGGTGACGCCGGTGGTGACGCGGGCGACGCGCACCATGATCTTCACGCGCGGCGAGTTTCTGGTGGCGGGCGAGCCGATTTTCCAGGCCGCGTCGATCTGGAAAGTGACCGGAAAATAGAGGTTACCAATCGCTCACAGGTGTGAAGCGATTCAGCACCATCCACAGCGGCCTTCAGCCTTATTAAACCCTTTTTCCGCCTTGCTATTAACGGGGCCGCAAACGGATTTCCGTATGCTGACGCCCATGAGAAACGACGTGTCCAAACTGGTACTCGGCACCGTTCAGATCGGCGCGCCCTATGGCGCCGCCAATCGTACGGGCCTTCCCTCGGTCGATCGGGCGATCCGCATCCTGCGCCGCGCCCACCGCTTCGGCGTCAGCCAGTTCGACACTGCGCGCGCCTATGGCGAGGCCGAGGAGCGCATCGGTGAAGCGTTCGGCGGCGCCGACGCGCCGGCGACGATCACCAAGCTGGACCCGCTGGCGCTGTTGCCGGAAGACGCGTCGGACGCGGAAGCGGAATGCGCGGTCGAAGCGAGCGTCAACGCCAGCCTCGTCAGCCTGAAGCGCGCCAGCCTGGACACGCTGCTGCTGCATCGCGCGGCGCACCTGACCTCGCATAACGGCGCGGTGTGGCGCCGCCTCGTGCGCCTGCAGAAGGCCGGCGTGATCGGCCATCTGGGCGTTTCGGTGCAGACGCCGGAAGAAGCCTTTCAGGCGCTGGCCATGCGCGGCGTCAATCACATCCAGCTGCCCTTCAACCTGATCGACCAGCGCTGGCGCGAGACCGGCGTACCGAACGCCGCGCGCGCCCGTGAGGACGTGACGGTTCACGCGCGCTCGATCTATCTGCAGGGCATTCTGGCGGCGGAAGATTCGATGGTGTGGCCGCGCGTGCGCGGCGTCGACGCCGAAGGCACGCTTTATATGCTCGACACGCTGGCGCAGCTTTACAAGCGCGTCTCGATCGCCGATCTGTGCCTCGCCTATGTGCGCGGGCAGGACTGGATCGACGGGATCGTGATCGGCATGGAGACCGAAGAGCAGCTCGACCGCAATCTGGCGCTGTTCGACGGCGAGGCGATGACGCAGGACGAGATCGAGGATATCGAGCCCCGCCTGCCGCGCTTCCCCGAAGCGCTGCTCAACCCGGCCCTGTGGCCGAGACCCGAACGCGAGAGCGAATGAGCGGGACGGCCGTCAGCGGACTCTTCCGGCTGGACGGCCGAACGGCTTTCGTTTCCGGCGGCGCCGGGCATCTGGGCCGCGCGATGGTCACGGCGCTGGCCGGACATGGCGCACATGTGATCGTCAACGGACGCAACGAAGCGCGCCTTTCCGCGTTTCAGGCGGAGATGCAATCCGCCGGCATTGACGTGTCCACCGCCTGTTTCGACATGATGGACTTCTCCGCCGCCCGGGCCTTCTTCGGCGGGCTGGAGCGGCTGGACGTGCTGGTGAACAATGCCGTCACTGTTGAACCCGGCAGGATCGACACCCAGACGCCCGAAGCGTTCGACGTCGCCTATCGTTCCACCGTGACCGCCGCCTTCGAGGCAATGCGCGGAGCGGAACGCGCGCTGGAGGCCGCCGCCGCCGTCACAGGCCACGCGAGCGTGGTGAATATCGCGACCATGTATGGCCGCGTCGCGCCCGACCCACGCATCTATGGAACGAGCGGCCTCAACTCGCCGCCGGCCTACGGCCCGGCCAAGGCGGGGCTGCTGCAGCTGACGCGTCATATGGCGGCGCATTGGGGCCCGAAGGCCATTCGCGTGAACGCGGTGTTGCCCGGCCCCTTCCCCTCGCCGTCCATCCAGGCCGCCAAGCCCGCCTTTGCGAAGGCGCTGGCCGAGAAAACGATGCTGGGCCGGATTGGGGCGCCGGAGGAGATCGCCGGGTCGGTGGTGTTCCTGGCGGGCGATGCGGCGCGGTTCGTGACCGGCGCCGAGATCGCCGTCGACGGCGGATGGACGGCATGGTGATCCGGCCATGATATCGGGCGCGCTCGCCCAGATCGGCCGCATCTTTTCCTCTATGGAACATGACGCGGCCGAGACCTCCGGGCTCTATGAGCGGGTTCGCGGCTTTCCGCTGTTCGCCGAATGCGACGATCAGTGCGTGATGCGTCTCATAGCCGAAGCGACCTGGTTCGCGCTGCCGGGCGGCAGCGATCTGGATCGCGACGGCGAAAACGACGAGGCCGTGTTCCTGGTGGTGAGCGGGCGGCTGGCCGTTCATGTTGCCGACGACAAGGGAATCGAGCGTGTCGTCGCGCAGGTTCCGGCTGGCGAGACCGCAGGCGAAATGAGCCTGATCGCCGGCGATGCGCACAGCGCCCGGCTGGTGGCGATGCGCGACAGCGAGCTGCTGCGCCTGTCGAAAGCCGCCTTCACCCGCCTGACTGCGCGCGAACCGCGCATCATGACGACGCTGACGCGCCTGATCATCCGCCGCCTGCGTGCGACGACGGCGCGCGCCGCCGCGCTGATGCGGCCCAAGACCTTTGCGATGATCCCGCTGGAGCCGGGCGCCGACGCGATGGGCTTCGGCGCGTCGCTGGCCGGCGCGCTGACCGGCATGGGCCTGAAGGTCGCGACGTTCGACGTGCGCGCCAAGGGCGAGAGTTCGCAGGTCGAATATAACGCCGAGGGGCGCAACGACCTCGTCATCTATATCGGCGACGAAGCCGGGTCGCCCTGGTCGCAGCACTGCCTGAGGCAGGCCGACCGCGTGATGCTGCTGACTCGCGCGGGATCGCAGGCCCAGGGCCGCGCCTTCGAACAGGTCGCTGCGGCCGGGCGGAAATACGAACTGGTCGTTCTGCATGGCGCCGCCAACGCCAACGATGTGCTGCCGCCGGCCGCCGAGGGGCGGCACAATATCCGCCTGACCCAACGCGGCGACGTGGCGCGTCTGGCGCGGCTGATGACCGGGCGCGCGGTGGGTTTGGTGCTCGCCGGTGGCGGCGCGCGCGGCTATGCCAATATCGGCGCAGTCAGGGCGCTGCGCGAAGCCGGCATCACCATTGACATGGCGGGCGGCGCGTCGATCGGCGGCGTCATCGCGGCAGGCGTCGCGATGGACTGGAGCGACGACGAGATCGAGCGCCGCATGCGCGAGACCTTCATCAAGGCGAAGCCGCTGAACGATTACACCCTGCCCTTCGTCGCGTTGCTGCGCGGCGGCAAGGTGGCGCGCGAGCTGAAGCGGCATTTCGGCGAAATCAGCATCGAAGACATGCCGCTGCCGTTTTTCTGCATGACGTCGGACCTGACCAGCGGGCTTGCGACGGCGCATCGAACGGGACCGCTGTGGCGGGCGCTCAAGGCCGGCGTGTCGATTCCCGGACTGCTGCCTCCGGTGGTGATCGACGGGCACCTGCACGCCGATGGCGGCATCATGAACAATCTGCCGGCCGACGTGATGGCCACCGAAGCGCGCGGGCCGATCGTCGCCATCGACGTGACGGGTGAGGCCGGGATCTCGTATGCCGACGAAAAGCTGGGCGACGAGAACTGGTGGCGGGCCTGGCGGCGGCGGATGAGGGGCGGCACGCCGACGCTTTCGGCCATTCTGATGCGGGCCGGCACGGTGGGCAACGAAGTGCAGCGCCGCATCGCCCGCGTACAGGCCGATCTGGTGATCGATCCGCCGCTGGACGGGATCGGCCTGACGCACTGGAAGAAGTTCGATGCCGCGGTCGCCGCCGGCTATCGCGCCGTGGCCGAATTCATCGAGACGAACGGCCTGCCGGCGGCGCTGAAAGACGCGGCCTAGCCCTTACGCGGATCGAGCCAACGCTGCGCCGGCAGCGCGATCCAGCGATGCGCCGCCCATCCGGCGAGCACGATGAGCACGAGGCGCAGCGCCAGATTCCAGCTGAAGTACTGCTCCCACAGCAGCGGAAGGCGCTGCGACAGGGCAGTATTGTTGAGGCCGTCGAACCACGAGAGCATCGGCTGATGGAGCAGGAAGATCGCGTAGGAGATCGACCCCAGCCATACGAGCGCGCGCGATTTCAGCGGCGCGGCGACAAGGCCGCGATCGTCGAGCAGCGACCACAGGAACAGCGCAAGAAGCGCCAGCGAGATTTCGTCGCGCCAGGGCGCGTGCAGGGCAAAGCCGACCAGCACAAGCAGCGGAAGCTGGAGGTGACGCCGCCATGAAGGCCCGGGGCCGAGACGCGCAAGGCCGTAACCCAGCGTGAACTCCAGGATCGCACGGACCGGCGACCAGTCGTTGTCTCCCGGAAAGGCGCCGGCCTGATAGGCGATGTGGAGCGACATGGCGGCGACGCCGGCGAGGCCGACCAGTACGGGGCCGGCCAGACGGGGCGACAGGCCCGATGACGCGCGGGCGATGAGCGGGAACGCCAGATAGGCGGCGAGAAGCGCGCTGACATACCAGGCAGGGATGATCCAGACGAGCTTGTTGATGAAGCCCCAGCTCTGAACGAGGAACAGCGAGGCGATGAAGCCCACCGGCTCGGCCACCGGCCGGGCCCAGGGCGTCCAGGGCGGGGTGAGGACGCCCGCGTCGCCGAGGACGAGATAGACCGTCTCCTGCACCGC
>JAKOQZ010000030.1 GCA_029778105.1 Pseudomonadota bacterium | reverse complement strand
GTCGGTCGCGATCCTTCTCTCCGGCGCGAAAGGCTGGGACGGCGATGCCGCCGCCACCGCGACGGCGCTCGCCGGCAAGGGCGCGCTGGTGCTGGGCGTCGACTGGAAGGCCTACAAGGCCGAACTCGACCGCGACGGCGCGGGCTGCATCTATCCGGCGGCCGATCTGCAGGGTCTTGCGCAATACGGCGAGAAGACGCTGGGGCTGAAACGCTATTTCCAGCCGATCCTGGTGGGCATCGGCGAAGGCGCGGCGGCGGCCTATCCCGCCTTCGCGCAAGGCCCCGCCGACACCTTCAAGGGCGCGCTCGCCGCCGGCTTTTGCCCCACGCTGAAAACCGTGAAGCCGATGTGCAAGGGCCATTCGGCCGATCTGCACGGTGTCGCGTCACCGGACGGCTTCACCTATTCGCCCGCCGTCTCAGGCCTCGCCAATTTCGTCGCGCTGAACGGCGTGGCGGGTCAGGCCTGCGCGACCGACAAGGTCGCCGCCTTCATCGCCGCCGCCCCCGGCACGAAGGCCATCGCCGTCGATGCGGCGGCGCCGCTGCCCGACGCCATCGCCGCCGCCTATGGCGATATCGCGGCCACCAGCACGGCGTTCGAGCAGGCGCAGAAATCGGGCGATGGCGGCCCGGCCCTGTCGCCCGCGGCCCCCACGCCCGGCCATGTCGACATCTCGGCGCTCGGCGATCTGCCGCTGACCGTGGTGCCGACATCGGACGCGCCGCTTTCCTACGCCATCTTCCTCACCGGCGACGGCGGCTGGGCGGGCATCGACCAGACCATCTCGGCCGCGCTCGCCGACAAGGGCGTCGAGGTCGTCGGCTTCAATACGCTCGACTATTTCTGGGACGCCAAGACCCCGCTTCAGACCGCCGCCGATCTCAACCGCGTCTTCGATGCGATCCGCGCCTCCGATCCGGCGGCGCGGGTGATGATCGTGGGCTATTCCTTCGGGGCCGAGGTGGCGCCGGTGTTCTACCCTCAGCTCGCCGACAGCTCGAAGGCGATGATCTCGAAGATGGCGCTGCTGGTGCCCGGCACGCTGGCGGTGTTCGAGTTCTCCTCGTCTTACTGGCTGGGCGACGAACCCAGCGAAGGCGACGATGTCGCCGCCGCCGTGCGCGCCGATTCCAACGTGCCGTTCCTGTGCATCTATTCGTCCGACGATGACGGCGCCTGCCCCGCGCTCGCCGCCGATCCGCCGGCCAACGTCAAAACCAAGGTGCTGGGCGAAGGCCACCATTTCGGCGGCGACTACGGCGCGCTGGCGGCGATGATCCTGGGCGAGTGACGCCTCAGACGTGCTTCGCCGCCTCTTCGGCGATGCGCTTGACCATGTTGGCGAAGCCGTTGGCGCGGCTGGGCGAGAGATGGGTCTGCAGACCGATCTCGCCCGCCAGCGTGAAGGGCGTCTCCAGGATCTCGCGCGGCGTGCGGCCGGAATAGACCTTGAGCAGCAGCGCGATCAGGCCGGAGGTGATGATGGCGTCGGAGGCGGCGCGGAAATGCATCAGGCGGCCGTCGAACGAACTCTTCAGCCACACCTGGCTCTGGCAGCCGGGCACTTTCAGCTCGTCGCGGCGCTCGGCCTCGGGCAGCGAGTCCAGCGCCTTGCCCAGATCGACCAGCAATTGATAGCGGTCCATCCAGTCGTCGAAGAGCTGGAACTCTTCGGCGAGATGGGCCTGGGCCGCCGCGATGCTGTCGGGTCCGTCGCTCATGAGGCCGATTTAGGGGGCCGCCGGGGCGGGGTCCAGCGCCGTGATTCGAGGGCGGCGTGGTGCTTGCCGTAAGGGTAAACCACTAGGCCTAGCCCCCGTCCGGCGGCCGGGCGCGCCTTGGCGGAATAACAACCCTGGGTTGGTGTCGCGTCGCACCTCTGCACCTCTTGTGCGAGTGCAGTAACATATTGAATATAAAAGATAAAATAGGTCCGCGCTGGCCCTTTCGTCCGATCACGGCGTTTGTGTGTCGCAGGACGCGATTGGTTCTGGCCCCCGTCTCCGGCCCATGATCAGATACCCCCGATCGATGACTTGCGGGGGCCCGAGCGACGTGACGCGCGCCACTTACAAGAACCTGATGCGCATCGGCGG
>JAKOQZ010000221.1 GCA_029778105.1 Pseudomonadota bacterium | reverse complement strand
TGCGGAGATTTCTTTCACAGCGTCGAATCCGTTGAAAACGCTGCCGGATTCGGTTCCGGAATCACATCTTTTCCTAAAATTCATCCATTTGTCGTGATTTTCTCCAATGTTTTCAGATGGATAGACTATTCATCCAGACTTCATGCTAATGTCACGGCGACGCGGCGCGAAAACCACGCGCAAGCCGCGAAAATCTCAACCACAGACTTATCCACAGCTCGAAGCGACTGATGAGCGAAGCTGACGCACCCCTGGAAAACGGCGGTCCGACCGGGCCCGAACTGATCGCGGAAAAGGTGCGCAGCCTGCCCAACGCGCCGGGCGTCTACCGCATGCTCGATAAGGCCGGCGAGGTCATCTATGTCGGCAAGGCGCGCGATCTGAAAAAGCGGGTCAGCGCCTACACCAAGGGCCAGGGCCACACCAACCGCATCGCGCGGATGATCCTGGCCACCCACGACATGGCCTTCGTCCAGACCGCTTCGGAAACCGAGGCGCTGCTGCTCGAAGCCAATCTCATCAAGCGCTTCCGCCCGCGCTACAACGTGCTGCTGCGGGACGACAAATCGTTCCCGAACATCCTCATCACCCGCGACCACGCCTTCCCGCAGATCGTCAAGCATCGCGGCGCGCGCACCCGCAAGGGCGACTATTTCGGGCCGTTCGCCTCGGCCGGCGCGGTGGGGCGCACGCTCAACACGCTCCAGCGCGCCTTCCTGCTGCGCTCCTGCACCGACAGCGTCTTCGACAGCCGCACGCGCCCCTGCCTTCTCTTCCAGATCAAGCGCTGCTCCGGCCCCTGCGCCGGGCGCATCGACGAGGCCGGCTACGCCGCGCTCGTCGCCGACGCCGAGACCTTCCTCTCCGGGCGCAGCCGCGCGGTGACCGAACAGCTCGGGCGCCGCATGGAACAGGCCGCCGCCGATCTCGACTTCGAATCCGCTGCGCGCCTGCGCGACCGCATCAAGGCGCTGGCCAATATCCAGCAAACCCAGGGCATCAATCCGCAAACCATCGAGGATGCCGACGTCTTCGCGATCAGCGCGGCGCATGGCGAAACCTGCGTTCAGGTCTTCTTCTTCCGCGCCGGGCAGAACTGGGGCAACCGCGCCTTCTTCCCACGCCACGACCGCAGCGCCCCGGTCGACGAGGTCCTCGATGCCTTCCTCGCCCAGTTCTATGACGGACACGAACCGCCGCGCCTGATCCTTCTGTCGCACGACGTGCCGGGCCGCGCTCTGCTCGCCGAGGCGCTGACGCTGCGCGCCGGGCGCAAGATCGAGGTGTCGGTGCCCCAACGCGGCGAAAAGCGCGAGATCGCCGACGCCGCCGCGATGAACGCGCGCGAGGCGCTGATGCGCCGGCAGGCCGAGAGCGCCGCCGAGACCGAACTCCTGCTCGGCGTGCAGGAGGTCTTCGGGCTTGAGGCCCCGCCCCGCCGCATCGAGGTCTACGACAACTCGCACATCTCCGGCTCCAAGCCGGTCGGCGGCATGATCGTCGCCGGGCCGCGCGGCTTCGAGAAAGGGCAGTACCGCAAGTTCAACATCAAGAGCGCCGCCGGCAACGACGATTTCGCCATGATGCGCGAGATGCTGACCCGCCGCTTCGCCCGCCTCGCGAACACGAAGGAAACGGGCGACGACGCGCACGCCCCGATTTTCGACGAAACGGCGCAGGACGACACGCCCGAGAAGCCCGACCTCATCCTCATCGACGGCGGCCCCGGCCAGCTCTCCTCGGCGCTCGAGGCCTTCGCCACGTCCGGCGTCGAGGGCATCACCATCGCCGCCATCTCCAAGGGCCCCGACCGCGACGCCGGCCGCGAGAATTTCCACCTGCCGGGCCGTCCGCCCTTCATGCTGGAGCCCAACCACCCGGTGCTCTTCTATCTCCAGCGCCTGCGCGACGAGGCCCACCGCTTCGCCATCGGCTCGCATCGGGCCCGCCGCTCCAAGGCCATCGTCGAGAACCCGCTCGACGCCATCGAGGGCATCGGCGCGCGGCGTAAGCGCGCGCTTCTGCTGCATTTCGGGTCCGCCAAGGCCATCCGCAACGCCTCGGCCGCCGATCTCGCCGCCGTCGAAGGCGTCAGCGAAGCGCTCGCCCGTCGCATTTATGATCACTTCCGGGCATAGAGTCGGCCCATGCGCATCACCTGGCCGACCATTCTCACGCTCCTGCGGATCGTCCTGATCCCGGTCATGGTCGCCCTGTTCTATATCGGCGGCGACACGGCGCGCTGGGGCGCGCTCGCGGTCTTCGTGCTCGCCGCGCTCACCGACTGGTTCGACGGCTGGCTCGCCCGGCGCACCAATACCGGCTCGCGCCTCGGCGAGATGCTCGATCCCATCGCCGACAAGCTGATCGTCTGCGCCGCGCTCGTCATGCTGGTGAAGGACGGCACCATCCACGACTACACCGTCATCGCCGCCATCGTCATCGTCAGCCGCGAGATCCTGCTGTCGGGTCTCAGGGAATATCTCGCCGCCGCGCAGGTGAAGGTCCGCGTCTCGCGCATCGCCAAGCTCAAGACCACCATCCAGATGGTGGCGATCTGCGTCCTCATCGGCGCGCCGCCGGTCATCCCGCACTGGCCGCATATCGATCTCGCGGGCGCGATCGGCCTCTGGGTCGCCGCCGCGCTCACGGTCTACACCGGCTGGGGCTATCTGGTGGCCAGTCTCAAATACATGGAGGATTGATGCGCATCCTCTATTTCGCCTGGGTCCGCGAACGCACCGGCACCGCCGAAGAGACCGTGACGCCGCCCGCCACCGTCACCACCGCCACCGCCCTCGCCGACTGGCTCAGCGCACGCAGCGACGGCCACGCCGCCGCCTTCGCCGACCGCAAGCGCCTGCGCCTCGCGATCAACCAGGATCAGGCCGACTTCTCCGATCCCGTCGCCGCCAACGACGAAATCGCCTTCTTCCCCCCGATGACCGGCGGCTGAAGATGCGCGGCGAGACGTCCGTTGATTTGCCATCCTCGGGGCGCCGCACAGCGGCGATCCCGGGGACCCCTGCCTGAGGCGGAGCAAACGGCGCCCATGCCCGTGCGCATTCAAGCCGAAGACTTC
>JAKOQZ010000220.1 GCA_029778105.1 Pseudomonadota bacterium | reverse complement strand
GGCGATGGGCCGCGCCATTCAGCGCATCTTCTCCGAAGGCCGCGTCCTGCTGCGCCAGCCCGTCTTCCTGCTTTTCCTGCTGACCGTCACCTTCGCGCAGACCGCCCATGCGGTGTTCTACGCCTTCGGCACCATCACCTTTCGCAGCTTCGGCTATACCGACAGCTATATCGGCGTGCTGTGGGCATCGGGCACGCTGGCGGAGGTCGCCCTGTTCGCGTTCGGCGGCCGGGTGACGCGCAGCGCCCCGGCGACAGGGCTCATCGCGCTGGGCGTGGCGCTGGGCGCGGTGCGCTGGATCGGCATGGCCTTTGACACCGGCCAGGTCGGGGTTCTGCTGCTCCAGCTTCTGCATGCCGGTTCGTTCGGTCTCGTCCATCTCGGCACCATGAAGTTCCTCAGCCTCGCTGTGCCCGCGCGGCTCGCGGCCACCGGACAGTCGCTTTTCGCCGTCATGGCCTACGGCCTCGGCATGGGGCTGGTGACGCTCGCGATCGGTCCGCTTTACGATGCGACCGGGCCGCGCACCTATCTGCTGATGGCGGTTCTGTCGGGCGTGTCGCTCGCCCTGACGCTGGCCCTCGCGCGCGCCTGGAACGGCCGCAGTCTTTTCGCCTTTCGCAACCGTATGGGAGTGGTGTGATGAAACGCCTGCATGTCGAAGGAGGCTTCGGCCTCGACCATCTCAAGCTCGTCGATCTGCCCGATCCCGAGCCCGGCCACGGCCAGATCCGCATCCGGATGACGGCCGCCTCGCTGAACTATCGCGATCTGGCGACCATCCTGTTCGGCGGCCACCGCCTGCCGCTGGTCCCGCTTTCGGACGGCTGCGGCGTGGTCGAGGCGGTCGGCCCCGGCGTCACGCGCGTGAAGAGCGGCGACCGCGTGATCACGCAGTTTTTCCAGGGCTGGCAGTCCGGCGAGCCCACCGCGCAGGGCCTCGCCACGGCGCTCGGCGGTTCGCTCGATGGCTGCCTCACGGAAAAGATGGTGCTGTCGGAAGAGGGCGTGACCCGCGCGCCGGAAGGCCTCAGCGATCTGGAAGCCGCCTGTCTTCCATGCGCCGGCCTCACCGCCTGGCGCGCGCTTCAGGATGGCGGCATCAAGTCCGGCGACGTGGTGGTCGTCCAGGGCACCGGCGGCGTTTCCATCTTCGCGCTTCAGTTCGCCAAGGCGGCCGGCGCCACGGTGATCGCCACCTCCTCGTCGGATGAAAAGCTCGAACGCGCCAGGGCGCTGGGGGCCGACCATCTCGTCAACTACAAGACGACGCCCGAATGGGCCAAGGCGGTGATGAAGCTCACCGGCGGCCGGGGCGCCGATCATGTGGTCGAAGTCGGCGGCGCGGGCACGCTGCTTCAGTCGCTCCATGCCATACGCATCGGCGGCCATGTCGCGGTGATCGGGCTTCTCACCGGGCTCAATCAGGAAATTCCCGTCAATCTCGTCTTCGGCAAGAATGCGCGCATCAGCGGCATCACCGTCGGCAGCCGCGAGATGACCGAACAGATGTGCCGCGCCATCCAAGCCAACGGCATCAAGCCGGTGGTGGATAAGGTTCTGCCCTTCACCGAGGCCCGAGCGGCGCTCGAGCTGATGAAGGGCCAGGGCCATTTCGGCAAGATCGCGCTCAGCTTCTAGCCGAAGCGGCGATAACGATAGGGCGGGGGCGGCGCGTTCGCATCCGCCTCCGCTAGCGCTGCAAGGCGGCCATGGGCGGGCGACAGATCGCACACCGGATCGGCCGCCGCCGCGTCGCCCGTCAGCGCCAGCGCCTGACAGCGGCAGCCGCCCCAGTCTGTCTCCGCCCTGGCGCAGCCCCGGCAGGGTTCTTTCATCCAGCCCGTGCCGCGATAGAGATTGAACGCCGCGCTATCGCTCCAGATGTCGCGCAGCGCCTTCTCGCGCACGCTGTCGAAGACGATGCCGGGAATGGCGTGCGCGGCGTGGCAGGGCATCGCCGCGCCGTCGGGCGCGATCACGATCACCTCGCGGCCCCAGCCGCCCATGCAGGGCTTGGGCGCGCTGGCATAATAGTCCGGCAGCACGAAATCGATCACCAGCCGCCCGGCCAGATCGTCCCGCGCCGCATCGACGGTCGCGATGGTCTCGTCCATCTGCGCCCGTGTCGGCAGCAGCGCCGCGCGGTTGGCCAGCGCCCAGCCGTAATACTGCACATGCGCCAGCTCGATGCGTCCGGCCTCCATCGCCAGCGCCATGTCGATGAAGGCGCGCGCGTGATGCGCGTTGGCGCGGTGCAGCGGCGCGTTCAGCG
>JAKOQZ010000219.1 GCA_029778105.1 Pseudomonadota bacterium | reverse complement strand
GTCTGCCGGGCTCGGCCGCGACGTTCCGGCGTCCCAGATCGAGGCGGTGCTGGCCGACCTCGCGGGGCGTCAGGTTTTCCTCGGCTGAGCCTGCTACAAAGACCCATGTTCACGATTCGGATCATCGGTCTCGATCCCGGTCTCCGCCGCACCGGCTGGGGCGTGGTGGAGACCGACGGCAACTGGCTGAAGCACATCGCGCACGGCACCGTCACCTCGCGCGGCGACGACGATCTCGCCCTTCGCCTGCGCGATCTGCACGAAGGTTTGACGGCGGTTCTGGCGGCCTACGCGCCGCACGAGGCGGCCGTCGAGCACACCTTCGTCAATAAGGACCCGGTCGCCACGCTCAAGCTCGGCCAGGCCCGCGCGATCGCGCTGCTCGTGCCGGCGCAGGCCGGGCTGCCGGTCGCGGAATATGCGCCCAATCAGGTCAAGAAATCCGTCGTCGGCGCGGGCCATGCCGAGAAGGACCAGGTGCTTCACATGGTCAAGCTGCTGCTGCCCCAGTGCGGCGACCCGGCGCCCGACGAGGCCGACGCGCTCGCCGTCGCCATTACCCACGCGCATCTCTCTCAGTCGCGCGCGATGCAGATAAAGGCGCTGGCGACATGATCGGACGGCTTGCGGGCACAGTGGAGGAGATCGGCGCCGATCATGCGCTGATCGACGTGCACGGCGTCGGCTATGTCGCCTTCTGCCCGGCGCGCACGCTCGAGCGGCTCAATCGCGGCGAGGCGGCCGTCCTCTTCATCGAGACGGTCGTGCGCGAAGACATGATCCGTCTCTATGGTTTTTCCGCCGCCGCCGACCGCGACTGGTTCCGCCTGCTGCAAAGCGTCCAGGGCGTCGGCGCCAAGGTTGCGCTGGCGATCCTTTCCACGCTTCAGGGCGACGCGCTCGCTCAGGCCATCGCCTTGCAGGACAAGGCCGCCGTCGCCCGCACGCCCGGCGTCGGGCCCAAGCTTGCGGCGCGCATCGTCGCCGAGCTGAAGGACAAAGGCCCCGCCGCGATGATCTCCGGTGTGCCCGCTGCCGCCATCTCCGCCATCACCCGCGCGCCCAGGGGCGCCCCCGCCGAAGCCGTCTCGGCGCTCGTCAATCTCGGTTACGGCCAGAGCGAGGCGGGGCAGGCGATCGCCGCCGCCGTCGCCGATCTTGGCGATGATGCCGGTCTCGACGCGCTCATCCGTGACGGCCTGAAAAGGCTCGCCCGATGACCGACCGTCTCATCTCGGCCGGCGAGCAGGGCGACGACGCGCCCGATCAGCATCTCCGCCCGCAGAAGCTCAGCGAGTTCATCGGCCAGGGCCGCGAGCGCGAACGCCTCAAAGTCTATATCGAAGCCGCCAAGGCGCGCGGCGATGCGATGGATCACGTTCTCCTCTACGGTCCGCCAGGCCTCGGCAAGACGACGCTGGCGCAGATCGTCGCCCGTGAACTCGGCGTCAATTTCCGCGCGACGTCGGGGCCCGTCATCGCGCGCGCCGGCGATCTTGCGGCGCTCCTCACCAATCTCCAGCCGCGCGATGTGCTCTTCATCGACGAAATCCACCGTCTCAACCCGGCGGTCGAAGAGGTGCTCTATCCCGCGATGGAGGACTTCCAGCTCGATCTCATCATCGGCGAAGGCCCCGCCGCCCGCAGCGTGCGCATCGACTTGTCGCCCTTCACGCTGATTGCCGCGACCACGCGCTCGGGCATGATCGCCAAGCCTCTGCACGATCGCTTCGGCATCAAGTCGGCGCTGGAATTCTATGGCGTCGAAGACCTCACCGAAATCGTGCGCCGCGGCGCGCGGGTCCTGAACCTGCCGATGACCGCCGACGGCGCCGTCGAGGTCGCGCGCCGCGCCCGCGGCACGCCGCGCGTCGCGGGGCGTCTGCTGCGCCGGGTGCGCGATTATGCCGAGGTGCGGCGCGCCGAAACGGTGAACGCACGCTTCGCCGACGAGGTGCTGCAAAGCCTTGAAGTCGACGGGGCAGGGCTCGACGCGCTCGACCGCCGCTATATGCGCCTCATCGCCGAGGCCTTCACCGGCGGCCCGGTCGGCATCGAAACGCTCGCCGCCGCGCTCGCCGAAGCGCGCGACAATATCGAGGAAACGATCGAGCCCTATCTCATCCAGCAGGGCTTCCTCCAGCGCACCCCGCGCGGCCGCGTGCTCACGCTGAATGCCTACGGTCATCTCGGCCTCACCGCCCCCCGCCGCGATCCCGCGCAGGCCGCTCTGTTCGATATGCCCCGCCGCGAGGATGGCGATGTCTGAGAAAGTCACGCACACCCACGACGCCTCCGATCCGCTGGTCGCCTTCTCAGGCTGGTTCGAAGGCACGACGCACGTTCTGCCGGTGCGCATCTATTACGAAGACACCGACACCTCGGGCATCGTCTATCACGCAAATTATCTGCGCTATTGCGAGCGCGGCCGGTCCGATTTCCTGCGCATGGCGGGCGTCCGCCATCTGGTGATGATGGAGGGCGAGCATAAGCTCGTCTGGACGCTCCGCCGCATCACGCTCGAATATATGCGCCCGGCGCGGGTGGACGACCTGCTGCATGTCCGCACCCGCTACACCGAAATGGCCGGAGCGCGGCTCACCGGCGAGCAGGAAATCTATCGCGGCAAGGATCTGCTGTGCACCGCACGCATCGAGGCGGCCGTCATCACCATGGATGGCCGGCCGCGCCGCATCCCGAAAGACATCGTGGAGAAGATGACGCCCTATCTCAAGGCGTCCGCAGGCTAGCGCGCGATCCGCGTCCAGGTCGTGGTGATCGTCTCCGGCTTCCAGTCCTCCGGCGGCGGTCCGGGCTGCGTGTAGCTCGACGTTTTCTCGGTGGTGAAGGTCGTCTCGCTCGTCAGCCGGGCCGGCAGGATGAACTTGTCGTGGCTCAGCGCGAAGGTCAGAACGGTCAGGCCGTCGGCCGTCGCCTCGCAGGTCAGCCGCGCATCGTCGCCTTCGACCTGCATGTTCACGTCCTGCAGGTTCACATACTTGATGACCGACGCTTTCTCCGAGCCGATGGCGACTACGCGCCAGCCCGTCCACCCGCGCGAGACGTCCGGCCCTGACGGCGTCCACACGCCCAGAAACGGCTGACAGTCCGGCCCCAGCGGATCGTCGGGCGGGGGCGGGGGAATATCGGCCAGCGCGGCGCCGGTCAGCAGCACGGCGGCGAGGGCGAGTTTCGATCTCATGGCGCGTCTCATTCCGTCAGCATCACGTCGGGATCGAGCGTGCCGTAGGCCTTCGGCAGCGCGCCGGCCTCGCAGTTCACGGTGCCGGCCAGTTCGTCGGCCGCCTGGCGCGCCAGCTCGTTGGCGTTCTTGTTCTTCGTCGCGCTCACCTGCGCGATCCAGCACTGATTGCCGTCCTGCAACTGGGTGACGACCAGAACCTCGCCCTTGTGGTCCTCGTTCTGCATCTTCCAGCGCAGGATCGTGGCGACCGGCTTGCCGTCCTTCAGCCGCCATTCGACCTTGTCGCCGACCTGGTTGAAGATGGGGAAGGTCTGGCTGGCGGCGATTTCGCCCCGGCCGTTCATGCCATAGCCGACATAGGCGCGCAGATCGCCTTCCGCGACATAGACCTTGATGCCGCCATAGCCCTTGCACTCGAAGAGCACCGACCCGGACTCCTCATCCGCCTCGATGCCCTTGCAGGTCGCCTTGGCGCCGGCTTCGGCCTCATAGGTCAGGTCGCTATAGGCGCTGTCGATCTTCTTGCCGGCCAGGGCCGGGGCCGCCAGCGCGGCGGCGGCCGCCACAGCGCAGGCCAGACGGAGTGTGATCATGGCGTCCCTCGCCGGTTTGATGCCCGAATTGGCCCGACGGGTTTGCGGGTGGCAATGGGCCAACATGTCGCTGGCGTGCCGACGGTCACGAAAGCGTCGTCCGTGCGGCTCCGTTCACCATGGTTAATGGTCCGTAAAGTATTGCAAGGCTAGGGCATTTCGTGAGCGCCGCGCTGCCGCGCGCCCCAATTTCGTCATGGTTATCTGAGACCTAAACACCTCACGTTTTCGTCTCGCCGCGACGGGGCCGGCCGCAAAGCCCGACGACCCGAGGAAAGGCCGCCCCGCATGGATTTCGCTGCTCTCGCCGATCAGGCGCTGCATCTGGTCAGCCATCTCACGCACGCCGCCGGGGCGCTCACCGATCTCGTCCAGAGCGGCGGCGATCCCGGCAGCGTCCCCACCGCGCTTCCGCCCGTGACGGCCGAGGCCGTCGGTCCGCAGTCGGCGGCGGGCGAAGACGCCTTCTCCTTCATCCAGCTCTTCCTCAAGGCCGATTACATCGGCAAGGCGGTGATGCTGCTGCTGATCGGCCTGTCGTTCTGGTCGTGGGCGATCATCGTCGAAAAATGGCTGAAGCTGCGCCGGCTCGACGCTCAGGCCGACGATTTCGAACAGGTCTTCTGGTCGGGCCGCTCGCTCGACGAGCTCTATAACGGCATCGGCCTCAAGCCGGATCATCCTTTCGCCGTCGTCTTCGTCGCGTCGATGCGCGAATGGCGGCGCAATTTCGAAGGGTCCGGCCCGGTCTCCGCCGCGCTCGCGCCCTCCATCCGCGACCGCATCGACCGCGTCATGAACGTCACCATCGGGCGCGAGACGACGCAGGTCGAAAAGCAGCTCGGCTTCCTCGCCACGGTCGGCGCGACCGCGCCCTTCATCGGCCTCTTCGGCACGGTCTGGGGCATCATGAACGCCTTCCGCGGCATCGCCGCCTCCAACGACACCAGCCTTGCGGTCGTCGCGCCGGGCATCGCCGAGGCGCTCTTCGCCACCGCGCTCGGCCTGCTCGCCGCCATCCCGGCCGTCATCGCCTATAACCGCTTCATCGCGCAGGCCAATCAGTATGCCGGCCGCCTCGAAGGCTTCGCCGACGAGTTCTCCGCGATCCTCTCGCGCCAGCTCGACGAAAGGGCCCGCTGATGGCGATGTCGATGGCATCGGGCGGCGGACGCCGGCGGCGCGGATCGCGCCGTCACGGCGGCGCGTCGGCGGGGCGCATGTCCGACATCAACGTGACGCCCTTCGTCGACGTGATGCTGGTGCTGCTCATCGTTTTCATGGTCGCGGCCCCGCTGCTGACCGTCGGCGTGCCCATCGACCTGCCCACGACGGCCGCCAATCCGCTGAACGAAGATAAAGAGCCGCTGAACGTCACCGTCGCGGCCGACGGGAAGATCTATCTCCAGGACACCGAGACGCCCGAGGCCGAGATCGTGCCCCGCCTGCTGGCCATCTCCGCCAACGGCTACGACCAGCGCATCTATCTGCGCGGCGACAAGACCGTCGACTATGGCCGCATCATGGAAGTGATGACGCTGCTCAACACGTCCGGCTTCACCCGCATCGGCCTCGTCACCGATCCGGTGCCGGGCGGCAAGAAGGCCGCGCCCGAAAAGGCCCCGACCCGCGGGACCGGCAAATAAGATGGATCGCGACGACCGCCCCTGGTTCAGGAGGCCGGGCTGGGTCGTCTCGGCGATCCTGCACGGCGGCATCGTCGCGCTCACCTTCCTGTCCTGGCCGACCCCGATCGACGACACCCCGCAGCCCGATTTCGTGCCGGTGGAGCTGCTCGAGATCGCCGACACCACCAATGTGCGCGCGGCCGCCAAGTCGGAAGACCCCAAACCCGAACCCAAGCCGGCCGCCAAGCCCGATCCCAAGCCCAAGGCCGCGCCCGATCCCAAGCCCGAGCCGCCGCCTCCGCCGCCGCCCGAGCCGGAGCCCGAGCCCGTCGCCGATCCCGAGCCGGCCCCGGCGCCCGAGCCTCCGCCGGCCCCCGACACCGCCGAGGCCGAGCCCGAACCTGCGCCTGCGCCCGAACCGGTGCCCGCGCCGCCGACCCCGCGCGCCAAGCCCAAGGACCTGAAAGAACCGCCCAAGGACGTGGCCGAGGCGACGCCCGAACCCACACCCGCAAAAAAGCCCGAGAAGCCGGAAAAGCCGAAAAAGGAAGACCCGCCCAAGAAGGACGAAGAGCCGTTCGACCCGGATGCGGTCATCGCCGGCCTTGCGGACAAGGAAGACACCGACGACACTAGCGATTCCGCGCCCGACGAGCAGCCCAGCGAAGACGACAAGCCGCAAAAGGGCATTGGCGATCCGAAACGCGCAACCGCGACCATTCAGGACGCGTTCAAGACCCAGGTCAGCAAATGCTGGTCGCCGCCTGTCGGCGCGCCGTCACCGGAGAATCTTATTGTCGTGATACGCGTTCGTCTGAATCGCGACGGCTCGCTGGCCGGAATGCCCGAATATATGGAGCCCGGAAAAATGAGCGATCCCTATTACCGCGCCGCCGCCGAGGCCGGCCGCCGCGCAATCATGGGCTGCCAGAACTACACGCTGCCCGCCGAGTCGTACGACCTTTGGAAGAACCTCGAAGTGGAATTCGACCCCTCGAAGATGATTGGACTTTAGGAGACGTCATGCTGAAGCCCGCCCTCCGCCTTCTCTCCGCCGCGCTGATCGCGACCGCCTGCGCCGGCGCGTTCGCCGCCGCCGCGCAGGACCCCATCCGCGTCCGCGTCGATCAGGGCACGATGGAGCCGCTGCCCATCGCCATCACCGATTTCGGCGCCGCCTCACCCGGCGAAAGCGGCGTGTCGGCCGAAATCTCCAAGGTGATCCGCGACGATCTCGCGCGCTCTGGCCTTTTCCGCCCTCTCGATCCCGCCTCGTTCATCGAACGCAGCCCCGATGTCGCGGCCCCACCGAAATTCGCCGACTGGCGAATCATCAACGCCAAAGGTCTCGTCACCGGCCGCACCTCGCTCGAAAGCGACGGCCGGCTGCGCGTCGAGTTCCGCCTCTGGGACATCTTCGCCCAGGAGCAGATGATCGGCTTCCAGTTCTTCACCACGCCGGAGAACTCGCGCCGCGTCGGCCACATGATCGCCGACGCCGTGTATGAGCGCCTCACCGGCGACAAGGGCTATTTCGACACGCGCGTCGTGTTCGTCGCCGAATCCGGCCCCAAGGTGAAGAAGGTGAAGCGCCTCGCCATCATGGATCAGGACGGCGCCAACGTTCAGTATCTCACCGACGGCCGCGACCTGGTGCTGACCCCGCGCTTCAACCCGACGGCTCAGGCCATCTCGTTCATGTCCTACCAGGGCCAGCGCCCCCGCGTGTACATCTTCGATCTGGAGACCGGCCGCGAGGAAGTGCTTCAGGGCTTCAACGGCATGACCTTCTCGCCGCGCTTCTCGCCCGACGGCAATTCGATCGTCATGTCGATGGCGCGCGACGGCAACACCGACATCTATCTGGTCGATCTGCGCACCCGCGCCACGCGCCGCCTCACCACCGATCCCTCGATCGACACCGCGCCGTCCTTCTCGCCCGACGGCACGCAGATCGCCTTCGAATCCGACCGCGGCGGCTCGCAGCAGCTCTATGTCATGGATGTCGGCGGCGGCAATGTGCACCGCATTTCGTTCGGCGAAGGCCGCTACGCCACGCCGGTGTGGTCGCCGCGCGGCGACGTCATCGCCTTCACCAAGATGCTGCGCGGCACCTTCGGCATCGGCGTCATGCGCACCGATGGCTCGGGCGAACGCCGCCTCACCGAGAGCTTCCTCGACGAAGGTCCGACATGGGCGCCGAACGGGCGCGTCATCATGTTCACGCGCGGCTCGCCCGGCGGCCCGTCGTCGATCTATTCGGTCGATCTGACGGGGCAGAATCTGCGCCGCGTTCCCACGCCCGGCGAGGCCAGCGATCCGGCCTGGTCGCCCGATCTCGACGGACCGGGGGTCAACTAGATTTCAGAGCGTTTCAGAAAGGGCGGAATTCGTGATTTTCTCGCGGAACCGTGTTCCAAGTTCCGCCTTTTTCTGGGTTGAAGCCTCTATGTGCGGTCGATAGGTTCCGGCCGAAATTCCCATGTTGCGCCGCAGCATTACGGCGCCTGACAAAGCCGGCCCCGCGCCGCAAGACGGAGATGAAGTCGATGAAGATGATGAAAGTTCTGGCCGTTGCCGGTCTCGCGCTGGTCGCGACGGCCTGCGCCTCCAAGAAAGACGGCGCCGATGCCGGCACCGGCACCGACAATGGCATGAACAACGGCGCCGTCACCGGCGGCGCGCTCGCCGAACAGCTGCGCGCTGTGGGCGACACGGTCTATTTCGACCTCGACTCCTACCAGGTCCGCCCGGACGGCGCCGCGATCCTGCAGCAGCAGGCGCAGATCCTCAACGCCAACCCGGAAGTCATGGTCCGCATCGAAGGCCATGCCGACGAGCGCGGCACGCGTGAATACAACATCGCCCTCGGCGATCGCCGCGCCAACGCGGTGAAGGAGACGCTGGTCTCCTACGGCATCGACCGTAACCGCATCTCGACCATCAGCTACGGCAAGGATCAGCCGATCTGCGGCGAAGCCTCGGAGAGCTGCTACGCCCAGAACCGCCGCGCCACCACGGCGATCTCGGCCTCGGGCATGTAAGAGCTTCGGCTCCGGCCGAAACGAAAAGGCGGCGGGAAGATCCCGCCGCCTTTTTCTTTGCCTGAATGGCTTGGCCCGGTTGGCCGGGCGTTACGCCATCACCGCACCGTGGCAGTGCTTGAACTTCTTGCCCGATCCGCACGGGCAGGGCTCGTTGCGCGAGACCTTGCCCCAGGTGCTCGGGTCGGTCGGCGATGACGGCACGCGGCTGGTTCCCAGCATCGGCGCATTGCGCGCCGGGCCCTGCGGCTGACGGTCGGCCAGCGCCATCTCGTCCTCGCCGGTCGACGCGTCGATATGCTCGGCGCGCATCGGCGGCAGCGGACGGGCCTCCAGCGGCGGGGGCGGCGGCGCCTGGAACTGGAACTGGATGTTCAGCAGCGTGCGCGTCACGTCGAAGCGCAGCTTGTTCATCAGGTTCTGGAACAGCTCGAAGGCTTCGGTCTTGAACTCGTTCAGCGGATCGCGCTGGGCATAGCCGCGCAGGCCCACATACTGGCGCAGGTGATCCAGCATCACGATGTGCTCGCGCCAGTTGGCGTCCAGCGTCTGCAGCAGAACCTGCTTCTCCACGCGGCGCATCACTTCGGGTTCAACCGGCTTGGCGCGTTCTTCGGCGCGCTTGTCCGCCAGGGCGAGCAGGCGGGTCGCGACTTCCTCGTCCGCGATGCCTTCTTCCTTCGCCCAGTCGTCGACGGGGATCTTCTCGTTGAACAGGCGGGTCGTTTCCTCGATCAGCCCGGCCACGTCCCACTGCTCGGCATAGGCGTTTTCCGGCATGTGCTTGCGCACCACCTCGTCGATCACCTCGTGGCGGAAATCGGTGATCGCCTCATGCACGTCCTCCGCCTGCATATAGCGGATGCGCTCCTCGAAGATCGCCTTGCGCTGGGCGTTCATCACGTCGTCGTATTTCAGGATGTTCTTGCGGATGTCGAAGTTGCGCGCTTCGACCTTCTGCTGCGCCTTCTCCAGCGCCTTGTTCACCCAGGGATGCGCGATCGCCTCGCCCTGCTTGAGGCCCAGCCGCGTCAGGATGCCCTCAAGCCGGTCGGAACCGAAGATGCGCATCAGGTCGTCCTGAAGCGACAGATAGAATTTCGACGCGCCCGGGTCGCCCTGGCGGCCGGCGCGGCCGCGCAGCTGGTTGTCGATGCGGCGGCTTTCGTGGCGCTCGGTGCCGATGATGTAGAGGCCGCCGGCCTCCATCACGCGGCGCTTGGCTTCCGCCACTTCGGCGCGGATGGCGGCGATGCGCGCGTCCTTCTCCGGCCCGTCCTCAAGGCCGGCCGTTTCGGCGGCGATGCGCATGTCGGCATTGCCGCCCAGCTGGATGTCGGTGCCGCGGCCGGCCATGTTGGTGGCGATGGTCACGGCGCCGGGCACGCCCGCCTGCGACACGATGAACGCTTCCTGCTCGTGATAGCGGGCGTTCAGGAC
>JAKOQZ010000218.1 GCA_029778105.1 Pseudomonadota bacterium | reverse complement strand
GGTCCTCGCCAAGAATGCACGCTGCCAAGTCTGCAATAGCTTGCTCGTCTAAACTGTCACGAAGCTCCGTAGAGCGCAAAATGCCTTGCCGAACCCAAAATACTTCGGAGGCCTGCACTCGATAGCCATATTTTGTCGTGGGCAAATCGATGCTCACTTCCGGCATTTTGAAAAGTGGCAAGCTATCTGCGGAAACGTCTCCTCGAATCTCGGAAGACATAGTGCGCACGAACTTGGCCAAGTCTGATATCAACCCGGCTTGTCGGCGCTCTTGATCGCTAAGGCGATGCCCATAGGAATTAATGCGACCAAAAATGTCCGTTACTTCCGTCTCTGACGCGTGCCGAATGACTGACACCGGAAGAATATAATCTAAGATCTTAGATACCTCGGAGCGTGTCAGAAGCTTTGCGTCAGGGGCTTGTGTAAACGTTCCCTTTTCACGCTCCTCCTTGGCTCGCGTAAATTCGTCTACGTTGAAATACCGGCCGTCTTGCGTGCTGAAACCATGTTCGATGAACGACACAATTGTGTGGAGGCGCTGTAGGCCATCCATAATTTCGAGGGCGGGTTTGCCACTGTCAGGATTTGTTTCAGCAAGCAAGACCAAGGGGATCGGATAATCTTTGAGAATGCTATCGATGAGTTGACGCTTTTCCTGAAGCGTCCAAACTAGCTTGCGCTGGTACGATCGATTAACAGTCAGCGATCCGGTCCGATACCAGTTATAGATTGTCTGCAGTGGGGTCGGCTGCGAGGAGAGGTCGCTCATTCTTCGAGCGTGATCTTGTTTGTTTGTAATTTCAAGCCGGTTCCCTCAACTACACCCGCTCGTCCCGCCACACGTGTCGCACTTCATGCAGGTGCCGTTGCGCACCAGCGTGAAATTCCCGCACTGGCCGCAGCTGTCGCCTTCATAGCCCTTGATGCGGGCCTCGGCGCGGCGGGCGCCGACATCGTCCTTGCGGGCGCGGCTTAGCGAGGAGGGCGCCGCGCTGGCGCCCATCGCCAGGCCGCTGCGGGACGGCGCGGGCACGTCCACCACGGTCTCGATCTGGCTGCGGATGTCGTCCAGCCGCGCGTCGATGGAAATCTCCTGCTCGAACGCCAGCGCCGCGCCGCTGCGCTCCACGAGGGAAAGCGTGCGCCCGCGCACGAAGCCGGTGGAGACCGCGCGCTCCACCGCCGGGCGCTTCAGGCGGCGGTCGTCCGACGAGCCGCCGCCCAGATCGTCGTCGGCGTCTTCCTTGGGCACCACATGCGCCAGGTCGTGGCGGCCGAGATAGGAAACCGCCAGCTCGCGGAAGATATAGTCCAGCACGCTCGTCGCGTTCTTGATGCTGTCATTGCCCAGCACCAGCCCCGCCGGCTCGAACTTGGTGAAGACGAACGCCTCCACATATTCCTCCAGCGGCACGCCGTATTGCAGGCCCAGGCTGATCGCGATGGCGAAGTTGTTCATGAGGGAGCGGAACGCCGCGCCCTCTTTGTGCATGTCGATGAAGATCTCGCCGATCGTGCCGTCTTCATATTCGCCGGTGCGCAGGTAAACCTTGTGCCCGCCCACTTCCGCCTTCTGGGTATAGCCCTTGCGGCGGCCGGGCAGTTTCTCGCGGCGGGCGCGCTCGCGCACCTTCTCGATGATGCGCTCGACGATCTTCTCGGTCACCTGCACGGTGCGCTGCGCCGGGGCCTCGGCGATGAGGGCGGCCACCTTCTCGTCGGCGTCCTCGTCGTCATTGTCGTTGTCGGCGATCAGCGAGGCCGACAGCGGCTGGCTCAGCTTCGATCCGTCGCGGTAGAGCGCGTTGGCTTTCAGCGCCAGCTTCCACGACAGCATATAGGCCTCGCCGCATTCCTTCACGCCGGCGGCGTTGGGCATGTTGATGGTCTTGCTGATCGCGCCCGAGATGAAGGGCTGCGCCGCCGCCATCATGCGGATATGGCTTTCCACCGAAAGGAAGCGCTTGCCCGTGCGCCCGCACGGATTGGCGCAGTCGAACACCGGCAGGTGTTCGGCCTTGAGGTGCGGCGCGCCTTCCAGCGTCATCGCCCCGCAGACATACAGATTGGCGGCCTCGATTTCGGCCTTGGTGAAGCCGATGGCGGTCAGCAGGTCGAAGCCCGCATCGTCCATCTGCGCTTCGGAAAGGCCCAGCACCTCCATGCAGAACGCGTCGCCCAGCGTCCAGCGGTTGAACACGAAGCGGATGTCATAGGCGGCGGCCAGCGCCTCCTCGATTGCGTCGATCTGCGTCTCGCCGAAGCCCTTGGCGCCAAGGGCCGCGTGGTGCAGGGCAGGGGCGCCCACCAGCGTGCCGCGGCCCACCGCATAGTCGGTGATCTCGCGCGCCTGCTCGGGGCTGTAACCCAGCGCCGCCAGCGCCGCCGGCACGGCCTGGTTGATGATCTTGAAATAGCCGCCGCCGGCCAGCTTCTTGAACTTCACCAGCGCGAAGTCGGGCTCGATGCCGGTGGTGTCGCAGTCCATCACCAGGCCGATCGTGCCGGTGGGGGCGATCACGGTCGCCTGCGCGTTGCGGAAGCCGTTGGTCTCGCCCAGCGCCAGCGCCTTGTCCCACGACGCGGCGGCGGCTTCGGCCAGGCCCTCCAGCGTGCAGGCCTTGGCGTTCAGCGGCACCGGCGCGACATGCAGGTTTTCGTAATCGGCCAGCTCGCCATAGGCCGCGCGGCGATGGTTGCGGATGACGCGCAGCATGTGGTGCGCGTTGCGGGCATAGCCGGGGAAGGCGCCCAGCTCGCCGGCCATCTCGGCCGACGCGGCATAGGCCGTGCCCGTCATCAGCGCGGTGATGGCGGCGGTGATCGCGCGGCCCTCGTCGCTGTCATAGGCGATGCCGGATGACATCAGGAAGCCGCCGATATTGGCGAAGCCGAGGCCCAGCGTGCGGAAGTCATAGCTGCGCTGCGCGATTTCGCGCGAGGGGAACTGCGCCATCAGCACGCTGATCTCCAGCACGACGGTCCACAGACGGCAGGCATGCTCGAACGCCGCGATGTCGAACTGCCCGTCCTCGCTGCGGAACCGCATCAGGTTCAGCGAGGCGAGGTTACAGGCCGTATCGTCCAGGAACATGTATTCGCTGCACGGGTTCGACGCGCGGATCGTGCCGCTCTCGGGGCAGGTGTGCCAGTCGTTGATCGTGGTGTGGAACTGGATGCCCGGGTCGGCGCAGGCCCACGCGGCATACGAGATCTTGTCCCACAGATCGCGGGCCTTGATCACCTTGGCCGGCTTGCCGCCGACGCGGCGGGTCAGCGTCCACTCGCCGCCGGTCTCCACCGCGCGCAGGAACGCGTCGTTCACCCGCACCGTGTTGTTCGAGTTCTGGCCCGAAACGGTCAGATAGGCGTCGCTGTCCCAGTCGGTGTCGTAGGTCGGGATCTCCATGCGCGTGAAGCCCTGGCGCGCATAGTGGATGACGCGCTGGATCACGTTCTCCGGGATCATCGCCTTCTTCGCGGCCTTCACCTCGCGCTTCAGCGCCGGGTTCTTGGCCGGGTCGAAACAGTCGCCGTCCGGCCCCTCGCAGTTGATGCAGGCCTTCAGCACCGCGTTCAGGTGCTTCTCCATGGCTTTCGAGCCGGTCACCAGCGCGGCGACCTTCTGCTCTTCCGTCACCTTCCAGTCGATGAAGGCTTCGATGTCGGGGTGATCGGCGTCGACCACCACCATCTTGGCGGCGCGCCGCGTCGTGCCGCCCGATTTGATCGCGCCCGCCGCGCGGTCGCCGATCTTCAGCCAGCTCATCAGGCCGCTCGACTTGCCGCCGCCCGCCAGCGGCTCGTTCTCGCCCCTGAGGGCGCTGAAATTCGTGCCCGTGCCGCTGCCGTATTTGAACAGGCGCGCTTCCCGCACCCACAGATCCATGATGCCGCCTTCGTTCACCAGATCGTCGCTGATGCCCTGGATGAAGCAGGCGTGCGGCTGCGGCCGCTCATACGAGCTGGTCGAGGCTTTCAGCTCGCCGCTCTCGTGGTCGACATAGAAATGCCCCTGCGCCGGCCCGTCGATGCCATAGGCCCAGTTGAGCCCGGTGTTGAACCACTGGGGCGAATTGGGGGCCGCCATCTGCATGGCCAGCATGAAGCGCATCTCGTCGTAAAAGGCGCGGGCGTCCTTCTCGGCGTCGAAATAGCCGCCCTTCCAGCCCCAATAGGTCCAGGCCCCCGCCATGCGGTCGAACACCTGACGGGCGCTCGTTTCGCCCCCCTCGGCGGCACGCGTCGGCACCGCCTTCCACAGCCACGCCGGCACATCGTTTTCGGGGGGCTTTTCGCTCGTCGCCGGCACGCCCTTCCGGCGGAAATATTTCTGCGCCAGCACGTCGCTCGCCACCTGGCTCCAATGCGCCGGCACCTCGATTCCGTCCTGTTTGAAGACGCTGGAACCGTCGGGATTCCGGATCTCGCTGGTCACGGTATGAAAGGCGATTCCGGCATAGGCGTCGGCGGATTCGCTGGTGAAACGGCGGCTGATACGCATGGCTCTACTCGGTTCCGGCTGAATGGCTTCAGAGTCGGATATTCGATGCCGGCCGCATGTGGCGGCAGCGCCAAATCTCCGTGAAATCAGTCTGTTAGTCCCCCGTGGCAGCGGTCGCCTTGCGGCGCCCGCGCGGAAGGCAAGCGAACCACCATCGCCCCCGGCGCGCAACATATATTGAGTTAAAATTGCGTCCGCCTACCACATCTGGTGGGCAACGATCTTTCGCCCGATCGCAAAAATGACCGTGGCCCAACCACTTACCCGCCGTCGTCCACAGCCGAAATTTATTGTCGCCTCAGGCCCTTGACGCCCTATAAGGGGGCACGACTCTCAGGGGTGCCCGATGGGCCTGATCAGCAGCATTTTCACCTGGTGGAACGGCGCAACCGCCGGAACCTATTGGACGACCTGGCGCGCCGGCACCTTCGTCGGCGAAGACCCCCAGGGCAACCGCTACTACCGCAACCGCGACAACTCGCGCCGCTGGGTCATCTACAAGGGCCTCGCCGAACCCTCGCGCATCCCCCCCGAGTGGCACCACTACCTCCACCACACCACCGACACGCCCCCCACCGAAGACCCGCCGCTGACCAAGCCGTGGGAAAAGCCGCACCAGCCCAACATGACCGGCACGCCCTACGCCTACCGCCCCAAGGGCAGCTTGTATGCGTCCGGCCAGCGGCCCAAGGCGACCGGCGACTACGAAGCCTGGACGCCGGACTGAATTTGGCCGCATTGGGACGCTTATTTCCGCCCATGACCATCCGCATGTTCGCTCTGGCGCTGATCGCCGCCGCAGGCCCCGCCCTGGCGCAGGACGCCGCCTCTCCCGCGCCGGCGACCGTTAAGCTGTCGGAACTGCCGTCCGTTCTCGATCGCGATGCGACGTTCGATGACGCCGTCGCCGACGACAAGGGCGTGCGCCGCTCGGTCATCATGGGCGGGCTCGACAAGATCACGGCGCGGACGTTCCGCTTCGAGGCGCCCGTCGGCCATACGGTGAAGTTCAAGAAACTGCTGATCACCGCGCGCACCTGCTATGTGCGCCCGCCGGAGGAAACGCCGGAGACGTCGGTGTTCGTGGAGATCAACGAGCCGCCGTCGCAGGGCGGTGACGAGCTGCACCGCCTGTTTTCCGGCTGGATGTTCGCCTCAAGCCCCGGGCTGAACGCGCTGGAGCATCCGGTGTACGATGTGTGGGTGATCGGCTGTCACATCGACGATCCGAACAATCCCAACGCCTCGGTCGCGACGGGCGTGGAAGGCGATCAGCCTGCAGAGCTGCCGAGCATCGACGATACGATCGAGCAGGACGACGGCGCGCGCGAGTGAAACGCCGCCGGCTTTGCGATCGCGGCCTCCAGGCGTTTGCGATATTCGGCGCGTGAGATCTCCACGGCCCCGAACTGCGCCAGATGCCCGGTGAGATACTGGGTATCGAGCAGCGTGAAGCCGCCTTCGCGCAGGATGTGAACCAGGGCCGCCAGCGCGATCTTGCTGGCGTCGGTGGCGGTGGAGAACATGCTCTCGCCGAAGAAGGCGGCGCCGATCGAAACGCCGTAGAGACCGCCGACGAGCGCGCCGTCCTTGCGGCATTCGACGCTGTGAGCGTGGCCGCGCTCGAAGAGGTCGGTGTAGAGCGCGATGATCCCCTCGTTGATCCAGGTTTCGTCATGCCCGGGGCGGGGCGCCGCGCAGGCCCGCATCACGCCCTCGAAGTCGGTGTCGACCGCGATCGCGTAAGGCTCCGCCTTCATGGTGCGGAGGAGCCTTCTTGGCATGTGGAACGCATCGAGCGGGATGACGCCGCGCCGGTCGGGATCGAACCAGTGCAATTCCGGATCGTCGCGGCTCATGGCCATCGGGAACACCCCGATGGCATAGGCTTTCAGCAGCAGATCGGCGTCGATGCCCTGCATCAGCCCCGCGACAGGAATTCTTCCAGCCAGTGGATGTGATAGTCGCCGTTCTGGAAGTCCGGCTCCTGCATCAGCCGCTGGAACAGCGGGATGGTCGTCTCCACGCCGTCCACGACGAATTCGTCGAGCGAGCGGCGCAGGCGCATCAGGCATTCGGTGCGGTTGCGGCCATGGACGATCAGCTTGCCGATGAGGCTGTCGTAGTAGGGCGGGATCGCGTAGCCGGCATAGGCGGCGCTGTCGACCCGCACGCCGAGCCCGCCGGGCGTATGCCAGTTGCGGATCGTGCCGGGCGAGGGGCGGAAGGTGACGGGGTTCTCGGCATTCACGCGGCACTCGATCGCGTGGCCGCGGAACTCGATGTCGCCCTGGGTCAGCCCGAGCTCCGCGCCGTTGGCCACGCGAATCTGCTCGCGCACCAGATCGAGCCCGGTGATCATCTCGGTGATCGGATGTTCCACCTGCAGGCGGGTGTTCATCTCGATGAAATAGAACTGCCCGTTCTCATACAGGAACTCGACCGTGCCGACGCCGATATAGCCGAGCTTGCGCATGGCGTTGGCGACGATCTCGCCGATCTCGCTGCGCTGGCTGGAATTGAGGGCAGGGGAGGTCGCTTCCTCCAGAACCTTCTGGTGCCGGCGCTGCAGCGAACAGTCGCGCTCGCCCAGATGCAGCGCATTGCCGTGCATGTCGCACAGCACCTGGATCTCGATGTGGCGCGGGGTCGAGAGATATTTCTCGATATAGATCGTGTCGTCGCCGAAGGCCGACTTCGCTTCGTTGCGGGCGAGCGAAATCTGCTCCATCAGCACATCGGGGCTCTCGGCGATCTTCATGCCGCGCCCGCCGCCGCCCGACGCCGCCTTGATGAGGACCGGATAGCCGATTTCGGCTGCGATGGCGGGAGCGTCAGCGTCCAGCACCGCGCCGTCCGAGCCCGGGACCACGGGAATGCCCAGCGCCTTCGCCGTCTTCTTGGCCTGCACCTTGTCGCCCATCGTGCGGATATGCTCCGCCGTCGGGCCGATGAAGGTCAGGTTATGCGCCGTCACGATCTCGGCGAAGCGCGCGTTCTCCGACAGGAAGCCATAGCCGGGGTGGATCGCGTTCGCGTTGGTGATCTCGCACGCCGCGATCAGCGCCGGAATATTCAGATAGGAGTCCTTCGCCGGCGGCGGGCCGATGCAGACGCTCTCGTCCGCCATCCGCACATGCATCGCGTTGGCGTCGGCGGTGGAATGCACCGCGACGGTCTTGATGCCCATTTCGCGGCAGGCGCGCACGACGCGCATGGCGATTTCGCCGCGATTGGCGATGAGAACCTTGTCGAACATCGTGTGGCCTTGCCGCCTTATTCGATGATCATCAGGACTTCGCCGTACTCAACCGGCCTGGCGTCGCTCACCATGATCTGGACGACCTTGCCGGCCTTGGGCGCGGGGATCGGGTTCATCGTCTTCATGGCTTCGACGATCAGGAGCGTCTGGTCTTCCTTCACCGTGTCGCCGACCTGCACGAAGGGTGCCGCGCCGGGCTGGGGCGCCAGATAGGCTGTGCCGACCATCGGCGAGGTCACGGCGCCGGGATGCTTGGACCAGTCCTGCTCGACGGGCGCGGCGGGCTTGGCCGCGGCGGGGGCGGCGGCAGGCTGGGCGGCCTGGGCCGGCGCGGCCGCCGGGGGCGGCGCGGTATAGACGACAGGCGCAGCGGCGGCTGCAGCGCGCGAAACGCGGACCTTGAGGCCGGCGCGCTCGACTTCGATCTCGGTGACGCCCGCCTTTTCCAGCAGATGGGCGAGGGTCGTGACGAACGCGATATCGCCTTCGGTCTGGTCGGCGGAAGAGGATTTGGTGGCCAAAATCAACCTCGAGGGGAACGGGGCAGGCGGTGCGCGCCCACAGGTTAAGCGGTGCGGGCGGCCTTTGCGATCAGGGCGATGGCGGCGTCGACGGCGAGTTCGTAGCCGTGCGCTCCAAGTCCCATGATGATGCCGTCTGCCGCAGCCGAAACAAAGGAATGGTGGCGGAAAGATTCCCGCCGGTGGACGTTCGAGAGATGAACTTCGACGACCGGAAGGTCAACTGCCCTCAGGGCATCATGAATCGCCACCGACGTGTGGCTGTAGGCGCCGGCGTTGATGATGACGGCTGCGCCATTTTCGCGAGCGTCGTGCAGCCACTCCACCAGCTCGCCCTCGCGGGCGGTCTGGCGGAAAACGACCCGGAATCCGGCCGCTTCGGCCCTGGCCGCCGACATGGCCTCGATCTCGGCGAGCGTCGTGGTGCCGTAGATCTCGGGTTCCCGCTTTCCCAGAAGGTTGAGATTGGGCCCGTTGAGAATATAGATCGGCTTCGGCATCGCGTTGGCGGTCCGTCCATCCAGCGAAAGAGGCGGCTTTATAGCCGCGCCGCCCCTGAGTTGAAAGCGTGAGGCGATACAGGGCCTTGGACCTCAATTTGACGATAAATGGCGAGCCCCGGCGGGTCGCAGGCCCCATCAGCGTCGCCGGCCTTCTGGGCGTGCTGGGACTGACCGAAGGGAAGGTCGCGGTCGAGCGCAATCTGGAGATCGTGCCGCGCTCCACCTATGGCGACGTGCCGGTGGCCGACGGCGACCGCTTCGAAATCGTCCGCTTCATCGGCGGCGGCTGAGCGGCTCGCCCGCGCTTTCCCGCGTTGTGCCGCCCGGCGGCAGACCTTAAGTGTCGGGCATGAGCACCGACGCATCGACCGACACGTGGACCGTCGCAGGGCGGACCTTCTCCTCGCGCCTCATCATCGGCACGGGGAAATACAAAACCTATGAAGAAAATGCCGAGGCGCTGAAGGCGAGCGGGGCCGAGATCGTGACGGTCGCGGTGCGGCGCGTGAACCTGTCGAACCCGAACGAGCCGATGCTGGTCGACTTCATCGACCCCCGGAAAGTGACCTATCTGCCCAACACCGCCGGCTGCTACACCGGCGAAGAGGCGATGCGGACGCTGCGCCTGGCGCGCGAAGCCGGCGGCTGGAGCCTTGTGAAGCTGGAAGTCCTGGGCGACCGCAAGACTCTGTACCCCGACATGATCGAGACCCTGCGCGCGACCGAGATCCTCTCGAAGGACGGCTTTGAGGTGATGGTCTATTGCAGCGACGATCCGCTGATGGCGAGGCGCTGTGAGGATGCCGGCGCGGTGGCGATCATGCCGCTGGCGGCGCCCATCGGTTCGGGGCTCGGCATCCAGAACCCGGTGAACATCCGCCTGATCGTCGAGCAGGCGAAGGTGCCGGTGCTGGTGGATGCGGGCGTCGGCACGGCCAGCGACGCGGCCGTGGCGATGGAGCTGGGGTGCGCGGGCGTGCTGATGAACACGGCGATCGCCGAGGCGAAGAACCCGGTGCTGATGGCGAGCGCCATGAAGCATGCGGTGATCGCCGGCCGCGAAGCCTATCGCGCGGGCCGCATGGCGAAGAAGCTCTACGCCGATCCTTCCAGCCCTCTGGCCGGATTGATCTGACATGCAGGTTCGGCTGGGGGCGGGCGAGCTGCTCGACGAGCGCGGCCATCTGGCGCAGGCCGGGTGGGCGACATCGGAAGTTCGCCGCTATCGCCGCGCGGCCGTGAAGGCCTCGCGCTGGCGCATCAAGGAGTGGGACTACTACTGCATTCTCGGCCAACGCTACGGTCTGGCGCTGACCGTCGCCGATAACGGCTATATGGGTCTTCTCGCCTGCTCGTGGATGGACTTCGAGACACGGCGCGCCTTCAACGAAAGCGTCATGCTCCCCTTTCCGATGGGCCGGATGGGGTTGCCGGAAAGCGCCGACAGCGGCGACATCGTCCAGAACCACTCCAAAATGTCGCTGGCGTTCCACCATGCGCCGGGCGGGCGGCGGCTGACCATCGATTGCCCGGGCTATGGCAAGGGCCGGGGGCTCAAGGGCGAGATCGTGCTGGAGCAGCCGCCGATGGACCGCATGGTCATCGCGACGCCGTTCTCAAAGGCGCCGCGCGCCTTCTACTACAACCAGAAGATCAACTGCCTCCCGGCATCGGGCGAGATCGCGATCGGCGGCGAGACCTTCGCCTTTTCGGCTAGCACGGATTTCGCCGTGCTCGATTGGGGCCGCGGTGTGTGGACCTACGATAACACCTGGTACTGGGGCTCGGCGTCGGGCCTCGTCGATGGCGCGCCGTTCGGATTCAATATCGGCTACGGCTTCGGCGATACGTCCGCCGCCAGCGAGAACATGGTTTTCTGGAAGGGCCAGGCCCACAAGCTGGACCAGGTGACGTTCCACATTCCGCCGCAGGGCTATGACG
>JAKOQZ010000217.1 GCA_029778105.1 Pseudomonadota bacterium | reverse complement strand
GGCGCGGATCGCCGCCCAGTCGGGATCGCTCCCCTGGTCCATCATCCCTCCGATATGAAAAAGCCCGGCTGGCCAGGGCGCCGTTCGCCTCGCCTGATACCGGACATAATTCCTATATACGGTTCGACCGCGCGCCCGTCAAGGCGTCATAGGAATAATTTCTAGGAAAAATTCAGGCACCCTCCGCTCCGGCTCAGCGCCCGTCCTCGATGTCCCAGATCGCGGTGATCACCTGCAGCAGGGTCAGCGCCGCCACGTCCTGGCCGCGCTCCAGCAGGGCATCCTGGCAGGCCAGCGCCACGTTCACCGCTTCCTCGCCATAGGCCGCGATCAGCCGCTCGGCCTCGGCGCGCGCCTCGTGCGGCGCCATGCCGGGCGGCATCGCCTCCATGGCGGCGGCCAGTGCGGCTGCATGTTCGGTGGGCAAGGCTGCCGTCCCCATCCCGTCCCGCGCTCCTCGCTCGAAACGAACGGCCATGCCGTCCGATGCGATAGCCTAGCGTAATCGGTTGAGACAATCTAATAACCTGAAGTCATCGCTCGATTGCACCTGGTAATCATGCAGACGGTCCAGCAGCTTCAGATGATCGCCGCGCTCACGGCCCACCGGCATTTCGGGCGGGCTGCGCAGGCGCTGGGCATTTCGCAGCCTGCGCTCACCAAGGCGGTGCGCGGGATGGAAAAGCGGTTCGGCGCGCCGCTGTTCGATCGCGGGCCGCCGGTCACGCCCACGTCTTTCGGCGCGCTCGTCGCGGCGCATGGACATACGATCCTGGCAGAGTTCGACGCGCTCAAGCGCGAGATCGGTCTGGCCAAAGGGCTCGATACCGGACGGCTGGTGGTCGCGGCCGGCGGGCAGGTGGCCGAGTTCTCGGCCATCGACGCCGTCGCCGCGCTCAGCCTCAAGCACCCGTTCATCAGCGTCGATCTGCGCATCGCCGACCATGTCTCGGTGACCGACGACGTGCGCGAAGGGCGCGCTTCGGTCGGCATCGCGCATCTGGGCGAGGCCGAACGCCATGACGATCTCGACTGCCGCCTGCTCCGGCGCAGCAGCTATGTCCTCTTCTGCGCCGCCGCGCATCCGCTGGCCGGCGCCGGCGAGGTGCCGCCCGATGCGCTGCTCGACTATCCCTGGATCGGCGGCAGCACCTTCATGCCGGCCCTGCCCGGCTATGACGGCGGGCGCAGGGCGTTCGGCGAGGTCATCGACAAGACCGGGGCCGTCAGGCTGCGCCTGCGCACGCCCGGCTTCCAGCACACGCTGCGGATTCTGGAAACCAGCCACGCCATCTCGGCCGCGCCCGAGATCATCCTCCGGCCGCATATCCAGGCGGGGCGCATCGCGGTGCTGCGCTCGGCCTTCAACTGGCCCGACCTCGCCTATGGCGTGATCACGCGCAAGGGCCGCACGCCGGCCCCCGCGACGATCGCCTTCCTGGCCGAGGTCGACCGGATCGAGGCGGCGCTCGGGACCTGACCGGCGGGGGCGGCAGGCCCGGCCGCGCCGCGCCGCGCCAGCATGTCACAGGCCCGGCGCAAAAAAGTACCCTCGTCCCTCTCGCCAAATCGGTAAACGCAGATTAACGCTCTGCGAAAATACCCTTGGGGGGGCATTTCATGTTCGCAGTTCTGTGGTCGCGCGCCCGCGTCGTGCTGGCGTCGCTCGCCGTTTTGGCAACACTCTGCGCCCCGGCCGCACTCGCCCAGGCACCCCAATCGCTCCCGTTCGGCCCTTCGGGCGCCCAGGCCCAGTCCGGCCCCGCGCCCGTCAATCAGGCGCAGGCGGACTTCACAAATACCGGAACGGTCGGCCAGCCATTTGCGGTCGGATATGGGATCCCGGCTCCGGGTCCCTTCACATCGAGCTACACCGGCGCGCTGCCCCCCGGCGTCACCTATTCTCCCGCCGACAGCAACGGAGTGATCTATTTCATCGGCACGCCCACCGGCGCAGGCACCTTCTCCGGAACGCTGAATTACTCAAACGCGAATGGGTCAGCCTCGGCGACCATCGATTTCGTCATCGCCGGCCCCAACCTCGCGCTCTCGCCCAGCGGCGGAGCCGTCGCGACCGGCCGCATCAACGTGCCCGGCTACAGTCAGCAGTTCACCGCCTCGGGCGGAACCGCGCCCTACAGCTATGCCGTCACCTCCGGCGCGCTGCCGTCCGGTCTGTCGCTCAGCACCTCGACGGGCGCCGTCACCGGCACGCCCACCCAGGCCGGCACGTTCAACTTCCAGATCACGGCCACCGACAGCACCACCGGCACCGGCGCGCCCTTCTCGGTCACCGGCAATTACTCCGTCACCATCTATGACGTGGTCCAGGTCACCAACGCCTCGCCGCTGCCCAGCGCCCAGGTCGGCGCCGCCTACAGCCAGCAGATGACCGCCACCGGCGGCAACGGCCCGGCCTACACCTTCGCGGTGACCTTCGGTTCGCTCCCCGCCGGCCTCACGCTGACCTCGGCCGGCCTCCTCTCGGGCACCCCGACCCAGGGCGGCGACTTCTTCTTCACCATCAGCGCCACCGATCCGGGCGGCGTCTCCCGCGGCAAGAACTTCCAGCTCGCCGTCACCGCGCCCACCATCGGCGTCCAGCCCAACACGCTCAATAACGGCACGGTCGCGCAGTCCTACAACCAGACCCTCGCCGCCGCCGGCGGCACCGCGCCTTATTCCTTCGCGGTGACCTCCGGCGCGCTGCCCGCAGGCGTCACGCTCGCCCCCAATGGCGCGCTCTCCGGCACGCCCACGGCCGGCGGCACGTTCAACTTCACGGTGACGGCGACCGACAGCTCCACCGGCACCGGTGCGCCCTATACCGGCTCCCGCGCCTATAGCTGGACCATCAACGGCGCCACGCTCGCCATGTCGCCCGCATCCGGCGCGCTGCCGTCGGCGACGATGGGCACGGCCTACACCCAGACCTTCACCGCCAGCAACGGCGTCTCGCCCTACAGCTACAGCGTCTTTTCGGGCGCGCTCCCGGCGGGCCTCACGCTCAGCTCCAACGGCGTTCTCTCCGGCACGCCCACGGTCTTCGGCGCCTTCTCCTTCGCCATTCGCGCGAGCGACAGCGCGACCGGCTCCGGCCCGTACACGGTCCTCAACAACTACACGCTGAACATCGCCCAGGCCGTCCCTGTCGTCACCTCGATCTCGCCGGACAACGGCACGACGGCGGGCGGAACGACGGTCATCATCACCGGCACCAACTTCCAGAACGCCTCCGCCGTCACCTTCGGCGGCACGGCCGCCACCGCCTACAACGTCGACTCTCCGACGCAGATCACCGCCACCACGCCCGCGCATGCGGCGGGGGCCGTGAACGTCGCGGTCACGACGCCCGGCGGCTCCGGCACGCTGGCCGGCGGCTTCACCTATGTCGCTCCCGGGCAGGTGCGCTTCGTCGTCAACACCGGCGACGATGACGGCAGCTTCGCCTTCACCTCCGTCGCGCCCAGCCTCAACTTCACCATTCAGACCTCCGGCGGCACGGGCACCAGCCCGACCGTGACGCTGCAGCCCGGCAGCTACAGCGTCGCCTTCACCGTCCCGGACGGCTTCGGTCTCGACGCCGCAAGCTGCTCGCCCGCGACCAGCATGATCAATACATCTTCGCGCACCGCGGCCCTTATCATCGCCTCGAACGTCACCACCGTCTGCACAATCCAGGCCCTCGGCTCGCGCCGTGCGGCGGTCGAGGCCATCGGGGCGGCGCTGGATGCCTCGTCGCGGCTTATCCTCGCCAATGCGCCGGACCTGTCGCGCCGAATCGGCCGCCTCAATGGCGGCGGCGGTTCGGGCGGATCGGCGTCGGCCTTCGGCAAGACCTTCGCGTCGAACCTGCCCTTCTCGGCCACCATCGGCGCTGATCAGGCGCACTTCGCGATGAGCCTCTCGGGCCTCAGGGCTCGCGGCGACCGCGATCACCGCTTCAATGCGCCGGTGAACGACAATGGCGTTCCCGCCTCGCTCGCCGCTTCGGTCGAGCCCGCGTCGGGCGCCGCGATCACCCAGGCCGGCGCCGCGACGGCGGCCGCGATGGACGGCCGCACCTATCGCTTCGACGCCTGGGTCGAGGGCACCTTCGCCCGCTTCGACGGCGCCGCCTCGTCCGAGGGCGACTTCGCCATCATCCATGCCGGCGCCGACTATCTGGTCTCCGACAATGTGCTGCTGGGCGTCGGCATCCAGGGCGACTGGCTGAACATGGACACCGCCAGCGGCACGCTCGACTCCAGCGGCTGGCTCGCCGGTCCCTATCTCAGCGCGCGCATCGCCCCCAACCTCTATGTCGATGCCCGCGCCGCCTGGGGCGGGGCCAGCTTCGACGTCTCGCCGTTCGGCACCTACACCGACACGGTCGACAGCGATCGCGAACTCTATTCGGCCGCCCTGATCGGCGCGTTCGAAAGCGGCAACCTGACGGTGCGGCCCGAAGCCCGGGTCAGCTGGTACAAGGAAACCACCGACGCCTATGTCGACAGCCTGTCCGTCGCGATCCCCTCGGTCGAGATCAAGACCGGCGAGGTGACTTTCGGCCCGACCTTCGAGTGGGCCATTCTCCAGCCCAGCGGCGCCACGCTGAAGCCCTCCTTCGGCTTCGACATCGTGTGGACCTTCCAGCAGGACAACACCGCCACCCAGTTCACCGGAGCCCCCGGACTCGATGACACCGGCGTGCGCGGCCGCGTCGAAGGCGGCCTCGCCTACCAGGCCGAGAACGGTCTCTCCGTCGCCGGCTCGCTTTTCTATGACGGCATCGGCGGCGGCGATTACGACGCCTGGGGCGGCAGAGCGGCCATCGCGTTCGGCTTCTGAGGCCGCCAGAGCTTCAGCATCGGCAGGGGCGCGGGCCTGTCCGCGCCCCTGCCGCTTTTGAATCGCCGGACGACGCGCCGCATGGTCCCGTCTGGTCCCCATGACTTCATCCGGCTACAAACGGGGCTCGAGCAAACCGGAAATGCGCCGTTGAAGTTTCTCGTCAAATGGCTGAGCGCGCTGATCGTCGGCCTCGCCCTGGGGTTCGGCTCGCTCTGGTACATGGTGTTCAAGGCCACGCCGCCCGCCATCGTCACCAACGGCGTCTGGCACACCAATCTCAATGTCGGCTCGGCGGCCAACGACGCCTATTCGCGTCTTCAGATCGCCATCACCTCGATCCTCGCGCTCAACCGCTCCGAGACGATCTATTTCGAGGCGACGAAAGACGCCGAAGGCCAAACGCTCACGGCGGCGTGCGACTACACGCTCACCGGCCCTCCGCCCGACGCGCGCTGGTGGTCGGTCACGGCCTATGGCCCCAACGACATGCTGATCCATTCGACGGGCGACCGCTACTCCGCCAGCGCGGCGTCGGTGGAAACGGGGGCCGACGGCAGCGTGACGATCGCGCTCACGCCCGACGGTTCGGGGCCTAACGGCATCGCCACCGGCAACGGCACATTCGTCCTGCTGCTCCGGCTCTATCAGCCCTCGGAAGCCGTCGCGGCGGCGCCCGATGCGGCCAGGCTCCTCACGCTCACCAAGGGGAGTTGCCGCGCATGAGCTTCCTCCGCTGGCTGATCGGCGTCGTCGTCATCGCCGCGATCGCGCACGGCGCGGCGCTCTATTTCGGGCCGTCGCTGATCATGGGCCGCGTCATGAGCCGGGCTGCCGCCGTCTCGGGCATCAACGCGATGGCCTACCCGCCCCGCCCCAACGCGGCGAACAACACCGTCGTGCGCTCTTCGCCCGACCTTCTCTACAATATCTGCGCCTACGACGTCAGCGACAAGCCGCTGCTGGTGACCGCCGAGGTACCGCCCGGCACCTACTGGTCGGCCGCATTCTACGATCTCAACACCGACAATTATCGCGTCATAAACGACCGTCAGGCGACGACCGGTGGCATCCGCGTTCTGGTCACCAAGCCCGGCACGCCCGCCGCCGACGCGCCCGCCGGGGCCGAAACCATCGTCTCGCCGACCACGCGCGGCCTGGTTCTGATCCGTACGCTGATCAACGACGAGGCGAACTACGCCGCCATCGACGACGCCCGCAAGAAAGCCACCTGCCGCTCGCTCTGAAGGACAGCTCATGCGCCTCCTCCTCACCGCCGCTCTCGCTCTCGGCCTCGCCGCGCCCACCATGGCGCTCGACAAGGTCCGCTTCGTCACCGACTGGAAGGCCCAGGCCGAACACGGCGGCTTCTATCAGGCGAAAGCCAAGGGCTATTACGAGGAAGAAGGCCTGGACGTCGAAATCATCCAGGGCGGCGCGTCGGTGAACGTGCCGCTGCTGCTCGGCTCCGAACAGGTCGAATTCGGCATCGGCTCCAACAGCTTCATCCCGCTCAACATGGCGGCCGAAGGCGTTCCCGCCGTCGCCGTCGCCGCGATCTTCCAGAAGGACCCCCAGGTCCTCATCACCCACCCCCGCGACGACGTGAAATCCATCGCCGACATGAAGGGCAAGCCCATCATGATCTCGGATGCCGCAGCGGGCGCCTACTGGATCTGGCTCAAGGCGACCTTCGGCTTCGACGATTCGCAGATCCGCAAATACACCTACAACCTCGCCCCCTTCCTCACCGACGAAACCGCCATCCAGCAGGGCTACATCACATCGGAGCCCTACCAGATCGAGAAGGAAGGCGGCTTCAAGCCGCAGCTCTTCCTGCTCGCCGACGAGGCCTATCCCTCCTATGCGAACCTCATCCTCGCGACCGACAAGATTGCGATGGAACGTCCGCTTCTCGTCGCCAAATTCGTGCGCGCCTCCATCCGCGGCTGGGTCGACTATCTCACCGGCGACCCCACGCCCGGCAACGCGCTCATCAAGGCCGACAACCCCGAGATGACCGACGACGTCCTCGCCAGCGCCATCGCCAAGATGAACGAATACAAGCTGGTGGGCGACAAGCCCGGCGAGATGACCGACGCGCGCTGGCAGGAGTTCTTCGACGTCATGTCGAAAAACGGCGTCTACAAGGCCGACCTCGACTGGAAGCGCGCCTACACGACGGTTTTCCTGCAATAGCTTGGCCCGTCTCGTCCTCTCTCATCTCAGCCGCAGCTTCGCCAACGGCACCCACGCGCTCGGCGATCTCGACGCGACGATCGAGAGCGGCGCCTTCGTGTCGCTCCTCGGGCCATCCGGCTGCGGCAAGTCCACGGCGCTGCGTCTGATCGCCGGGCTCGATGCGCCCAGCACCGGCGCAGTGCAGTGGGAGGGCGGGCGCCCCGGGCTCGGCTTCGTCTTCCAGGAGCCGACGCTCATGGCCTGGGCCAGCGCGCAGAAGAACGTCGCGCTGCCGCTGGAGCTCGAGAAAAAGCCCCGCGCCCTTTCGGCCTCGCGCGCCGCCGAGGCCCTCGCCGCCGTCGGCCTCAAGGGGTTCGAGAAATCCCTGCCGCGCGAGCTTTCCGGCGGCATGCGCATGCGCGTCTCCATCGCCCGCGCCCTCGTGGCGCAGCCCGAAGCGCTGTTGATGGACGAACCCTTCGCCGCGCTCGATGAATTCACCCGCGCGAAGATCAACGACGACCTCCTCGCCCTCTGGCAGGAT
>JAKOQZ010000216.1 GCA_029778105.1 Pseudomonadota bacterium | reverse complement strand
GCGCCGCCCATCGGTTGAGCGTGACGGCGCCCAGGTTGCAACCCTTGCCGCGTGTGGGTAGCGTCCCGGCGGCTTGAGATTTGGGGATCCATGTCCGACGACCGCGTACTTGACGGGATTCAGGATCGCACGATCCTGGTCGCCGAAGACGACATGCCCTTCCGCACACGTATGGCGCGGGCGCTGGAAGCGCGCGGGTTCACCGTGACGAGCGCCGAGACCGTGGCGCTGGCCATCGCCCATGTGCGCAAGTCGCCGCCCGCCTTCGCGGTGATCGACCTGCGCCTCGGCGACGGCAACGGGCTCGACGTCATCGAGGCGCTGCACCGCGAACGGCCCGACGCCCGGGCCATCGTCCTCACCGGTTATGGCAATATCGCCACGGCGGTGGCGGCGGTGAAACAGGGCGCGATCGACTATCTGTCGAAACCCGCCGATGCCGACGACGTGATCCGCGCCCTGCTCGCCCGGCCCGGCGCCAAGCCGACGCCGCCCGACAATCCCATGTCGGCCGACCGCGTGCGGTGGGAGCACATCCAGCGGGTCTACGAGCTGTGCCAGCAGAACGTGTCGGAGACCGCGCGGCGGCTCAACATGCACCGCCGCACGCTGCAGCGCATTCTGGCCAAGCGCTCGCCGAAATAGCGCGGCCGCTCAAAACCCCATCGCCGCCAGTTCCGGGTCGCCCGCGCGCAGGAAGCGCTCGGCCGCGACGCGCGCGAAGCCCAGCGTCAGCGCCTTGCGCCGGGCCGGGGCCAGCGGGGCGACCGGGCTTTCGCGCACGATTTCGGCGCCATAGCGGTCGGCGACGATGAGGCCGGGCGCCTCGGGCACCGCCTCCAGCGGAAAACCCACCGGAACCGCGAAATAAAAGCGCTCGCACCAGGGCAGATAGCCCGGCCATTTCCGGTCGGCGCGTAAATCCGCCAGGCTGACCTTGATTTCCACCGCCAGAAGATCACCTCCTGTACCGACCGCCATCACATCCAGACGCGCACCGTCCGGTAGGATGAACTCGGTCAGGGGCGCGTAGCCGCGGCCGTACAGACAGCGCTGGACACCGCGCGTCACGGCCGGGGTATTCAGAGACCATTCAGTATCCATCGGCCATAACTTAGCCCATATCCGGGGCGATTTGAGTCCACGAAGGAGCGCGACACGATGAAACGGCTGATCCTCACCATGGCGCTAGCTGCGGCGGCCCTTGCGCCCGCGCTTGCCCAGGCGGGCAAGCTGTCGATCGTGAACACCTCCGAGACGACGCTCGTCCACATCTATGTCTCGCCGATCGACGTCGACCGCTTCGGGCCCGACCTGCTGCGCGGCGCCAAGGTTCCGGCCGGTCAGAGCTTCAGCTTCGCCGACCTGCCGAACGGGCTCTACGACATGAAGATCGTCGACGAGAAGGGCGCCGAGTGCCTGCTCAAGGACGTGGACTATTTCCAGTATTCGATCTGGACCATCAAATCGAACTGCGGCGCCTTCGGCGGCATGGGCGGCTGAGGCCGCCTGCCGCAAAGACTGGCGGGCGGGGGCTCTCCTGAGTCAAAATGGCGGCTCACCGGAGACGCGCCATGACCGCCGAAAATCCCTTCTTCGAAACCTGGACGACGCCATTCGGAACGCCGCCGCTGTCGCGCATCCGGCCCGAACATTTCCGCCCGGCCTTCGACGCCGCGATGGCGGAGCAGCTCGCCGCCGTCGCGGCGATCGCGGCGAAGACCGGCCCCGGCGACTTCGCCGACATCGCGGCGCTGGAACGCTCGGGCCGCGCCCTTTTCCGCGTCAGCGCGGTTTTCGAAAATCTCTCCTCCTCCGCCTCCAATGCCGCGCTGCAGGCGATCGAGCGCGAAATGTCGCCGCTGCTCGCCAAGCATTACGACGCGGTGCGGCTGAACCCCGGCCTCTTCGCGCGCATCAAGGCGGCCTATGAGGCCCGCGCGGCGCTCGGCCTCAACGCCGAGCAGACGCGGCTGGTGGAGGAGATGCACCGCGACTTCGTGCGCGCCGGGGCCGAGCTTGAAGGCGCGAAGAAGGCGCGCCTGTCCGAACTCAACGAGGTGCTGGCGACGCTCGGCACCGATTTCCGTCTGAAAGTGCTGAACGACACCGACCGCTTCGCGCTGGTGCTGGACCGCGAAGACGATCTGGCCGGCCTGCCGCAATTCGTCGTCGACGCGGCGGCGGAAGCGGCGAAGGAAGCCGGCCTTGAGGGCAAGTGGGCGATCAGTCTGCAGCGCCCCAGCGTCGAGCCGTTCCTCACCTTCTCGTCGCGGCGCGATCTGCGCGAGCAGGCCTATGAGGCGTGGATCAGGCGCGGCGACAATGGCGACGCGAACGACACCAGCGCCATCATCGCCCAGGTGGTGAAGCTGCGCCACGAGCGGGCCAATCTGCTGGGCTACAAGACCCATGCCGAGCTGACGCTCGACGGCCGCATGGCCAAGACGCCTCAGGCCGCCAACGATCTGCTCGCCCGCGTGTGGACGCCCGCCCTCGCCCGCGCCGAGGAGGAGAAAGCCGATCTCCAGGCGATGATCGACGCCGAAGGCGGCAATTTCAAACTCGCCGCGTGGGACTGGCGCTATTACGCCGAGAAGCTGCGCGCGCAGCGGTACGATTTCGATCAGGCGACGCTGAAGCCCTATCTGCAGCTTGAAAAACTGATCGAGGCGCAGTTCGCCTGCGCCAGCCGCCTCTACGGCGTCACCTTTGAGGAGCGCCACGACATCGACGTCTACGCGCCCGAAGTGCGCACCTGGGAGGTGAAGAAGGACGGCGCGACCATCGCGATCTTCTACGGCGATTATTTCGCGCGCTCCGGCAAGTCGTCGGGGGCGTGGATGTCGAGCTTCCGCGATCAGGAAAAGATGGATGGGCCGGTGATTCCGCTGGTCCTCAACAACATGAATCTCAACAAGGCGCCGGCCGGGCAGCCGGTGCTGCTGTCCTATGACGACGCCTCGACGCTGTTCCACGAATTCGGCCACGGCCTGCACGGCATGCTGTCGAACGTGACCTATCCCTATCTGTCGGGCACCGCCGTGCCGCGCGACTTCGTCGAATTCCCCAGCCAGGTGAACGAGCACTGGCTCGACCAGCCCGAAGTGCTGGCCGAGTTCGCGATCCACGCCGAAACCGGCGAGGCGATGCCGGCCGACATGATCGACAAGCTGCTCGCCTCGCAGACGTTCAACCAGGGTTTCGCGACGGTCGAGTTCCTCTCCAGCGCCGTCTTCGACATGGACCTGCACGCCCGCGAGGATGTCGACGCCATCGACGTGCACGCCGCCGAGATGGCGACGCGCGCGCGGCTGAAAATGCCGGAGGAAATCGCGCTGCGGCACCGGCCTCAGCATTTCCTCCATCTCTTCGACGGCATCGCCTATTCGGCGGGCTATTACTCGTACATGTGGTCGGAAGTGCTGGACGCCGACGGCTTCGAGGCGTTCGTGGAGGCGGGAGACATCTTCGATCCGGCGACGGCGAAGCGGCTTTACGAGTTCGTCTATTCGGCCGGCAATACGCGCGATCCGGCCGAGGCTTATCGCCTGTTCCGCGGCCGCGACCCGGAGGTTCAGCCCTTGCTGAAAGGCCGCGGCTTCGCCGAAGCGGCCTGATCGCCATGCATCGCGACGGGCGCTGCGATGCCGTAGCGCCCCTTGGCCGCCACAAGCTCCGGCGCGCTGAGATACTCGTCCATGTCGGCGTCCATCGCGTCGAAGGCGAGATCCATGCCGTCGATGAATTCCTGGATCGCGACCGAGGTGACGGCGCCGTCGGCGTTGTTGTCGAACAGCGCCAGATCGGCCGGCGTGAAGGGAAATTCGTCGGCCGCGATCAGTCCGTCGCCGTTGCGATCGGCGGCGGCGGCGATGGCGGCCACGGACTCGCGATATTCGACGCGCGAGATGCGTCCGTCGCCGTCGTGATCGACAAGCCCCGCGGCGAAGGCCGGCGCAAGGGCCGCAAAGGCGGCCGCCACTGCCCTGCCGGCGCATATCCGGATTGTCCGCATGCGCAACGATACCTTGCCATGCGGCCCGTTTCCAAGTGACGTGTGCGCGAGGAAACAGTATTGGGCGGACAATGCGCCTTGGCGTTTATGGGTTGTGTGCAGCGCTGGCGGCCGGCTCGGGCCTCGCCGCGACGGATCAGTTCCTGAGGTCGCAAAGCCTGCGCAGCGAAGCCGCCGACGCGGCGAAGACGGGCGACTACGCGAAAGCCGAAGCCGCGCTGACCGAGGCGCTGCGTCTGCGCCCCAGCCATCCCGGCATTCTGCTGGCGCTGGCCTCGGCCGAAGCGCATGTCGGCGACGGGGAGGATGCGATGACGCATCTCCAGCAATACGCGACCATGGGGCTCGTCGCGCGCATCGCCGACCGGCCCGAGTTCCTGCCCCTGGCGCTGAAGCCCCGCTTCATCGGCGCCAAGGTGCAGATCGAGAGGAACGCCGAACCCAAGGGCGCGCCGGTCAAGGCGTTCGCGCTGGGCGACGGCGCGGCGCTGTTCGAAGGCCTCGCCGTCGACGGCGCGCGGGCCTACGCCTCCAGCGTGCGCGAGCGGCGCATCGTGCGCATCGAGGGCGGCGTCGCCAGCAGCTTCGTCGCGCCCGGCGCCAACGGCCTCTTCAGCGCCTTCGGGCTGGCGATCGACAAGCCGCGCGGCCTGCTCTGGGTGGCCAGCACCGCCGGCGCGCTGACGCCGGATCTTGCGCCGGGCGAGAGGGGCGCGGCCGGCGTCTTCGCCTTCGATCTTGAGACCGGCGCCCCCAAGGCGAAGGCGCTGCTCGGCGCAGACGTCAAGGCCGTGCTCGGCGATATCGCGGTCGCCGCCGACGGCACGGTCTATGCCAGCGATAGCGCCAATGCCGCGATCTGGCGTCTGAAGCCCGGCGCGGCTGCGCTGGAGCGGGTGTTCGACGACCCGCGCTTCGTCTCGCCGCAGGGCCTCGCCGTCACGCCCGACCAGCGCTTTCTCATCGTCGCCGATTACGCGATGGGCCTCTTCGCTATCGATCCGGACGCGGGGAAGATGATCACCCTGTCGGCGCCCTCGGCGATCACGTTGCTCGGCATTGACGGGATCGGCTTCGCCGACGACGGCACGCTGATCGCGACGCAGAACGGCATCGCGCCCGAGCGCGTGGTCGCGATCACGCTGGATGAGGATGTCACCGCCGTGCGGCGGATGCGGGTGATCGCGGCCAATGCGCCGCTGCATGACGGCATCACGCTCGCCGCCGCAGCAGGGCCGTTCGTCTATTACATCGCCAACGCGCCCTGGGCCCGCTTCGATGAGGCCGGCCACGACACGGGCAGCGGCCCGTTCGGCGAGGCCATCGTCGCCAAGGTCGCCATCGGCCCTTGAGAAACGGCGAAGGGCGGCGCATCGCTGCGCCGCCCTCCCCCAAACCTCTAAAGCCTGCTTACTCGGCGGCCATCAGCAGCGAGCCGGTCTTGGCGTTCGCGCCGAAATTGATCGTCTGCAGGAACTTGATGCCGTCTTCGGCGATCGCATCGCCGACCATCTCGTCGCCTTCGCCCTTCAGCTCGTCCATGTTCACATAGGTGGCATAGAACGCCTTGGTGCGGTCGGTGATGATGCCGGCCTTCAGCAGCGTCTTGATGAGCACGCGGAAGATGTCGGACGAATCCGCCATGCGCTTCTTGCGCTCCTCGTCCGTGATCGCCTCGATCAGCGCGGCCTGCGCGTCCTGCCAGTCGATGCCGTAGCGGGTGTAGACCTCTTTCATCTGCTCGGGGTTGATCAGGTTGAACAGCAGGGTCTGGAAGCAGCTCGCCGCCCAGTCCTCGATGATCTCCTGCTCTTCCTTCGACAGCTTGGGGATCGTGCGGTCGGCCCAGATCTTGCCGAACTTGTGGTGGAACGCCTCGTCGGTCATCACCAACTGCATCAGCTTCACCATCAGCGGATCGCGGGCCTTGTTGTACATGGTCGCGAAGGCGCCCATGGCGAGGCCTTCCACCAGCATCTGCATGCCGACGATCTTCTTGTAGACCTCAGGCGCGTTGACGAGGTCGGTCAGCAGGCCGCCCAGCGTCGGGCCGACGGGCAGCGGCTTGCCCCAGCGGGCCTGGACGTATTTCGAGAAGGCCGCGACGTGGCGGGCTTCTTCGCGGGTCTGGTTGGCGGCGTATTCCTGGGCGCCGGGGTCGCGCAGGATGTGGCAGAGCGAGGCCGAGAGCGACAGCGCGCCCTGCTCGCCGTGCAGGATCGAGGAGAGCATCCAGCGGGTGCTCTCGTTGATGAAGCCGACCTTGTCCTTGGGGCTCATGTTCTCGCCGACGCGGGTGGCGAAGATGGGGAACATGTCTTCCGGCAGCAGGGCCTCGTTCTCCAGGTCGAACGGCTCGGAGAAGTCGATGTATTTCTTGTCCAGCGGGTCCCAGAAATGGTCGTGGGTCGCGGAGATGATCTTGTCGAAGGCGGTCGAACGCTGGCCGTAGCGCTCGACATCCATCATCGACGGGAAGTCCTTGGGATCAACGGCGTCGTAGGCGTTGTCCTTGGTAATCTGCAGCGGTGCGGTCATGTCGGGCTCCCTTGGCTTTCAGTCCGGACTTCGGGCCGGATCGGGCGGGAGGATACCCTTACCGTATGACGGGTCAATTAAAATGACGGACGTGTCATTTATTTCATGACGGCTGCGTCACTTTGCGCGTCCAGGCCCCACCCCACCCGCTGGGGTTGAATCTGCGGCTAACACATTGCAATGCAGCATAAATCCCGGATTGACCTAGGATTTCAGGCCCTTCACAGTGAAATCTCGTTCCCGGCGGCCAAACGCCGCACGAGGGACGGACGTGTGGGCCGCGCGAGCCGTGGGGGGCTTGATCGGGCGGAAAAGCCGACGCCGGGTGGCGAAGGCGATTTCACCTCATACGCAACAAGAACAGGGACTGCCAGGGAAGACGCCCGCGACGCACGGCCGCCAAGGTCCGTGCGCTTTCGCCTTGCGGCCCAGCTCTGCAGCAGACCGATCGAGGACGCGGGTCCGCGCCGCCCACAGGGCATGCGCGGGCCTTGAAGGATTTTGGCAAACCGGCCGGGTCGACGGCGCAGGGGATTTAAAGAGCAATGGTCAAGACTCTCGAGCGGATCATCTTCAGGGCCCGCACCTACATCCTGATCGCCATCGCGATCTTCACGCTGGGCATGGCGTATTTCGCCACCGGCCTGAAGATCGAGCCGGGCATCGAAAAGATGTGGCCCGAAAAGCACGAATACGTCGACACGTTCCGCCAGTATCAGTCCAGCCTGCCGGGCGCGAAACGCATGATCGTCGCCCTGCACGCCAAGGACGACAAGCCGGGCGCGATCTGGGACGCGAACTTCCTCGCCACCCTCAACGGCCTCACCCAGGACCTCTTCTTCATCCCCGGCATCGACCGCAAGACGGTCACGAGCCTGTGGACGCCGAACACGCGCTTCTTCGAAATCACCGAAGAGGGCATCAGCGCCGACGACGTGATCGGCGGCACCACGACCGCCTCCACGGTCGGCCGCCCCGGCGTGATCGAGCGGATTCAGAACAACGTGATCCGCGGCGGCTTCGTCGGCCGTCTGGTCTCCAACGACTTCACGGCCGCGCTGGTGCAGGCCGAAATCCTCGAGTTCGACCCCTCGACCGGCGAGAAGCTCGACTTCTTCGACTTCAACGACCGCATCGAGACGACGCTGCGCGAACGCTTCCAGAGCCCCGGCGGCCCGGCGCTGTGGTATGTCGACCAGCGCCTCGACGAGATCCGCGACAGCTTCATCAAGCAGACCACCGACGCCGAGAGCGAGATCGAGAACGCGAAGAAGAATCTCGAGGCGCTCAAGGGCAAGACCGACGACGCCTCGGTCGCGCAGGCCAAGATCCTCACCGAGCAGATCGCCGCCTTCGAGAAGCAGATCGCCGAATGCCCCGTTCCCTCGGGCTTCATTCACAAGATCTCGAACATGTTCGGCGGCGACGACTTCGTTCCGAACTGCGGCGAATACGCCAACGACGTGAAGAAGCAGCTGCCCACGATGGAGCTGAATTACGGCCCCGTCGTCGGCTCCTACTATCCCACCTTCAAGACCAAGCTCGACGAGATCGCGGCGAAGAACCTGCCTCCCGCCGAGCAGTACACCGCACTGAAGGCCGAGATCGCCGCATGGCGCGAGGCCGTGAAGGGCGAAGCCGCCCCTTATGAAGTGCACGTGATCGGCCTCGCCAAGGCGCTCGCCGATATCGGCAACGGCGCCAAGGAAGTCGTCATCTTCTTCGCCCTCGCCTTCGTGCTCACCGTCGCCTCGGTGTGGTGGTACTGCCGCTCGTGGCCGCTGACCTTCCTGACCGTCGGCTGCTCGCTGGTTTCGGTGGTCTGGCAGTTCGGCCTCATCTCGCTGCTGGGATATGGTCTCGATCCGCTCGCGATCCTGGTGCCGTTCCTGGTCTTCGCCATCGGCGTCAGCCACGGCATCCAGCAGATGAACCTGCTGACCGACGGCCTCAGCCAGGGCATGTCGCCCGAAAAGGCGGCCCGCTATTCGTTCTCGGGGCTGCTGATCCCCGGCTCGATGGCGCTGGTCACCGCGCTGGTCGGCTTCGCGACGCTCTATCTGGTGCCGATCCCCATGATCAAGGAGCTCGCCATCGCCTCGTCGATCGGCGTTTCGCTCAAGATGATCACCAACCTCATCATGCTGCCGCTGGTCGCGTCGCTGATGAAGTTCAAGGGCGATTACCGCGCCATCGTCACCATGCAGCGCGAGCGCGCCAAGGGCATCGTGCGGCTTCTGGGCGGCATCGCCGAACCCAAGGTCGCCATTCCCTTCTTCTTCGTCTCGCTCATGCTGCTCAGCCTGGCGGTCTATTTCGGCCTGCAGCGCCAGATCGGCGACGTGCATGCCGGCATGCCCGAGCTGAAGCAGGACCACCAGTACAACAAGGACGCGCGCATGATCGCGTCCAAGTTCAACCAGGCGCTCGACATCTTCACCGTCATCGTCGAGACGCCGCCGCAGGCGTGCATCAAGTACCCCTATATGGAGTACATCAACCGCCTGACCTGGCGTCTGCGCAACGTGCCGAACGTCGTGACCGTCGTGTCCGCCGCCGAGCTCGCCAAGCAGCTCAACGCCGGCTGGTATGAAGGCAACCTGAAATGGCGCGGCCTGCCGCAGAACCAGTTCTCGCTGGTTCAGGCGACGAGCCCGATCCCGTCGACCGCGGGCGTGCTCAACGCAGAGTGCACGCTGCTTCCGATCCACGTCTTCCTCACCGACGGCAAGGCCGAGACCATCGCCCGCGTCGTCACGGCGGTGAAGGAATGGCGCGCCGAGAAGTATCTGCCGCCCGCGCTCAACCACGGCGTCGACAACAAGAACGGCACGTGGACGCTGACGGCGGCCGACCTCGCAGGCCTCACCTACTCGCCGCAGCTGCGCGAGGCGGACGATCCGCAGGAGGTCGCGCTCGCGATCACCGGCTTCAGCACCGCGCCAATCGCCGTGGCCTATGAAGACAACATCTGGGAAGTGCCCAAGGACGACATCGCCAATCTGGTGCTGACGCCCGCCGCCGGCACGGTTCCCGGCCACCAGATCGCGCTCCAGATGGACGCGATCAAGGGCGCCGGCGAAAACGCCGAGATCGTCGTCAGCAGCGAACTGCGCGTCGACGCCCGCCAGCCCGGCGCGCGCGTGCCGCTCGACATCATGTCGGCCTTCGCGGGCAAGGACATCTCGTCGGCGACCGCGATCCGCATCACCTCGCTCGAAGGCGGCGAACTCGGCCGCCGCACGCAGCTCTTCACCGGCTCGGTGCCGGTGAAGCTCGGCGAGGCGGGCGCGGCGCAGCCGATCGGCGAAGAGGTGAAGAAGGCGCTGGAAGGCCAGGACGTCTCCAAGGCGACCGAGCTTGAAGTCGCCGGCACCGAAGCCTCGATGTATATCCGCCTCGCGGCGGGCAACTCGGGCATCGCCGCCGCCGTGAACGAGGAGATCCACGAGCAGGAACTGCCGATGACGCTCATCGTCTACGGCGTGATCATCCTCCTCGTGATCGTCACCTTCTTCGACTGGCGCGCGACGCTGTGCTGCACCGTGCCGCTGACCTTCGCGACCTTCTTCGGCTACTGGTTCATGCACGTCATGGGCATCGGCCTGAAGGTCTCGACGCTGCCGGTGATGGTGCTCGCGGTCGGTATCGGCGTGGACTACGCCTTCTACATCTACGACCGTCTGCAGCACTTCCTCGCCGAGGGCGACGACATCACCACCGCCTACAAGAAGACGATGAACAAGACCGGCATGGCGGTCACGTTCACCGCCATCACGCTGGCGATCGGCGTCTCCACCTGGTCGTTCTCGGACCTCAAGTTCCAGGCCGACATGGGCATGCTGCTGACCTTCATGTTCCTCATCAACATGATCAACGCGGTCACCATCCTGCCGGCGATGGCGGTGACGCTGGATTACTTCATCCCGCGCCGCAGCCGTCCCAAGATGCACGGCCTGCACGCCGCCGACCCCGACGACAACGTCGTCTAAGCCGGTTCGCAGCGGACGAAACGAAAAGGGCCGGGGGAAACCCCGGCCCTTTCTCTTTCTCATTCGCCCTCTTCGTCATCCTGAGGTGCGCGACGGCGCGCCTCGAAGGACGCAAAGCGGTCGACGCAGCGTTGCGTGGCTCGAGGCTCCGCTGCGCGGAGCGCCTCACCATGACGAATGGCTTCAGCTCCTGAACGTCGCGAATTCATCGACCGGCGCGCGCGTGGTGCGCCAGGAATTGATCGGCGCTTGTCTGTCGGCATAGCCGACCGCCATGCCGCAATAGAGCTGCAGCTCGTCGGGAACGGCGAAGAACCGGCGCACCAGCGTGTGCCGCCGCGCCCAGGCCTCCTGCATGCAGGTGGCGAGGCCCTTTTCTTCCGCGACCAGCGCGATGGTCTGCATCAGCATGCCCAGATGCGCCCACTGGCCCGGGCCCATCTGGCGGTCCAGCGCGAAGAAGAACGCCGCCGGCGCGCCGAAAAAATCGTAGTTCTTGGCCAACTGCATCAGCCGCCCGCCCTTGTCCTCGCGCGGAATGCCGATGGATCTGTAAAGCGCCTCGCCGCATTCGAAGCGCCGCGTGCGATAGGGCTCCTTGATGGCGGGCGGATAGATGGGAAATTCGCCCTCCTCGCCCATCGGGTCTTCGGCCATGGCCTTGGTCATCTCGGCGCGGAACGCCGCCATGGAAGCGCCCGACAGCGCATAGACATGCCAGGGCTGACAGTTGCCGCCCGACGGCGACCAGCGGGCGATCTCCAGAATGGCGCGCAGCTCGGCTTCACCGACCTGCCTGTCGGTGAAGGCCCGCGCCGACAGGCGGTTCTTCACGGCATCTTCGACGTTCATGGGCGTGTCCTCCGGATGTCTTGTCATCCGAAGGCCTAGCGCCGCGTCGCGCCCAAGAAAAGCCGACGCATGCGTAAGGCGGCCTCAGGTCTTGGCGCCGCCCCAGAATTCCTTCACCCGCGCGAAGAAGCCGTGGGTTTCGGGCTGGTTCGCCTCCGTCGCGGCGGCGTCGAACTGGCGCAGCAGCTCTTTCTGCTTCTTGGTGAGGTTCACCGGCGTCTCGATGGCGACCTCGACATAAAGATCGCCCAGCCCGTCGCCCCGCAGCCCCGGCATGCCCTTGTGACGCACGCGGAACTGGCGGCCGGTCTGGGTGCCTTCCGGCAGCTTCACCTCGGTCGCGCCGCCGTCGATGGTGGGCACTTCGATCGTGCCGCCCAGCGCCGCCGTCGCGAACGGCACGGGCACGCGGCAGAAGAGATCGGCGCCCTCGCGCTTGAAGATCTCGTGCGGCGCGACCGACAGGAAAATATAGAGATCGCCGTTCGGCCCGCCGCGCTGGCCGGCCTCGCCTTCGCCGGCCAGGCGCATGCGCGTGCCTTCCTCGACGCCCTTGGGCACGCGGACCTGCAGCTTGCGCTCCTTGCGCACGCGGCCCTGGCCGCCGCAGCTCTTGCACGGGTTCTTGATGATGCGGCCCGCGCCCTGACAGGTCGGGCAGGTGCGCTCCACGGTGAAGAAGCCCTGCGTCGCGCGCACCTTGCCGTGGCCCGAACAGGTGGCGCAGGTCACGGGCTGCGCGCCCGCTTCCGCGCCCGAGCCGTCGCAGGTCTCGCACGTCACGGCGGTCGGAACGTCCAGCGTCGCTTCCTTGCCGGTGAACGCCTCTTCCAGCGTCAGCTCAAGGTCATAGCGCAGGTCCTGCCCGCGCGCGGCGCGCTGCTGGCCGCCCGGCCCGCCGCGCCCGCGGCCCATGAACTCGCCGAAGAGATCGTCGAAGACATCGGTGAAGGCGGACGAGAAATCGAACCCGCCCCGACCGCCGCGCTGTCCGCCGCCATTCTCGAACGCGGCATGGCCATAGCGGTCATAGGCGGCGCGGCGCTGATCGTCCTTCAGCACCTCATAGGCCTCGCCCACTTCCTTGAAGCGGATCTCGGCTTCCTTGTCCCCTTCGTTGCGGTCGGGGTGAAACTGCATGGCGAGCTTGCGGTAGGCCGACTTCAGCGTCGCGCCGTCGGCGGTCCGCTCGACTCCCAGCACTTCATAATAATCGCGCTTGACGGTGCCCAAGGCTCAACTCCCCCTGCGAAACGGAGAGCGGCCCTGCGGCCGCTCTCCTGATCGCACGTCAGCCCTGGTTCTTCTTGTTGTCGTCGACGTCCTCGAACTCGGCGTCGACCACATCGTCGGCGCCGCCCGCGGCGGCATCGGCGGCGGCGGCGGCTTCGCCTTCGGCCTGCTGCGCCTTGTACATCGCCTCGCCCAGCTTCATCGCGGCCTGGGTGGCGGCCTGCGTCTTCTGCTGGATGTCGGCGAGGTCATCGCCCTTGGCGGCTTCCTTCAGCGCGTCGATCCCGGCCTGCACGGCGGCGCGGTCCTCGGCCGAGACCTTGTCGCCGAACTCGGCGAGGTTCTTCTCGGTCTGGTGCACCATCGCGTCGGCGTGGTTGCGGGCTTCGGCCAGCTCGCGGCGCTTCTTGTCTTCCTCGGCGTTGGCTTCGGCTTCCTTGACCATCTTCTCGATGTCGGCGTCGGAAAGGCCGCCCGAGGCCTGGATCTTGATCTGCTGCTCCTTGTTGGTGGCCTTGTCCTTCGCCGTCACGTGCACGATGCCGTTGGCGTCGATGTCGAAGGTCACCTCGATCTGGGGCATGCCGCGCGGCGCGGGCGGGATGCCCATCAGGTCGAACTGGCCCAGCAGCTTGTTGTCGGCCGCCATCTCGCGCTCGCCCTGGAAGACGCGGATCGTCACCGCGCTCTGGTTATCCTCGGCGGTCGAGAAGGTCTGCGACTTCTTGGTCGGGATCGTGGTGTTGCGCTCGATGAGACGCGTGAACACGCCGCCCAGCGTCTCGATGCCCAGCGACAGCGGGGTCACGTCGAGCAGCAGGACGTCCTTCACCTCGCCCTTCAGCACGCCGGCCTGGATCGCCGCGCCGATGGCCACGACTTCGTCCGGGTTCACGCCCTTGTGGGGCTCCTTGCCGAAGAACTGCTTCACGATCTCCTGGATCTTGGGCATGCGGGTCATGCCGCCGACCAGAACCACTTCGTCGATGTCGCTGGCCGAGACGCCGGCATCTTTCAGCGCCTGCTTGCAGGCCGGCAGGGTGCGCTGGACGAGATCGTCGACCAGGCTCTCCAGCTTGGCGCGGGTCAGCTTGAGGTTGAGGTGCTTGGGGCCGGAAGCGTCGGCCGTGATGTAGGGCAGGTTGATCTCGGTCTGCGTCGAGGACGACAGCTCGATCTTCGCCTTCTCGGCCGCTTCCTTCAGACGCTGCAGCGCAAGCTTGTCCTTGCGCAGATCGACCGTCTGCTCCTTCTTGAACTCGTCGGCCAGGTAGTCGACCAGACGCATGTCGAAGTCTTCGCCGCCCAGGAACGTGTCGCCGTTGGTCGACTTCACTTCGAACACGCCGTCGCCGATCTCCAGCACCGAGATGTCGAAAGTGCCGCCGCCGAGGTCGTAGACCGCGATCGTGCCGGTCTTGGTCTTGTCGAGGCCATAGGCGAGCGCCGCGGCCGTCGGCTCGTTGATGATGCGCAGCACGTCGAGGCCGGCGATGCGGCCGGCGTCCTTGGTGGCCTGACGCTGGGCGTCGTTGAAATAGGCGGGGACCGTGATGACGGCCTGCGTCACCTTCTCGCCGAGATAGGCTTCGGCGGTGTCCTTCATCTTCTGCAGCGTGAAGGCCGAGATCTCAGAGGGGCTCAGCTTCTTGCCGTCGCGGCCTTCCACCCACGCGTCGCCCGTGTCGGACTTCACGATCTTGTAGGGCATCAGGCCGATGTCCTTCTGGACCATCTTGTCGTCGAAGCGGCGGCCGACGAGGCGCTTGATGGCGTGGAAGGTATAGGTGGGGTTCGTCACCGCCTGGCGCTTGGCGCTCTGGCCGACGAGGCGCTGGCCGTCATCGGTGAAGGCGACGATCGAGGGCGTTGTGCGGGCGCCTTCCGCGTTTTCGATGACCTTGGGCTTGCCGCCTTCCATCACTGCGACGCACGAGTTCGTGGTGCCGAGGTCGATGCCGATTACTTTGGCCATGTCAGTTACTCATCCTTCTTTCCGGCGGACGGAACGTCGGGCCTCCCAAAGAAGCGCCGCGGTCGTCCATCCCCTTGGGGTGGGCTCTTGCGCGGGGGATATGCCGTCAGGGCCGCCTGAATCCAAGCCCTTGAAAGCCCGAAATTCCGGCTTCGGTCCAGCGAATAACCCCGCGTCGAGTGGGTATATGGGGTCGGCTTCCGGCCCTGCAAGGAAAGTCCCCCAGAATTCGGGGGATTATCCTGCGCCGCCCGTGGGGCGGGGGTATCGCGCGGCCGGCCTCCTCCCTTAAGGTCGGCCGGCAGGATTTTCGGGAGATCGCCTTCATGAAGTGGGAAGGACGGCGGCAGAGTTCGAATGTCGAGGACCGGCGCGGTTCGGGCGGCGGCTATGGCGGCATGGGCGGCGGCGGCGGCCTCGGCGATATTTTCGGCGGCGGGATGAGCCGGCGGGGCGGTTTTCCGCTGCCCGGCGGCAGTTCGGGGGTGCGCTCGGGCGGCATGGGCCTTGGCACCATCGTCATCATCGGCCTCGTCGCCTGGTTCGTCTTCGGCATCAATCCGCTGCAATTGCTGGGCGGCATGCTGGGCGGTTCGCTGGGCGGCCCGTCCAGCGGCTACACCCAGACGCAAAGCGCGTCGCCCATGTCCAGGGCCGATCAGGACCAGGCCTATCAGTTCGCGGCGACGGTCATGGCCGACACCGAGGATGTGTGGACCGCGCTCTTCAAGTCGGGCGGCCAGACCTACCGGGCGCCCACGCTCGTCATCTATTCCGGCGCCACCGATACGGCCTGCGGCACCGGCCAGGCGGCGATGGGGCCGTTCTACTGCCCGGGCGACCAGAAGGTTTATCTCGATCTCGATTTCTTCAGCGAACTGGCCACCCGCTTCGGCGCGGCGGGCGATTTCGCGCAGGCCTATGTCATCGCGCACGAGGTCGGCCATCACGTGCAGACCCTGCTCGGCACCTCATCGCGGGTCGCGCAGGCCCGCGCCGGGGCCAGCGAGGAAGAGGCCAACGCGCTCAGCGTGCGTCAGGAGCTCCAGGCCGACTGCTATGCCGGCGTCTGGGCGCATCACGCCCAGCGCATGGAGGCGATCCTGGAGCCCGGCGATCTGGAAGAGGCGCTGCAGGCCGCTTCGGCGGTCGGCGACGACACCATCCAGCGCAAATCGACCGGCCGCGTCGTGCCCGACAGCTTCACGCATGGCTCCGCCGCCCAGCGCCAGCGCTGGTTCAAGACCGGCTTCGAGACCGGCTCGGTGAACGCCTGCGATACGTTTTCGGTGGCGAACCCCTGAG
>JAKOQZ010000215.1 GCA_029778105.1 Pseudomonadota bacterium | reverse complement strand
TAGAAGGTTTCGCCTTTGGCGGCCATGTCGCGCAGCAGCTGCGGGGGCAAGAAGCGGGGGCCGTAGGCCTGGGCCATACGGTCGCATTCTTCCACGAACTTCTGGAGGCCGACCGTGTCGATCAGGCTGATCGGGCCGCCGGTCCACGGGGCGAAGCCCCAGCCGAGAATGGCGCCGACATCGGCGTCGCGCGGATCGGTGACGACGTTTTCGGCATAGCAGCGCGCGGCTTCGACCGCCTGGCGGTAGAGGAAACGCTTCTTCAGCTCGTCCACCGCGGCGGGTTCGGCCTCGGTCGTGGTGATCTTCACGAGATCCGCGAGGCCCGGCCACAGGGTCTTGGGACCCTTGTTCGCCGGGTAGTCGTAGAAGCCCTTGCCGTTCTTGCGGCCGAGGCGGCCTTCCTTGACGACCAGCGCCTCGATGAGCGCATCGGACGGGCCGGCGACATAAGCCGAACCCAGATCCTTCTTGGTCTGCTCGCGCACCTTGTAGGCGAGGTCGAGCGCGACGTCGTCGGCCAGTTCCAGCGGGCCACGCGGCATGCCGGTCATGCGGCCGACATTGTCGACGATGGCGGGGGCGATGCCTTCCGCCAGCATCTCCTGCCCTTCGGCCACATAGGTGCCGAAGCAGCGCGAGGTGTAGAAGCCGCGGCTGTCGTTCACGACGATCGGCGTCTTCTTGATCTTCTTCACATAGTCGACCGCCACCGCGACGGCGTGCGGGTTGGTCTTCTTGCCGAGGATGATTTCCACCAGGCCCATCTTGTCGACGGGCGAGAAGAAGTGGATGCCGATGAAGCTTTCCGGGCGGATGCTGGCTTCCGCGAGGCCCGTAATCGGCAGCGTCGAAGTGTTGGAGCCGAACACTGCGGTTTCGGGAATGACGGCTTCCGCCGCCTTCGTCACCGTCGCCTTGATGTCGCGGTTTTCGAACACCGCCTCAACCACCAGGTCGGCGCCCTTGAGAGCCGCGTAGTCGGTGGTCGGCGTGATGAGCGCGAGAATGCCGTCGGCTTTCTCCTTCGCCATCTTGCCGCGTTCCACTTGCTTCGCCAGCAGGCCGGCGGCGTAGGACTTGCCCTTCTCCGCCGCCTCGATGGTCTGGTCGATCAGCACGGTTTCGATGCCGGCGACGGCCTGAACATAGGCGATGCCCGCGCCCATCATGCCGGCGCCGATGATGCCGACCTTTTTCGCATCGGTCGGGGCTTCGTCCTTTGGACGGCGCGCGCCCTTGCCCAGTTCCTGCATCGAGAGGAACAGCGAGCGCATCATGTTCTTGGCGGTCGGGTGCGCCGACAGCGCGGCGAAGTAACGCGATTCAATGCGAAGACCCGCATCGATAGGCACCTGGATGCCTTCATACACGCACTTCATGATCGAGAGCTGGGCGGGATAGTTGCCATAGGACTGCTTGCGCAGCATGGCGTTGCCCATGACGAAGGCCGTGCCGCCGCCCGGCGAATGGGGCGTGCCGCCGGGGATCTTGAAGTCCTTCTTGTCCCAGGGCTGCACCGCATCGCCCTTGGTCTTGATCCATTCCTTGGCGGCGCCGACTTCCGTGCCGGCCGGAACGACGGCGTGCACGAAGCCGAGCTTCAGCGCTTCCTGCGGGGTGGAGGGCTTGCCCTCAAGGATCAGCGGCAGCGCATTCATCGCGCCGATGAGACGCGGCAGGCGCTGGGTGCCGCCGGCGCCGGGCAGCAGGCCGATCTTGGCTTCCGGCAGGCCGAGCTGGATCTTGGGATTGTCGCCGACCACGCGGTAGTGGCAGGCGAGCGTGACTTCCAGACCGCCGCCGAGGGCGAGGCCGTTGATGGCGGCGGCCACCGGCTTGCCGCAGGTCTCAAGACCCCGCAGCACGCGGTTGAAGCCGAAGGCGCCTTCGAACTGGCGGTTCAGCTTTTCGTTTTCGGTCAGCTCGGCGGCTTTCACGCCGGCATTGCCTTCCATCTCGCCGATATCGGCGCCGGCGCAGAAGCCGGTGGGCTTGCCGGAGGTGATGACCAGGCCCTTGATGGCCGCGTCGGTCTTCACCCGTTCGGCGATGGCGGTGATGTCCTTCAGCGCGGCGGCGGTGAGGGTGTTCATCGACCGGCCGGGGACGTCGAAGGTCGCGGTGGCGATGCCGTCATTGTCGACGGCGAACTTGAAGGTGGCGAAATCGCTCATGTGCGGTGTTCCCCTCAGACGCGCTGGATGACGGTGGCGGTGCCCATGCCGGCGCCCACGCACAAGGTCACGAGCGCCGTTTCCTTGTCGGCGCGTTCGAGTTCGTCGATCACGGTGCTGACGAGCATCGCGCCCGTGGCGCCAAGCGGATGGCCCATCGCGATGGCGCCGCCGTTCACGTTCATCTTGTCGTGGTCGATGTTCAGCTTCTTCATCATGCGCAGCACGACCGAGGCGAAGGCCTCGTTCAGCTCGAACAGGTCGATGTCGGCGACGGTCATGCCGAGGCGCTTGAGCAGCTTTTCGGTCACCAGCGCCGGGCCGGTGAGCATGATCGAGGGCTCGGACCCGATGGACGAGAAGCCGAGGATTTTCGCGCGGGGCTTGAGGCCCGCCGCATCGCCGGCCTCTTTCGTGCCGAACAGGACGGCGGCCGAGCCGTCGACGATGCCCGACGAGTTGCCGGCGTGATGCACGTGGTTGACGCGCTCGACCTGCGGATAGCGCTGCTGCACCACCGCATCGAAGGCGAACTCGCCCGGCTGGATGAACGAGGGCTGCAGCGCGCCCAGCGACTGCATCGTGGTTTCGGCGCGCATGTGCTCGTCGTGGTCGAGGAGAATCGCGCCCAGCTGATCCTTCACCGGCACGACCGACTTCTTGAAGCGGCCTTCGCTCCAGGCGCGCGCGGCGCGCTTCTGGCTTTCCACCGCATAGGCGTCGACGTCTTCACGGCTGAAGCCGTCGATCGTCGCGATCAGGTCGGCGCCGATGCCCTGAGGCGCGAAATAGGACTTGAAGGCGAGCGAGGGGTCGGAGGCCCACGAGCCGCCGTCGGAGCCCATCGGCACGCGCGACATCGATTCCACACCGCCGCCGATGGCGAAATCGGACTGGCCCGACATCACCTGCGCCGCCGCCATGTTGCAGGCTTCCAGGCCCGACGCACAGAAGCGGTTGATCTGAACGCCCGCGACGCTTTCGTCGTAATCGGCGTTCAACACCGCGAGGCGGGCGATGTTGGAGCCCTGCTCGCCCACCGGCGCGACGCAGCCCATGATGACGTCGTCGACTTTGGAGGTGTCGAGGCCATTGCGGTCGCGGATCGCCTGGAGCGACTGGGTCGCCAGCGACAGCGCCGTGATCTCGTGAAGCTTGCCGTCCTTGCGGCCCTTGCCGCGAGGCGTGCGCACGGCGTCGTAGACAAAACACTCGGTCATGGGAGTCTCCCTTGCGAAGGGCCGCCGCATGTCGCATTCCGGCCCCGAGCCTTGCTCTGGTCAGCGACCTAGGCCCGCCCCGGGAGGGGGTCAAGATTGACGCTTACGTAAGCTGCGCAACAATTTTGTTGTGCAGCGCAGCAATCGGCGGAAATCTTGTGTCTGCGACAATCCGGAATTTGACGCCATGTCTCCAAATCCGGGAGATGGCGGTATGACCGGAAAACGCGAACGCACCAAAACCGCCAACCGTGAGGCCATCCTCGCCGCGGCCCGCGAAGTGTTCACCAAGCTTGGCTATGGCGCGACGACCGTACGCGACATCATCCGCGCGACCGATCTCGCATCGGGCACCTTCTACAATTACTTCAAGTCGAAGGAAGAGGTGTTCCAGGCGATCCAGGACGAGAACGCGCTGCGCGTGCGCCCGCGCCTGAGGGCCGAACGCATCCGCGCGCGCAGCGTGGAGGAATTCATCTCCGGCTCGTTCCGCACCTTCTTCGACTATATCGCAACCGACCGGCAGACTTTCGCCGTCATCCGCCGCAACGCCGATACGATGCGGGTGCGCATGGACACGCCCGAGATCATCGCCGGCTTCGACGAATTGCGCGCCGACATCGTGAAGGCGATCGCCGAGGGCATCTTCCCGCTGGTCGACGCCGACTACCTGATGGCGGCGCTGGTGGGGGTCGCGTTCGAGGTGGGCGAACACATGCTGAGCCGCGACCCGGTCGACACCGCAGCCGCCGCGAACTTCGCGACCGCGCTTTTCATGGGCGGGTTCCGCGCCCTGCCGACGCTGGCGCGCCCCGCCGCAAGCGCGGCCTGACATTCCCACACCGGAGAGAAACGAGATGAGCGCCGACGAGCTGAAGACCGTCAACGAATTGCTGCGCGCCGCAAACGCCGCCGTGCGGCCCGGCAGCTGGGACGAACGCCGCGCCGGCATGGAGGCGACGCTGTCGGTCTTTCCGCGCGCCGAGGGCGTAGCGCTGCAACCGTTCCGCATCAATGGCATTGACGCCGAGTGGCAGGCGCGTCGCGACGTGCGCGAGGACGCCGTTCTGCTTTATCTGCACGGTGGCGGCTATGCGGTGGGCTCGATCGCCACGCACCGGCCGCTGACGACCGAGATCGCGGCAGGGTTCGACGGTCGGGTTCTGTCGCTCGGGTATCGCCTGGCTCCCGAACACCCCTGCCCCGCGGCGATCGAGGATGCGGTGGCCGCCTATCGCTGGCTGACGGACGATCAGGGCGTGCCGGCCGCCAACGTCGTGATCGCCGGCGACAGCGCCGGGGGCGGGCTGACCATTGCGACGCTGGTGGCGATCCGCGACGCGGGACTGGCGCTGCCGGCAGGCGGTTGGTGCCTGTCGCCGTGGGCCGACCTCACCCAGACGAGCGGCACGATGACGTCGAAAGCCGCGGACGATCTCATCATCACGCCGGAAACGCTGAACGAGTATGCGGCGGCCTATGCGCCGGGCGGCGATGTGAGCGATCCGCGCGCCACTGTGATCAACGCCTCGCTGAAGGGCCTGCCGCCGCTGCTGATTCAGGTGGGTACGGCCGAGACGCTGTTGGGCGATTCCATCGCGCTCGCAGGCCGCGCGAGCGCCGACGATGTCGCCGTGACGCTGGAGACATGGCCGGGCCTCCCGCACGTTTTCCACATGTTCGCCGCAATGCTGGGCGAGGCGCGCGTCGCCATCGCCGGCGCGACGGAATGGGCGAACGCGCGGATCGCCTGACGCCTGCCGCAAGCGGCCGCGGCGACTTGGATCACGACAAGCTTCAAGCGTCCGCCCCGAGAGGTGCGGGCAGACATGAGCGCCGGGGAAGTCAGAACGGACACCGAATTCCTGCGCACGTCGCGTAACACTGTAACCGTAATCTCATTACAGTTGCGGGGTTCCGCGCGCGCGATCATATCTCGCGCATGTCAGCGCATGATCACGCATCCGGCCACAGCCACGCAGGGCACAGCCATGCGCCGAAGGATTTCGGGCGGGCCTTTGCGATCGGCGTCGTCCTCAACACCGGCTTCGTCGCGTTGGAGGCGATCGCCGGCTGGCTGACCAACTCGCTCGCGCTCCTCGCCGACGCCGGCCACAATCTGTCGGATGTGGCCGGCCTGCTCCTGGCCTGGGGCGCGTCGGCCATGGCCAGGCGGGCGCCCAGCGCAAAGCGCACCTACGGCCTGGGGCGCTCGACGATCCTGGCATCCCTCGCCAACGCGCTGCTCCTAATGCTCGCCGTCGGAGCGATTCTTTGGGAAGCGGTGCACCGCTTCGGCGACCCGCAGCCTATCGCGGAATGGACGGTCGCCGCCGTCGCGGGCGCGGGCATCCTCGTCAACGGTTTCACGGCGTGGCTGTTCATGGCCGGCGCGAAGGGTGATCTCAATGTGCGGGGCGCTTATCTGCACATGGCGGCCGACGCAGGCGTCTCGCTGGGCGTGGTGGTCGCGGCCTTCGCCGTGATGGCGACGGGCTGGCTCTGGATCGATCCTGCGATTTCAGTGCTCATCGCGATCGTCATCGCCTGGAGCACGTGGGGGCTGCTCACCGAGTCGACGCAAATGGCGCTCGACGGCGTACCGAGCGGCATGAGCCAAAGCGAGATTTCGGACTGGCTGAAGCAACGCCCCGGCGTCAGCGGCGTGCACGATCTTCATATCTGGTCGCTGTCGACGACAGAAACGGCGCTGACGGCGCATCTGGTGCGCCCGGGCGCGTCGCTGGACGACGCGTTCCTGCGTGAGACTGCGGCCGCGCTGAAGGCGACTTTCGGCATCGGCCACGCGACCCTGCAGGTGGAAGCCGGTGAGGACTGCGCCGATTGCGGCCTGCATCGCCACGGCGCGCATAGCCATGACGATCATGACCACGATCATCACGACCACGACCATGGCCATGGCCATCACCACCCGACGCACCGCCACTGAGACGCCATGATCACCCTGCTCGCCGCGCCGATCACCCTCTTCATCTATATCGTTGCGACCTTCGCGGCCGTCTTCGTTTGGCCGACGCTGCGGCTGCGCCTATCGAGCGGCATCAACGCGCTGGTCCTGCCGCAGGGCGACAGCGGCGAGGCGGTGGTCGGGCGCTGGTTCAAGGGCGCGCTGGTGCTGCTGGCCGCGATGAGCGCGCTGGCGGCGTTTGCGCCGGCGCCCTACGATGTCATCGGCCCCATCGCCCTGCCCTTCGCCGGGGTGCGTCTTTATGCCGGGTGGGCGATCCTTGTCGCGGCGCTGGCGTGGATCGCCATCGCGCAGGTCCAGATGGGCCGGTCGTGGCGCATCGGGGTCGATCCGGCGAAGACCGAACTGAAGGCCGCCGGCCTGTTCGCCGTCAGCCGCAATCCGATTTTCCTGGGCATGCGCGCGATGCTGGTGGGCGTGTTCCTGGTCGCGCCGAACGCGCTGTCGCTCGCCGTGCTGCTGCTCGGCGAGGCGCTGATACAGCTGCAGGTCCGCTTCGAGGAAGCGCATCTGGAGCGCATCGAGGGCGAGGCCTATCGCGCCTATCGCGCGCGCGTGCCGCGCTGGCTCTAGAGGCGGACGATATAGCCCTCGTCGGCGCTGGCGTTGCCGGCGACGAAGGACTGGAAGATTCTCGCCGCCTCCTGCAGCCCGTCGCGCTCCACGATCTTCGTCGCGCCGGCCGCGACGGGCAGGAAACCCGCCCAGGCCGCCGCGACCTTCTGGCCGAATGTCGCCGCGCCCCATTCGCCGATGCGCTTGGCGATCTGGCCCGGCGCGAAAAAGAACTGCGGCTCGGGCCCTGCAAGTTTCTGCGGCGCGGCGGCGCCTTCCTGCCAGTGCGTCGCGCCGACGGAGCAGGAGTATTTCAGCGCATCGTTAAAATGTCCGTGGACACGCGCGCGCACGGCGGCATCGCCCGCGATGTCGACAAAGACGCTGGGGGTCCCGGCGTCCAGCGTCTCGATGTCGTCATAGGCGATGACCTTCGCGTAGCAGCCAAGGCCTTTCACGAAGTCGATATTGCGCTTCGAGGTGAGGCCGATGACCGGCACGCCACGCGCCGCAATCTGCTTGGCTGCCGCCCAGGCGGTCTTGGCCGAGGCGCTGGAGAAGATCACCTGGCTGGCGCCGAACTGCCCATTATCGTCCAGGAAGTCGTCGATCAGGAAAGCCGTCGTGAAGAGCGGACGGAACAGCATCTGCAGCGCTTCGGTATCGGGCGCGTAGAGCGGGTCTGAATCGGTGAACACATACTGGTTGTAGAAGGGCGACATGGGCTGGCGATGCGCCGCCATATCGTTGAAGCCGCCGGCCTTCACGGCGCTCGGCTGAACCGTGAACGATGTCGACATCGGCAGATAGCCGTAGACCTTGCGGCCTTCGCCAAGACCCGGCGCGCGGCTTTCAACAACCGTCGCAAAACCCCAGACCGGAACGCGCCCCTGGCCTTCGGGTGCGGGGAAGAAATTCCAGTACTGCATCATGTCGCCGAAAACGGCGTAGGTGAGGTTGTTGGCCGTCACCGAAAAGGCGTTGACCTTCAGGCGGGCTTCGCCTTCGGCCAGCGGCGGATTGTCGATCGTTTCGATGCGCGAGGCCGACAGATCGGCGCGGCTGACGGTCAGGTCACTCGACTGGCTCATGGCGTCTCTCCCTTTTGCGGGAAGCCTCGCCTGCCCGCGCGACATTGCCAAGCCGTCAGAGCGCCGCCGCGCCGAGACGCACCCGCCATGCCGCCGCCTTGTCGCGCAGCATCGCGCGTTGAAGCGTGCCGG
>JAKOQZ010000029.1 GCA_029778105.1 Pseudomonadota bacterium | reverse complement strand
GAGCTTGCCTCTGGCGTTTTTGGTCATGACGCCCGACGCTGCATCCTCATAGGCATCGACGACGATCCGCTTGCGGGCGCAAAGCGCGAGAAAGGTGAGCATGTGGCAGCTCGACAGCGCCGCGACGAGCGCGCGCTCGGGGTCGACCCTGTCCATCGTGCCGCGATACTCCGGCGCGCTGGAGGCCGGCACGTCGATGCCGCCATCGACATGCCAGACATGGTCGCGGTTATAGGTGTCGTAGGTGAAGTCGGCGCTGGTGCGTTTCCAGGAAATTGTCGCGCGATGTTCGGACATCAGTGGACCGGCCTCCGCGATGCCCAGGGCATCGCCTGTTCGAGCTGAATGGCGAGATTGAGCAGCGTCGCCTCGTCGGCATAACGGCCGGTGAACATCATGCCGATCGGCAACCCGTCCTCGCTCCAGGCGAGCGGCAGGGAGATGGAAGGCTGGCCGGTCATGTTCCAGGGCGGGGTGTAGCCGAACACTTTCGCTTGGCGGCGGTTGAGCTCCTTGGAGTCGAGATTGACCGTATCGATCAGGCCGATCTCGGGCGGGGGCGTGATCATGGTCGGCGACAGGAAGACGTCGAACTGATCGAACTGGGCGATGATGTCGCGGCACATCGCCCGCATGGTGAGCGTACCGAAGGCAGCCTTGTCGGCGGGGAAGCGCCTGGAGCCTTCCCAGTAGGTCATGGTGAGCGGCTCGAAATCGCCGGGTTCGGGCTCGCGGCCGACCTCTGCGATGGACTGGATGACGCCGGCGCCGAAATGCCCGGCGGAGTGCGCGCCCTGAGCGCGGTAGAGCTTGCGCCAGTCGGTCTGGATCGGACGTTCGATCACCTTGTGGCCGAGCTCTTCCAGTTTCGCGATCGTCGCGGCGAAACCGGCGGCGACATCGGGGTGGAGCGGCGTGTTCGACGGGTTTTCGGCCGAGTAGGCGATGGTGAGCGTGCGCGGGCGGCCGAGAGCCTCCGCCAGAAACGACGCGGGCGCAGCGGGATAGGCGAAGGGCGCATGCGGCACAGGCCCCGAAACCGCGTCGAGCATGGCTGCGGTATCGCGGACGCTGACCGATACGACATGGCCGACAGACAATTCGGTGACCGGCGAGTTCCAATCCATCGGGTTGCGGCCGCGCGTCACCTTGAGGCCGACGAGACCGTTGCAGGCGGCGGGAATGCGGATGGAGCCGAGCCCGTCGGTCGCGTGCCCCATCGGCACGATCCCGGCCGCGACCGCCGAAGCCGAGCCGCCGGAGGAGCCGCCGGCGATGCGGTTCTCGCCGAAGGGGCTGCGGCACGGTCCGAGAAACGCGCCTTCAGTGGTGCCGGTGATGCCGTATTCGGGCGTGTTGGACTTGCCCATGATCACGAGCCCGGCCTTGCGGCAGCGGCGGACCCACTCGCTGTCTTCGCGCGAGACATAGTCGCGGAAGAAGCGCGAGCCGTTGGACATGGGCCAGCCCGCCACGTCGCAATAGAGATCCTTGATGAGGAACGGCACGCCCGCGAACGGGGCGTTGCGATCGACCTTCGCGGCGGCCTGCCGGGCATCGTCATAGCCCTTGTAGACGATCGCGTTGAGGCGGCCGTTGACCGCTTCGGCGCGCGCGATGGCGCACTCCAGAAGTTCGGCCGGCGTCACGTCGCCCTTGCGCACAAGCGCCGCCATCGCGACGGCATCGAGGCTGGCATACTCGTCGTATCGCATCGCCATTGCGCTCTCCTTCAGCCGTAGACCGGCGGCCGCTTGTCTTTCCAGGGGTGGGCCTTTTCCAGCTGCGCCGCGATGCGCAGCAGCGTCGCCTCGTCGCCGAAACGGCCGACGAACTGAACGCCGACCGGCAGGCCGGCCTTGTTCCAGTGGAGCGGCAGGTTGATCGCCGGCTGGCCGGTCGCGTTCTGGATGGCGGTGAAGGGCACGTAGTCGATGATCGGCTCGAACGCCTTTTGCGGGTCGCGCTCGGAGGTATCGACGGCGCCGATCTTGAGCGGCGGCGCGCCGAGGGTCGGGGTGAGCCACACGTCGTAAGTCTTGTGCCAGGCGGCGACGGCGCGCCCCGCACCCTGGAGCATGGTGACGGCGTTGAGATAGGTGCCGGCGTTGATCTTTCTTCCCGTCTCGTAGAGGCCGAGGGTGAGGCCCTGAACGGTTTTGGGTCCGGGCCTGGTGTTGGTCAGCATGGCGATCGTGTCGATCACCTGGACCAGACCGGCCGCCCAGATCGCCATGAAGGCCTCGGACAGGACGGCGATGTCGATCGGGGGCGAGGATTCCTCGACCGTGTGGCCGAGGTCCTCGCACATCTGCGCCGCCTTGCGCACGGCGGCGATGCAGTCGGCATGGACCTTGTGGCCCGCGAGATTGGTCGTGGCGTAGCCGATGCGCAGCTTTTTGGGCTTGCGCTTGATCTCGTCGGCATAGGCGTAGGCTACAGGCGGGGCGGGGTAGGGATCGCCCGGCTCGCCGCCATGGGTGGTGTCGAGAATGGCGGCGGTGTCGCGCACGCTGCGGCTGACGATGCCTTCGGCGATGAGGCCGCTCATGACATCGCCGAGCGCCGGGCCGAGCGGGTTGCGGGCGCGCGTGGGCTTGAGCCCGACCAGGCCGCAGCTCGACGCCGGAATGCGGATCGAGCCGCCGCCATCGTTCGCATGCGCGATGGGCACAATGCCGGCCGCGACCGCCGCCGCCGATCCGCCGCTGGAGCCGCCGGGCGTGTGGCCGGTGTTCCAGGGATTGCGGGCTGGCCCATACAGCGTCGGCTCGGTGACCGGCAGCAGACCGTATTCCGGCACGTTGGTCTTGCCGAACGTCACGAGCCCGGCGGCGTGAAAGCGGGCGGTCAGGGTCGAGTCTGCCATCGCCGGGAAGGCCGGCATATAGGCCGACCCCTGACGGGTCGGAACGCCGGCCATGGCGCCCAGAATGTCCTTCATCAGGAACGGCACGCCGGCAAACGGACCCTTGAGCTTCGTCTTCGCGCGGGCGCGGGCCTGATCGTAAAGCGGCAGGATGATTGCGTTGAGCGCGGGGTTGTGTTTTTCGGCCAGCGCAATGGCCGCTTCGAGCGCTTCGGCGGCGGATATCTTTTTGTCGCGGATGAGCCTGGCGAGGCCGGTGGCGTCGTAATTCGGGTATTCGGTGAAGGCCAAGGCGCAGTCCCCCCTGAGTTTTTGTCAGGCGACGATGGACCGAACCCGGCATGGGCGGAAGAGGCTGTCGCGCGGCGGAAGGCCGCGCCGGGTTCCAAATTCATCTATTGATGAAATCGATCAGAAATCGCGGAAAAATCAGTTTTGCTGCACGGCAGCAAGGCCCTATCTGGAGGAACACCCACTCACTTTCGAGGATTCGGATGTCTCTCATCAATTCGACCATCAAGCCGTTCTCGGCGCAGGCGTTCAAGGACGGCAAGTTCGTCACCGTCACGGACGCTGACCTGAAGGGCAAATGGGCGGTCGTGTTCTTCTACCCCGCCGACTTCACCTTTGTGTGCCCGACGGAGCTGGAAGACCTGGCCGACAACTATGTCGCGTTCCGCGAGCTGGGCGTTGAGATCTATTCGGTCTCGACCGACACGCATTTCTCGCACAAGGCCTGGCACGACACCTCGCCGGCCATCGGCAAGATCAAGTACACGATGATCGGCGACCCGTCGGGCGTCGTGACCAACAATTTCGGCGTGATGCGCGAAGGCCAGGGTCTGGCCGACCGCGGCACGTTCCTGGTCGACCCGCAGGGCGTGATCCAGTTCATGGAGATCACCGCCGAGGGCATCGGCCGTAACGCCGCCGAGCTGCTGCGCAAGGTGAAGGCCGCGCAGTATGTCGCCGCGCATCCGGGCGAAGTCTGCCCCGCCAAGTGGGAAGAGGGCGAGAAGACGCTGGCTCCCTCGCTGGACCTCGTCGGCAAGATCTAAGCCTGAAGACAACCAAACCTCGAAACCGCTCCGGGACCGCGTCGTCCCGGAGCGCGTTCGGGGCGTGCAGGAAATCCGCATCCGTCAGGGACATCGCCATGTTGGACGCCAATCTGAAATCGCAGCTGAAGGGCTATCTGGAGCGCATCACGCAGCCGATCGAGCTGATCGCGTCGCTGGATGAGGGCGCGAAGTCGCGTGAGATGGCTGAGCTTCTGGAAGAGATCGCGGCGTTGAGCGACAAGATCGTCTATGTCCGCCGCGACGACGACGCGCGCCGGCCTTCCTTTGCGATCCGCCGCACGGGCAGCGATGTCGAAGTGCGCTTCGCCGGCCTGCCGATGGGCCATGAATTCAACTCTCTGGTGCTCGCGCTGCTGCAGGTTGGGGGGCATCCTTCGAAAACGGCGCAGGACCTGATCGAGCAGGTGCAGGCGCTGGACGGCGACTTCGCCTTTGAGACCTATTTCTCGCTGACATGCCAGAACTGCCCCGACGTGGTGCAGGCGCTGAACCTGATGAGCGTTCTGAATCCGAAGATCCGCCATACGGCGATCGACGGCGCGCTGTTCCAGGCGGAAGTCGATGCGCGTCAGGTGATGGCGGTGCCTTCGGTCTATCTCAACGGCCAGCCGTTTGCGCAGGGGCGCATGGGCATTGAGGAGATCGTCGCGAAACTGGACAGCGGCGCGGCCAAGCGCGACGCCGCGAAGCTGAACGCGAAAGAGCCGTTCGACGTGCTGATCGTCGGCGGCGGACCGGCCGGCGCGGCGGCCGCGATCTATGCCGCGCGCAAAGGCATCAAGACCGGCATCGCCGCCGGCCGTTTCGGCGGGCAGGTTCTGGACACGATGGGAATCGAAAATTTCATCTCGGTCAGCCACACCGAGGGGCCGAAGCTGGTCGCCGCGATGGAAGCCCATGTGAAGGATTACGGCGTCGACGTGATGACGCTGCAGCAGGCCGCCAAACTGACCCCGGCGCGGGTCGCGGGTGGGCTGACCGAGGTGGAGCTCGCCAATGGCGCCGTTCTGAAATCCAAGACGGTGATCCTGGCGACAGGCGCGCGCTGGCGGCAGATGAACGTTCCGGGCGAGGCCGAATACCGCAACAAGGGCGTCGCCTATTGCCCGCACTGCGACGGCCCGCTGTTCAAGGGCAAGCGCGTCGCGGTGATCGGCGGCGGCAATTCAGGCGTCGAGGCGGCCATCGATCTCGCGGGTCTCGTGACCCATGTGACGCTGATCGAGTTCGACAGCCAGCTGCGCGCCGATGCGGTGCTGCAGAAGAAGCTGTTCTCGCTGCCCAACGTGAAGGTGATCGTCTCGGCGCAAACGACCGAGGTGCACGGCGACGGGCAGAAGGTGACGGGCCTGACCTACAAGGATCGGAATTCGCACGAGCTGCACCTGGTGGAGCTGGAGGGCATCTTCGTCCAGATCGGCCTTGTGCCGAACACCGAGTGGCTGAAGGGCGCGGTGTCGCTGAGCCCCCGCGGCGAGATCGAGGTCGATCAGCGCGGCGAAACCTCGGTGAAGGGCGTGTTCGCGGCGGGCGACGCCACCACGACGCCCTACAAGCAGATCGTCATCGCCATGGGCGAGGGCTCAAAGGCCGCGCTGTCGGCGTTCGACTATCTCATCCGCTTGCCGGCGGAAGAGCGCGAGGCAGAGGCGGCGTAGGTGCCTTTTACGCTGATCTCTTTCGCATCGCCCGGGATGATCCGGCCTTGAGGCTCGCCGCGGCGCGTCAGGCTTTGGCGGCGCGTTTGGACTTCGTTGGTTTGGCGAGCGTGGCGGCGATGCCCCCGCCGCCCTTGCGCTTCAGCAGCGGCTTGAGGAACTGGCCGGTGTAGCTGCGCGGTTCGGCGGCGACGTCTTCCGGTGTGCCGGCCGCGACGATTTCGCCGCCGCCATCGCCGCCTTCAGGGCCGAGGTCGACGATCCAGTCTGCGGTCTTGATGACCTCAAGATTGTGCTCGATCACGATGACCGTGTTGCCCTGATCCGCGAGCTCGTGCAGCACCTCGAGCAGCTTACGCACGTCCTCGAAGTGCAGGCCTGTGGTCGGTTCGTCCAGGATATAGAGCGTGCGGCCGGTGGCGCGGCGGGAGAGCTCTTTCGAGAGCTTGATGCGCTGGGCCTCGCCGCCGGACAGCGTCGTCGCCTGCTGGCCGACCTTGATGTAGCCAAGACCGACGCGCTCGAGCGTCTCCATCTTGTCGCGGACGCTCGGCACCGCCTTGAAGAACTGGGCCGCGTCTTCCACCGTCATGTCGAGCACGTCAGCGATGGACTTGTCCTTGAACTTCACCTCCAGCGTTTCGCGGTTATAGCGCTGGCCCTTGCACACGTCGCACTGGACATAGACGTCGGGCAGAAAGTGCATCTCGATCTTGAT
>JAKOQZ010000214.1 GCA_029778105.1 Pseudomonadota bacterium | reverse complement strand
TCGATCATCACGATCCAGGGCACCACCAACCTGCTCTCGATGGCGTCGTCGTCGACGGCTCTGGGCCTCATCAACGCCAGTCTGCAGAACACAAACTCGGCGCTCGCCCGCATCGGCTCCATCGGCAAGAAGGTCGATGCGCATATCGTCTTCGTGGGCAAATTGTCGGACTCGCTGGTCGGCGGCGTCGGCAATCTGGTGGACGCCGACATGGCGACGGAAAGCGCGAAACTGCAGGCCCTGCAGATCAAGCAACAGCTGGGCGCGCAGGCGGTCTCGATCGCCAACTCCGCGCCGCAGATCATCCTCTCGCTGTTCCAGGGATAGCGGCCGCTCGCCGGTAAGGAGCAACGGCCGCCGGAGCGATCCGGCGGCCGTTTCGTCATTCAGCCGAGCGCGGCCTTCAGCGCGCCGCACACCCGCGCGACATCGTCTTCGCTCATCGACGCGAAGAGCGGCAACGACAGGCAGCGCGCGTAATAGGCATCCGCGCCCGGCAGATGGGTGCCGGGATAGCGGGCCGCATAATAGGGCTGGCGGTGGACGGGAATGTAATGGACCTGGCTGCCGATGCCGGCTTCCGCAAGGCGGCGCATCAGATCGGCGCGCGAGACGCCGGCTCTTTCGAAATCGATGCGCACCACGAAGAGGTGCCAGGCGGGATCGCCATGGCCCGCATCCTCGACAGGCTGGAGGATCGCGCGCATCGCCCCGAGTCGTTCGCGATAGGCCGCCACGAGACGGCGGCGCTGCGCGGCGAAGCGTGCGAGCTTTTTCAGCTGTGACAGGCCGAGCGCGCAGAGAATATCGGGCGCGCGGTAGTTGAAGCCGGGTTCGCGCAGTTCATAGGCCCAGGGTTCGGACGGATCGGACTCGCGGATGAGGCCGTGGCTGCGGTCGCGGCGCATGGCGGCGGCGAGGCCGGCATTATTGGTGGTGATGGCGCCGCCTTCGCCCATCGCGATGGTCTTCACCGGATGGAACGAGAAGCAGGCCATGTCGCTGTCGGCGCACGCCCCGACCGGGACCGGACCGTGCGTTGTCGTCTGATCGCCGCCGATGGCGTGGCAGGCGTCCTCGACGATCCACAGGCCCCACTCGCGGGCGAGGCCGGCGATGGCGCCCATGGCGCAGGTCTGGCCGGCAAGATGCACGGGGAAGACGGCGCGGGCGGTGTTCGACGGCGCGCGGCGAAGCGCCTCGAGCAGGGTTTCGGCGGTCATCAGCCCGGTCGCGGGGTCGACATCGGCGAAGACGACCTCCGCCCCGCAATAGCGCACGGCATTGGCGGTGGCGACGAAGGTGACGGAAGGCACGATGGCCGTCTGCGCGCGGTCGAGATGAATGGCGCGGGCGGCAAGATGCAGCGCGGCCGTGCCATTGGAGACGACGACGGCTTCCCTGGCCGCGGTCGTGGCCGCAAGCGCCTTTTCGAACCGTTCCACCAGCGGGCCGGTGGTGAGCAGGGGCGCCATCAGCGCCTCGCGGACCGCCGCGATGTCGTCCTCCTCGATGACCTGCCGGCCATAGGGGAGGAACGGCATCACCGGGGTTTCGGCATTCACGTGAAGGCGCCGGCG
>JAKOQZ010000213.1 GCA_029778105.1 Pseudomonadota bacterium | reverse complement strand
CGGGCGTCGACGATGTAGATCGTCTGGCCGGCGCCCAACTGCGCGGCCTGCGCCGCGGTGAGGCTTGTGCCGGCTGCAGGCAGCGCGGGCAGGCCGTAGGCGGCGCGGATCTGGGCCGGCGTGTAGGTGGCGATCACGCTGCCGCTGGCCATCGGCACGATGGCGCCTTCGCCGTTGGAGCCGGTCGCGCTGGCGGCGCGGGCCCGGCGATGGGCCTGGATATCCTGAATCGTCAGGCCGCGGGTGGGCAGGCTGGCGAGGTCGGCGGACAAGGGCTCGCGATGGGGCATCCGGTGGGCGGATGCGCCGTTGCGGTCGGCATCGGCATCGTCCGGCGCGGCCAGCAAGGCGGGGGCGGCATGGAACAGGGGCTGGGCGACGAGGGCTGCGGCGGCGTCGGGCAGATTGGCCACTTCCGTCTGCAGGATCGTGGTGCCGCTGGCGATTTCGGCGGAAAGGCCGGTGGCGGTTTTCTGGCTGCCGCTGGCGTCGTCGCCGCCACTGCCGCCGCAGGCGCTGAGCAAGGCGGCCGCGCAGGCGGCCAGAATCCACTCGGGACGGCAGGTCGAGGTGGAGACGGCTGATCTGAACTTCATGATTTCACACTCCTGTCTGAGAGGCGGGCTGACTGCCACGCCCGGCTCACGAACGACAGGACATGTCTTTCGGAGTAAAGCGTTGTTGCGCAGCGGTGTGTGGGCGGGAGCGATGAACGCTCAAAGGCCCGGACACGTGCCGCGCAGGCGGCCGGTACGACTCGAAATCAGGGGAGGCGGATGCGCACGGAAGTGCTTGAACCGAGGCAACCCAGCCACCCTTCCGAAACCGGTTAGGGTCTGTAGCTTTGCGTCCGGAGATCTCTCTCCGTTTGCCTTTTTCTCTGTATGAGAGAAGCGCCGATGAAATGGCGCGGACGGGAGTATCGACGTGTCGCGGCTCGTCGTCAACGCAAATGGCTTATGAAACCGTGGCTTATTGCATGGCTCGGGCCGCGATCGGGGCGCTCGGCGCCTGCTCCGTGGCTTTCGGCCCCGCCGCCGCATGGACGCGCCGCCGCTGCAGAGCGCGGTGTGGGTCGGCACCCGATGGCCGATTCGCGCGTGACACATCGGCACCAAGAATCGACCGGGCGCCGATGCGCGAAGCGCGGCGGGGCTCACGCTCGCGGGGTTCCGCTCCGCGCGGATATCAGGGGCTGTTGCTGGGATGGACCTCGCGGACCAGATCGATGAAAGCCCGGAGACCCGATGGCACGAGCCGATGGCTGGGGTAGTAGAGGAAGAAGCCCGTTTCCGGCGGCCGCCAGTCGTCGAGCACGCTGACGAGCCGGCCGGCGGCCAAGGCGTCCTGGGCGTACTGCCGATAGACGAAGGCAAGGCCCAGCCCTTCTTCGGCCGCCCGAATCATCAGGCGCATGTCTCCCAGCGCGAGCGGGCCATCGACCTCGACATCGATGCGACTGTCGTCGCGCGAGAATTCCCAGCGATAGAAGACTCCGCTGGGAAAGCGCAGCCGGATGCAGCGATGCCCAACCAGGTCGTGCGGACTGCTCGGACGGCCATGCTCGCTCAGGTAGGCGGGCGAGGCCACGACGACGAAGCGCTGCGCCGGCCCGAGCGGCACGGCAACCATGTCCTGCTGCAGGCTTTCGCCGAAACGCACCCCGGCATCGAAGCCCTTGGCGACGATGTCAACGAGATTGTCGTCGTCGACCAGTTCCAGACGCATGCCGGGATGGGCCGTGAGAAAGCGCCCGATCAAGGGCGCCAGTATCCAGTCGCAGGCCGCGCGAGGAGCGTTGATGCGCAGCGTGCCGGCCGGCGATTCGCGGAAGTCGTTGACCGCGTCGAGCGCGTCGGCGATTTCGCCCAAGGCCGGCGTCAGGCGGGCGAGCAATCGTTCGCCGGCTTCGGTGGGGGCGACGCTGCGGGTTGTCCGGTTCAACAGACGGACGCCCAGGCGTGTTTCCAGGCCGCGCAAGGCGTGGCTCAGCGCGGAGGGCGAGACCCCCAGTTCGGCGGCGGCCTTTCGGAAGTTGCGCGTTCTGGCCACGGCGACGAAGCCGTGCAGATCGTTGAGGCTGGCGTGTTCGGGTAAAGCCATTGTTGAAATCGACTCAATAGGTCATGTCTCATTGTGCGTATTGTTGCACGCCGTGCGGGGGCCTACGCTGTCGCTGACTGTACGCGTTCAACGAAAGGAAACCCCATGACTGCGATTCCAAACGATCTGTCCGGCAAAGTCGTGCTGGTGCTAGGCGCCTCTTCCGGCATCGGCGCGGCGACGGCGCTGGCGCTTGGCCGGGCCGGCGCCCGAGTGACGCTGGCGGCGCGCCGCCTGGATGCCGTCGAGGCGCTTGCGCAACAGATCCGCGACCAGGGCGGCGAGGCGCTGGCCATTCGCGCCGACGTGACGGTCGAGGCGGACGTGGCGCAAGCCGTCGCCCTCACGGTGGCGCGCTTCGGCCGGCTGGACGGCGCGTTCAACAACGCTGGCGTGCTCGGCGAGGCGGCGGCGATCACCGAGATTGCCGGCGAGGCGTTCGAAGCGGTGATGCGCACCAACGTTCTCGGCGTCTTCCATGCCCTCAAATACGAGATGGCGGCCATGCGCCGGAACGGAGGCGGGGCCATCGTGAACACCGGATCGGTGGTCGCCCAGGCCACCTTTCCCAAGCTCGCGCACTACACCGCCAGCAAGTGCGCCGTGTTGGGCCTCACCCGCACGGCTGCGCTCGAAGGCTGGCCGGAAGGCATCCGCGTCAATGCGGTCAGCCCGGGGCCGATCGAGACGCCGATGGCGGCCATCGGTTTCGGCAGCATCGAGAACCTGCACGCCACCCTGGCGACGACGCCGGCCGGGCGTCCCGGCACCCCCGACGAAGTGGCCGGCCCGGTG
>JAKOQZ010000212.1 GCA_029778105.1 Pseudomonadota bacterium | reverse complement strand
CGCGCCGACGACGGATTTCTTGACCTGATTGGGCGCATATTCCGCGACCGGCAGCCCGGCCTGCGCCGGCACGAGCAACGAGATCGCGCGCGCCTGGCCGAGCTTGAGCGTGGCGTCCGGGTCCGTGTTGACGAAGGTGTGCTCGAGGGCCGCCTCCTGCGGCGCGTAGGCCGCCAGAACCGCCGTCAGACCTTCGTGCAGAGCGCGCAGGCGAAGGGCGAGAGCGTCGTCGCCGCGCGAGGTGACGGTGCCGTGCGCGATGTGCTTCAGCCGGTTGCCGTCGGTCTCCACCACGCCCCAGCCGGTGCGGCGGAGACCGGGATCGAGACCGATGATCCGAATCGTGAACATGGGCCTTTGTAGCAGGCTCAGCCGAGGAAAACCTGACGCCCCGCGAGGTCGGCCAGCACCGCCTCGATCTGGGACGCCGGAACGTCGCGGCCGAGCCCGGCAGACATATCGCGGCGGAGATCCGCGCGGGTGCGCGTGCCGTCGCAGAGCGCGAGGAACATGCGCGTCGCGCCCTGTTTCGAGACGAGCCGGTTCAGCCGCAAGGTCGGCGCGAACTCGACCGCATCGAGCATTGCGTTGACCAGCGGGCTGGCGCGGGGCCGCTCGCCCGGCTGCCCGGCATAAGGCGCGGGCGACGCATAGGCGTTGGCCACAGGGACCGAGCAGATCTGGGCCAGCACCTTGTTCAAGGCGGACGCGTCGCCCGTCTCCGCCAGAAGGTCGGCATAGGCGACCTCGCGCGGGGCGAGGCCGGCAAGGCGCGCCATGACCTGCCAGGCCATGGCCGTGGCGGGACGGAAGAAGGCGTTGTCGGCGCCGCGATAGGCCGTGCCGCCGGCCTGCGATTCCGGAGCGGCGGCGAGCACGAAGCTGAGTTCGCCGAGATCCGCCGCGGGCGGCGGCGGCGCGTCGACGCGGGCGAGGACGGTGCGGCGGAACATGCGCGTGCCGTCCAGCATGTCCGCCGCATAGGCGCGGGCCGCATGACCGCCGCCGAGCCGGGCCGCGAGGGCATCGGCGGCCGCGCCGTTGCCGTCATCGAAGAGATCGGCGAGCCCGGCGTCGGCGATGGCGACAAGCCCGTGGCGGGCCGCCGCTTCGCCGAGATCGGTCATCGAGACCGGATGATAGGCGTCGCTCAGCCAGTCGTGAAAGAAATAGCCGTCTTCAAAGGCGGGCAACTCGCGCAGCAAGACATCGAATTGCGGCCTGAGGCGCGAGTGCGGCAGCTGGCGCGCGCCGAGATCGGCGAGAAGCGCGCGCGCCGCCGCGATGGCGTCGTGCGGCTCGGCGCCGGCGGGAATGGCCCGGCGCAGGAACGCCTTGATCGCCTGCTTCGGCGCGGCGGCGGGCAGGACGTCGTGCGAGACATAGGCGACGCCGCCCGGCGCGAGATGCGCGGCGATCAGGCCAAGCAGCGCCTCCTGCACCACGGGCGGCACCCACGAATGCACGCCGTGGCAGAGAATGTAATCGAATGTCCGGCCGCCCCGCCAAACGGTGATGTCGCCTTGGGCAAGTTCGACATTGGACAGGCCGGAGGTGCGCAGCACCGCGCGGCCCCGCGCAATGGCGGCGGCCGACAGATCGAAACCGACATGCGGCGCGCCGGGCGACGCCGCCGCGATGCCGAGAAGGTTGTAGCCATCGCCGCAGCCGATCTCGAGCACCGATGCGCCCGCCGCCGCCGGCGCGGCGAAGCCCTGAAGGGCGCAGGCGGCGCGGATGCGCGCCGGGTTGAGCTCCGGCACGATGGGCGTTGGATAGGCGACGGCGTCATAGGCGAATTCGAGGCCGGGTTCCGTCATCGCGCGCCCGGCTTCGCAGCATGAATGGTCATGGCCATGTCGTAACGCCGATCCGCGCGTCAGGCGAGGAAGACTCGCCGGCCGGAAATATCGGCGAGCGCCGCGCCGATCTGGCCGGGGGTGATGGACGCGCCGAGACGGGCGGACATTTCGTGCGCGAGGGCGGCGCGGTCGCGTGTGCCGTCGCAGAGCTGAAGGAAGGCGGCGGTCGGCGGCTCCTTCGGCACCAGCCGCGCGTGGCGCAGCGTCATCGCGTAGGACCCCGTGGCGAACATCGCGCGGGCCAGCGGCGACGCGATCGGGCGCTCGCCGGGCGTCAGGGTGTAGGCCGGCGGGGTCGCGTGGGCGGCGACCAGGCCGAGCGTGCACACCCGGCGCAGTACCTCGTCGGCCGCCGCTTCGTCGCCGGTCCGCGTGACGATCTGGGCATAGGAAAGCTCGCCGGGGCGCGCGTCCCACAAGGCCTGCATGACGGCGGCCTGCGCGGGGGCGGTGGGGATCAGAAATGTGCCGAGATCGGCGGAGTAGCGCGGCCTGTCCTCGCCGGTCTCGTCATGCCGCGACATGTCGCGTTCGCCGTCGAAACTGAAATAGAGGTCCTTGAGCCCGGTCGCGGGCGGCGGCGGCGCGTCGGCGCGCACCAGATAGGTGCGGCGGAACATCTGGGCGCCACGCAGGAAATCGAGCGCCTCGCTGCGCGCGCCCCAGTCGTCGCCGTCGCCGAGAAGCTGAGCCGCCTCGGCATCGAGATCGTGGGTGAAGAGGTCGGTCAGGCCGGCGTCGCCCGCGACCTTGAGCCCTTCGGCCCCGGCTGCGGCCGCGAAGGCGGCGGCGGAGGGCGGCGCATAGTGATCGGCCAGCCAGTCGTGGAAAAAATAGGCGGCGTCGAACGAAGGCAGCGACCTGGCGAGAACCTCAAGCTGCGGTTTGAGACGCGAGCCTTCGACCTGATGGCGGGAGAGTGTCGCCAGAATGCCGACGGCGGCGCGGACGCGCGCTTCGACGCCCTCGATCCCAGCGGTGCGGCGGACGAGAAAGCGCTGGATTTCGACTTTCGGCGCCGCCGCCGGAAGGGCGTCATAGGACACATACGCAACGCCGCCCGGGGCGAGCGCCGCGCCGATCAGTCCGAGCAATGCGCGCTGGACGGGCTCGGGAACCCAGGCATAGACGCCGTGGCAGACGATGTAGTCGAAGCGTTCGCCCTTACGCGCCCAGTCCAGGATGTCGCCGACCTCGAGCGTAACATTGGTCAGCCCGGCGGCGGCGACGAGCGCCCGGCCGCGTGCGATCGCGTGTTCGGACAGATCGAAACCGACATGGCGCGCCCGTGGCGCGACGGCGGCCATGCCGATGATGTTGAGGCCGTCGCCGCAGCCGATCTCCAGCACCGAGGCGGCGGACGGATCGGGCGCCGACCATCCATGAAGAAGCCCGGCCGCACGGATGCGGTCGGGCGTCATGTGCGAGACGATGGCCGTGGGATAGGCGACGGTATCGTAGGCCTCGCGCTCGGAAGCGCTGATATCCGCCATGCCCTTATCCCGTTACGCCGCCGCGAGCTTCTCCATCACGGCGTCGCTCATCTCGTAGTTCGCGTAAACCTGCTGCACATCGTCGTGGTCGTCCAGCGCGTCGATGAGCTTCATGAGGCTGCGGCCGGTTTCCTCGTCCACGTTCTTGGTGTCGAGCGGCTTGAAGACGATGCGCGCGGCCTCGGACGTGCCGAGCGCTTTCTCCAGCGCATCGCGGACTTCGCCGAAGCTGTCGACCGAGCAGAGGAATTCGTGGGCCTCGTCGCTGGACATCACCTCGTCGGCGCCGGCTTCGATGGCCTGCTCCAGCATCGCGTCGGCGCTGCCCTTGGCGGCGGGATAGGTGATGGAGCCGACGCGGTTGAAGAGGAATGCGACCGAGCCGTCGGCGCCCATGTTGCCGCCGTGCTTGGAGAACAGCGAGCGCACGTCGGAGGCCGAGCGGTTGCGGTTGTCGGTGAGGCACTCGACGATCAGGGCGACGCCGCCGGGGCCGTAGCCTTCGTAGCGCAGCTCTTCGTAGTTGTCGGCATCGCCGCCCAGCGCCTTCTTGATGGCCCGGTCGACATTGTCCTTGGGCATGTTCTCTTTCCGCGCGGCGGCGATGGCGGCGCGGAGTTTGGGATTATGCGCGGGATCGGGCAGGCCGGACTTGGCCGCCACGGTGATTTCGCGCGCGAGCTTGGAGAAGAGCTTGGAGCGCTTCTTGTCCTGCCCGCCCTTGCGGAACATGATGTTCTTGAACTGGCTATGGCCGGCCATCGGCAAACCCTGACTGGTGCTCGGAAAGCGACGGTCTTAAGGGGCGAAAGGGGCGCGAGGCAAGCCTCATGCGGCCTTCCGGGCGGGGTTAAGGCTGAGCGCCACGGCTTCGGCGACCTTAATCCCGTCGACCGCCGCCGACAGGATACCACCGGCATAGCCCGCGCCCTCGCCTGCCGGGTAAAGGCCTTGCACGTTGAGGCTCTGGAAATCCGCGCCGCGCGTGAGGCGGAGAGGCGAGGAGGTGCGGGTTTCGACGCCGGTCATCACCGCATCGGCCATCGCGTAGCCCGGAATCTGGCGGGCGAAGACCGGCAGCGCCTCGCGCATCGCGGCGACGGCGAAATCCGGCAGGCAGAGCGAAAGGTCGGTGGGCGTGACGCCGGGGCGGTAGGACGGGATCACGTCGCCAAGCGAGGTAGAGGCCCGGCCTTCGAGGAAATCGCCGACGCGCTGAGCCGGGGCGGACCAGGTTTCGCCGCCGGCCTTGTAGGCCAGTTCCTCGTAGTGGCGCTGGAAGGCGATGCCCGCGAGCGGGTCGCCCGCCTCGCCCGGATAGTCGTCGGGCGTGATGCCGACGACGAGGCCGGAATTGGCGTTCCGCTCGCGGCGGGAATACTGGCTCATGCCGTTGGTGACGAGACGGCCCGGCTCCGACGCCGTCGCGACGACCGTGCCGCCGGGGCACATGCAGAAGGAATAGACGCCGCGGCCGTTCCGGGCGTGGTGGCTGATCTTGTAATCGGCCGCGCCGAGGATCGGGTGCCCGGCCTGGGGGCCGAAGCGGACGCGATCGATCACCGATTGCGGGTGTTCGATGCGGACGCCGATGGAGAAGGGCTTGGCCTCCATGTAGACGCCGCGGGCGTGCAGCATCTCGAAGGTGTCGCGGGCCGAATGGCCGAGCGCCATGACGAGACGGTCGCAGGGAAGCGTTTCGCCGTTCGCCAGCACGACGCCCGCCATGCGCCGGCGCGGCGCTTTGCCTTCCAGCACGATGTCGGTGACGTGGCTCTGGAAGCGGACTTCGCCGCCCAGCGCCTCGATCTTCGCGCGCATCTGCTCGACCATCGAGACGAGGCGGAAGGTGCCGATATGGGGTTTGGCGACGTAGAGGATTTCCTCCGGCGCGCCGGCGGCGACGAATTCGGTGAGCACCTTGCGGCCGAGATGACGGGGGTCCTTGATCTGGCTGTAGAGCTTGCCGTCGGAGAACGTCCCTGCACCGCCTTCGCCAAACTGGGCGTTGGATTCGGGATTGAGCTGGCGCTTGCGCCAGAAGGCGAAGGTGTCGACGGTGCGTTCGCGCACCGCCTTACCGCGTTCCAGAATGATCGGGCGGAACCCCATTTCGGCGAGGATCAGCCCGGCGAAAAGACCGCACGGCCCCATGCCGATGACGATGGGGCGGCGTTCCGTGCCGGTGGCCCTGGCGGGCGGCGTCCAGCTCATGTCGGGCGCGGGGCCGATATGGACGTCATTGGCGTGACGCTTGAGCAGCGCCGCCTCGTCCTTCACCTCGGCGTCGATGGTGTAGATGAGCTGGATCGCGCCCTTCTTGCGGGCATCCCAGGCGCGCTTGTGGATCGTGAAATCGACGAGGTCGGCTTCCGAGATGCCGAGGCGCTTCAGAAGCGCCGGTTTCAACGCCGCCGCGTCGTGCTCGAGCGGCAGCTTCAGTTCATGGATGCGGAGCATCGCGCGAGGTCTCTCACCGGGGCGGCACCACGCACGCCAAACGGTCGCCGGGATAGTAGGTCGTCGCGACACAAGATTTCAAGGTCGCGACACAAAGCACACGGTCTGCGGCAGGCTGCCGCACCCGGACGCACGTGCGCGTTAACCGCATCGCTTCAGCATGGGTTCAACCGCAGCCCGTCATGGTGCGTGCGGGGATGGGCTTTTGAGGAGAGATCCATGCGCCTGATCGCGTTTGCCGTTGCGTCTGTGTTGTCTGCTGGCGCCGCCGAGGCAGCGTCCGAGACCGTGACCTGCCCGGAGAATATTCGTGTCGAAGCGACCTCGGGCCTGACGCCCGAATGGACCGCGACGCCGCAGGTGCAGTCGGCCTCGAGCGTGGAGCTGATGCAGCTGGGCGGACGCCAGGTGCTGGCCTGCGTCTACCGCATCTATAATGGCGACTACAAAATCTGGCGCGAGAAGCCGACGACCTATCCGAACTGCAGCCCGTTCCACATGGGCTTTCTCTGCACGCGGTGAGAGGCGCTGAGGCGGGCCTGAGGGGCCCGCCTCTTTCCTTTCAAGCCGTCGCTTTCCAGCCGAACTGGAGGAGCGGCAGCGCGGCCTCGGTGAAGTCGGCGAGCTGCTTCACCAGTCTGGGCTTGTGGATGTCGGCGTCGGGGATGGGGCGGCTGGTGAGGAGCGCGGTGCGCTTGATGGCCGTGAGCAGCTTGTCGTCGGCGATGGCCTCGTAGCCCCTGGGCGTGCGCTTGAGCGTGAATTCGCCGGACAGGTTCAGCTTTTTCGCCCTCAGCGCCGCTTCCATGTCGAAGAAGGCTTTGGGCTTTTTCGCGATGGCGGCGCGGATGGCGGCAAGCGTTTCGGGCTCGGGCATGTACCAGCCGGCGGCAACGAAGCAGCCTGTCGGATCGACGTGGCAGTAGACCATGCCGCCGGTGCCGCGTGTGCCGTCGCGGTTGAGGACGAAGCCGGCATTCGTCTTGTAGGGCGACTTGTCTTTCGAGAAGCGGGTGTCGCGGTGGAGGCGGAAGATCGCCTTCTTCCGGTCGCCGTGGACGGGGATTTTTCGCCTCTGGAGTTCGGCGGAGAGATCCTCGACGAGATCGCCCAGCGGGGCCTTCACTTGTGTCTCATAGATGGCGCGGTTTTCCTCAAACCACGCCTTGGTCTGGTGGAAGCCGAGCGCCTTGAAGAAGGGGAGCGTCTGGGGGCCGAGGCCGGTGAAGGGCATGTCGCAGTCTCCTGACGGCGGGCGGGTTGGCGGGCGGCAGTTGATCAGAAATAATTCCTATACACTCTTGACCTGCGAACGGCGGGAACGTACATAGGAATTATGTCCGGCATTGGGTGAGGCGGGCCGGGGAACGCTATTCGGCGGGTTCGTGGGCGAGCGCGGGGAGGCTTTGCAGGAGGCGGCCGCCGGTGCGGATGGGGGTGATGGCTTTGGCGAGGCCGGTGCGGTTGTCGGTTTCGACGTAGACGCCGCAGACCGTGGCGGGGCCGGAAGCGGGCTCCATGCGGCCGATGGGCGTCTTGTGCACGAATTTATGCAGCGGGATGGCGGGGTCGAAGCCGATAACCGAGTTGTAGTCGGCGCAGGCGCCGGCGTCGGTTTGATAAGCGGTGCCCTTGGGGAGCACCTGGGCGTCGCCGGTGGGAACGTGGCTGTGGGTGCCGACGACGAGGGAGGCGCGGCCGTCGCACCAGTGGCCCATGGCCATTTTCTCCGATGTCGCCTCGGCGTGGAAATCGACCAGGACGGCATCGGCCATGTGCCCGAGCGGGCAGGCGTCGAGTTCCTTCTCGACGCCGCGGAAGGGGCAGTCGAGCGGGTCCATGAAGACGCGGCCCATGGCGTGGACGACGAGCACGTTGCGGCCGTCGGCGGTGTTGAAGAGCCCTGCCCCGCGCCCCGGCGTGCCGGGCGGGAAATTGAGGGGGCGCAGGATGCGGGGTTCGCGGTCGATATAGGACAGCAGCTCGCGCTGGTCCCACACATGGTTGCCGGTGGTGATGACATCGGCCCCGGAGTCGAACACCTCGCTCGCGATGGCGGGCGTGAGGCCGAAGCCGTGGGCGGCGTTTTCGGCGTTCACCACTGCGAAATCGATGCCGAGGGTGCGGCGGAGGATGGGGAGTTCGCGGACGACGGCGTCGCGTCCCGACTTGCCGACGATGTCGCCGAGGAAAAGGAGCTTCATGGATGCGGTTCTATCACGGCGCGGCGCGGAACGCGCCCTCTTCGGTCACGATCCAGTCGAGGCGCTGGTCGTGGGCCTCGCGCGGCACCTGGGGCACGCGCTGGGCGGAAAAGGCGATGCCGGCGGTGAGGACCGGGCCCGCAGCGCGGAGTTCGGCGATGGTGCGGTCGTAAAATCCGCCGCCCCGCCCGAGCCGCCAGCCCCCGGCGTCGAAGGCGACCAGCGGGACGATGAGGACCTGCGGGCTAAGACCGGGGCCGCCGCCGTGGGGCTCGCGTGCGCCGAACGCGCCGGGGATCAAAGGTTCGCCCGGACGCCAGCGGTGGAAGCGAAGCGGCTTGCCCGCCTCGGCGACCGGCAGGGCGATGTGATGGCCCATGGCGGCCAGCTCGCGCAGCAGCGGCCCGGAGTCGACCTCGCCTTTCAGCGGGGCATAGCCGGCGATGACGGCATGGGGCGGCAGATCGATGCGGTCGATGAAGGCGCGGGCGACGCGCGACGCCGCATAGTCGCCGAGCGCCGCAGCCGCCGATTTCGCGGCGGCAAGGCCCCGCTTGCGCAGGGCGGGTTTGGGGTCGATGTCGGTCGCGCTCAGATGTGGGGCCGCCTGCAGGAATAAGGTGGACGGGGACCAGCCGACGCCGTCGAAGGGTGATCCTCATGGGCCTGCGTGTGCAGGTGGGCGCCGTGTTGCCCCAGGCCACGGCCCGGGACAGGGACAGCTCCCGAGAGAACCATTAAGGCCCCTGGGGTATCGGTCTTCTAACGCACGGGCCAGTGGTCCCGCCCGGAGCCAATATAGGGGCGGATGGGCGTTTGCGCTATCGCTAGAGTTTCAGGCCGAAACGCGGACCGAGCCAGATCATCAGCGCGTAGAGCGCCATGGTGAGGAGGCAGCCGGCGATGAGGGCGGTCCAGAAGCCGGCGCCGTTTCGCAGCATCAGCGGCATCAGCAGGAACATCGGCAGCGAGGGAAGCACGAACCAGAACGTGCCCTCGGCATGGGCGGCGAGGCGTTCGGTGTCGCGCGTGTCGTTCCATAGCCAGATCATGCCGAGCACGGAGATGAGCGGCAGCGAGGCGATGAGACCGCCTATCCCGGGGTTGCGCTTGGCGACCTCAGACACGAGGGCGACGATGACGCCCGAGAGGAGCGCCTTGAGGATGAGGAAGGCCATGCGGCCATCCTAGGCGCTACGGGCCTTGAGCGGCCAGAGGGCGATGAGGCTGATGAGGGCGGCGGCGGCGAGGTAGTAGCCGACATAAGGGAGGCCGCCTTCCTTCGCGAGTTCGGCGGCGATGATGGGGGTGAGCCCGCCGCCGATGATGCCGCCGATGTTGAAGGCCATCGAGGCGCCCGTGTAGCGCACGCGGGCCGGAAAGAGACCGGGCAGGAAGGCGCCGAGCGGGCCGTAGACGAGACCCATGAGCACCAGCGCGATGGAGAGGAAGGCCCAGATGAGGACGAGGCTGCCGCTGTCCATCATCGGGGCGAGAAGGAAGGAGCCGGCGACGGTGAGGACGCAGCCGGCCATCAGGACGCGGCGCGGGCTGGTGGCGTCGGACCAATATCCGGCGGCGACGATGCCGAGCGCCATGAAGACGATGGCCCCGAGCTGGAGGCCGAGGAAGGTCTCGCGGTCGATCTTGAGCGTCGCGGTGCCGTAGTTCAGGGCGTAGGCGGTGGAGAGGTAGAAGATCGCAAAACAGGCGACGACCGCGAAGGTGCCGCCGATGGTGGCGAGCCAGTGGTGGCGGAGGAGTTCGCCCAAGGGGACGCGCGGCGGCGGGGCGGCCTCAAGGCTTTCCCTGAAGGCGGGCGTTTCGGTGAGCTTGAGGCGGACCCACAAGCCCACAGCGACCAGCACGATGCTGGCGAGGAACGGGATGCGCCAGCCCCATGACAGGAACTGGTCCTCGGTCAGCACCGCGCCGAGGATGAGGAAGAAGCCGTTGGCGGCGATGAAGCCGACGGGGGCGCCGAGCTGGGGGAACATGCCGTAACGGGCGCGCCAGCCGGGCGGCGCGTTTTCAACCGCCAGCAAAGCCGCCCCGCCCCACTCGCCGCCCAGGCCGAAGCCCTGTCCGAAGCGGAGCAGGCAGAGGAGGACGGGCGCGATCCATCCGGCCATGGCGTAGGTGGGGAGGAAGGCGATGGCGACCGTGGAGCCGCCCATCAGCAGCAGCGAGGCGACCAGCGTGGACTTGCGGCCGATGCGGTCGCCAAAATGACCGAAGAAGGCGGCGCCGACAGGGCGCGCGAAGAAGGCGATGGCGAAGGTCGCCCAGGAGGCGAGCACCTGCCCTTCGGTAGAGAGATCCTTGAAGAAGAGCGGGCCGAAGACCAGCGTCGCGGCGGTCGCGTAAATGTAGAAGTCGTAGAACTCCACCGCCGTGCCGACGAGGCTGGCGGCGAGAACCCGGCGGGGCGACGCGCTCACGCGGGGGCGAGGCGCTGGGCGATGGCTTCCACCCGCTGGGCGAGCCGTTCGACGAAGGCGGCGGCGTTGGCTTCGCCCTCGGCGGCCTTGTCCTGGAGATCGGCGCGGGCCTGACGGGCGCCCATGACCTCGGCCTCGGCCTCCTGGGCCCGGGTTTCGGCCTGTTCCATGTCGTCGGCCATGAGGAGCGAGGCCATGAGCAGGAGGCGGGCGTCGCCCACCTGCCCGACTTCGCGGGCGAGGCTGGTGACGCGCTCGTCCACCACGGCGGCGAGGCGCATGAGGTGTTCCTCCTCGCCATCGCCGCAGGCGACGGCATAGGAACGCGTGTTGATGGTGACGACGACCTGGGGCATGGGCCTAGTCCGCGATGACCAGCTGAACTTCGCGGATCGCGTTGTCGAGCTTGGCTGAAATATCGTCATGGAGATCGTCGAGCGCGCGGACTTCAGCGCGCAGACGGTCGATTTCTTCCTGCATTCCGGCCCGGTCGGCCTTGAGCTTCGCCACCTCGTCGAGCACCTCTTTGGGGGCCTTGCCCGAGGCCAGAGCCCCCGGCAGGCGCGCCTCAAGGGCGTCGATGGCGATGGCGAGACGGTTCAGGGCGGCATCTAGCGAAGCCATGAGGCGTCCTCATTGAAGCGGAAAGCCGTAGTTTAGACAGGGACAGGGCGAACGCCAAATCCTTGCGACTCGTGCCCGCAACGTCTAATCGCATCGCGCCGCCAACGGAACCCCGCCCCGCCCATGTCCAGCCAGCCCAGCCCCGAGACCCTGCGCCTGATGGCGAACGCCATCCGCTTCCTGTCGATGGATGCGGTGCAGGCCGCCAATTCCGGCCATCCCGGTATGCCGATGGGCATGGCCGACGTGGCCGCCGTGCTGTTTTCCAACTACGTCAAATACGACCCCAAGGCCCCGGACTGGGCCGACCGCGACCGCTTCGTGCTGTCGGCGGGGCACGGGTCGATGCTGCTTTATTCGCTGCTGCACCTGACCGGCTATCCGAAGATGACGATCGAGGAGATCCGGAACTTCCGGCAGCTCGGCTCGATCACCGCCGGACATCCCGAATACGGCCACGCCCCCGGCATCGAGACGACCACGGGTCCGCTGGGACAGGGCCTTGCCACGGCTGTGGGCATGGCGATGGGCGAGCGCATGATGAATGCGGCCTTCGGCGACGAGCTGGTGGATCACCGGACCTGGGTGATCGCGGGCGACGGCTGTCTGATGGAAGGCATTTCCCATGAGGCGATCTCGATCGCCGGCCACATGAAGCTGAAGAAGCTGGTGGTGATCTGGGACGACAACAACATCACCATCGACGGCGACGCGACGCTGTCGGAGACGGGCGATATCAAGAAGCGGTTCGAAGCCGCGAACTGGGACGTGCTGTCGTGCGACGCGCATGACTTCGCCTCGATCACCGCAGCGCTGGATGCGGCGATCACCAGGGATAAGCCGGTGCTGATCGCCGCCAAGTCGGTGATCGGCAAGGGCGCGCCGACCAAGGCGGGCGGACATTCCGTGCACGGATCGCCGCTGGGCGCGGCCGAAATCGCCGCGGCGCGCGAGGCGCTGGGCTGGCCCTATCCCGCCTTCGAAGTGCCGGAAGAGATCTACGCATCGTGGCGCGCGGTTGCGGCCCATGGCGCGCCGCTGCGCGCGGCCTGGCAAGACCGGCTGAAGGCGAGCGACAAGCGCGCCGAGTTCGAGCGGCGGATCGCGCGGCAGCTGCCCAAGGGCGTCAGCGCGATGATGGCCGCCTACAAGGAGAAGCTGGCCGCCGACAAGCCGAAGGTCGCGACGCGCAAGGCGAGCGAGATGGCGCTGGAGGTCATCAACGCCGCCGTGCCCGAGACGATCGGCGGCTCGGCCGACCTGACCGGATCGAACAACACCAAGACCAAGGGGCAGAAGACGTTCCTGCCCGGGAGCTATGACGGCACGTATGTCCATTGGGGCATCCGTGAGTTCGGCATGTCGGCGGCGATGAACGGCCTCGCGCTGCATGGCGGGCTGATCCCCTATAGCGGCGGGTTCCTGATCTTCTCGGACTATGCGCGCCCGGCGATCCGTCTGGCGGCGCTGATGGGCGTGCCGGCGATCCATGTGCTGACCCACGATTCCATCGGGCTGGGCGAGGACGGGCCGACGCACCAGCCGGTGGAGCATCTGGCGGCGCTGAGGGCCATTCCCAACCTGACCGTGATCCGCCCGGCGGACGCGATGGAGACGGCGGAAGCGTGGGAGGCGGCGCTGGCGAACGCGGGCGGGCCGACGGCGCTGATCCTGACGCGCCAGAACCTCGCCGCGGTGCGGACGAGCGTGCCGTTCGAGAATCCGACCGCACGCGGCGCCTATGTGCTGAAGGATGCGGTTGACGCAAAGGCAACCATTTTCGCGACCGGCTCGGAGGTCGAGATTGCGCTGGAGGCCGCGCGTTCGCTAGAAACCGAGGGCATCGCCGCCCGCGTGGTCTCCATGCCCAGTTTCGAGCTGTTCGAGGCGCAGGACGAGGCCTATCGCACGCAGGTACTGGGCGAGACCGGGATCAAGGTGGCCGTCGAAGCCGCCATCCGGCAGGGCTGGGATCGCTATATCGGGGCGGACGGGATTTTCGTCGGGATGACGGGCTTTGGCGCGTCGGCCCCGGCGGAGGCGCTGTACAAGCATTTCGGCATCACCGCCGAGGCCATCGTGAAGGCCGTGAAGGCGCGGATTTGACAACACAATGACGGGCGCGGCGGTTCGGGCCGAAGCCCATGAGCAGGAGATGACAAGATGACGGTTCGGGTTTCGATCAACGGGTTCGGCCGCATCGGGCGCAATATTCTGCGCGCGATCGTGGAATCGGGCCGCAAGGACATCGAGGTGGTCTCGATCAACGATCTCGGCCCCGTGGAGACGAACGCCCATCTGCTGCGCTTCGACAGCGTGCACGGCCGCTTCCCCGCCGAGGTGAAGGTCGCCGGCGACACGATCGTCATCGACGGAAAGTCGATCAAGGTGACCGCCGAACGCGACCCCGCCAACCTGCCCCACGCCGCCAACAAGGTGGACATCGCGCTGGAGTGCACCGGCATCTTCACCTCGAAGGACAAGGCCAGCGCGCATCTGAAGGCGGGCGCCAAGCGCGTGATCGTTTCCGCCCCTGCCGACGGCGCGGACCTGACCGTCGTTTACGGCGTGAACCACCAGAAGCTGACCGCCGATCACATCGTCGTCTCGAACGCCTCGTGCACGACGAACTGCCTCGCGCCGGTGGTGAAGGTGCTGCATGACGCCATCGGCATCGAGCGCGGCTTCATGACCACGATCCACGCCTATACCGGCGACCAGCCGACGCTGGATACGATGCACAAGGATCTCTATCGCGGCCGCGCTGCGGCGCTGTCGATCATCCCGACCTCGACGGGCGCGGCGAAGGCCATCGGCCTGGTGATCCCCGAACTCGCGGGCAAGCTGGACGGCGTTTCGATGCGCGTGCCGGTGCCGAACGTCTCGGTGGTCGATTTCAAGTTCATCGCCAAGAAGGCGACGAGCGCGAAGGACGTGAACGAGGCGATCCTGGCGGCGGCGAACGGCCCGCTGAAGGGAATTCTCGGCTTCACCGACCAGCCCAACGTTTCGTCGGACTTCAACCACGATCCGCACTCGTCGATCTTCCATATGGACCAGACCAAGGTGCTGGACGGCAATCTGGTGAGCGTCGTGTCGTGGTACGACAACGAGTGGGGCTTCTCGAACCGCATGGCCGATACGGCCGTGGCGATGGGACGCCTGATCTGACGATGGCGTTCCGCAAGCTCTCCGACGTCGAAGCCAAGGGCAAACGGGCGCTGGTCCGGGTCGACTTCAACGTGCCGATGCAGGACGGCGAAGTCAGCGACGACACGCGCCTGAAAGCCGCGCTGCCGACGATCAAGGCGCTGTCGTGGAAGGGCGCGAAGGTGATCCTTCTCGCCCATTTCGACCGCCCCAAGGGCAAGCGCGTGCCCGCCATGTCGCTGAAGCCCGTGGTCGCGCCGCTGGCGAAACTGCTGGGCGCGCCGGTGGCCTTCGCGGAGGATTGCGTCGGCGCGGATGCGAAGGCCGCCATCGACGCCCTGCCCGAGGGCGGCGTGATCCTTTTGGAGAACACGCGCTTCCACGCGGGCGAGGAGAAGAACGATCCGGCGCTGGCGAAAGAGATCGCGGCGCTGGGCGACATCTATGTCAACGACGCCTTCTCGGCCGCCCATCGCGCCCATGCCTCGACCGAAGGCGTGGCGCATCTGCTGCCGGCCTATGCCGGGCTGTCGATGCAGAAGGAGCTTGAGGCGCTGGATGCGGCGCTGGGCAATCCCAAGCGCCCGGTGATGGGGATCGTCGGCGGATCGAAAGTGTCGTCGAAGCTGGAGCTGCTGACCAATCTGGTGACCAAGCTGGACAAGCTGGCCATCGGCGGCGGCATGGCGAACACGTTCCTTTACGCGCAAGGCCACGAGATCGGCATTTCCTATGCCGAGAAGGACATGGCCGACACGGCGCGCGAGATCATCCGCCTGGCCGGCAAGAACAATTGCGAGCTGCTGCTGCCGGTCGACATCGTCGTCGCCGAAGTGGTGCAGCCCGGCGCGCCGGCGCGGGTGCGCGGGCTCGGCCAGGTGGACGAGCATGAGCGCATCCTCGACTGCGGGCCTGAATCGGTAGCGCGTCTGGGGCGCGCGATGGAGACGAGCGCAACGTTGATCTGGAACGGGCCGCTGGGCGTGTTCGAGATGCCGCCCTTCGACAAGGGCACGGTGGCGGCGGCGAAGATCGCGGCGGGCCTTGCCAAGCAGAAGAAGCTGATCGCGGTGGCGGGCGGCGGCGATACGGTGTCGGCGCTGAACCATGCCGGGGTGACGGGCGATTTCACCTTTATCTCCACCGCCGGCGGCGCTTTCCTGGAGTGGATGGAAGGCAAGGAACTGCCCGGCGTCGCGGCGCTGGAGACCTGACGCGCAAGGGAGACCGGAATGACTGGGCTGCCGATCGTCTTCATTCCGGGCCTCACCTGCACCGGGCGGCTGTATCACTATCAGACCGAGCTGCTGGGGCAGTCTCATCCCCTCCTGCTGGCCAATCACTGGTCCGCCGCCTCGATGGGTGAGATCGCCGAGAAGATCCTGGCGGTCGCGCCGGAACGCTTTGCGCTGGCCGGCACCTCGATGGGCGGGTATGTCGCCTTTGAGATCCTGCGCCGGGCGGCCGCGCGGGTGGAGAAGCTGGTGCTGATGAGCACCAGCGCCCGGCCCGATACGCCGGAGCGCAGCCATGTGCGCCAGCAGCAGCTGGAATGGACGCGCCATCACGGCATGCGCGCGGGCACCAAGGCGCTGTGGGACCATCTTGTGCATCCCGCGCGTCACGAGGACCACGCGCTGCTGCATGTCTTTGTCGAGATGGCCGAGATCGTGGGAATCGAAGGCTTCGCCCGCCAGACCGAGGCGATCATCGGCCGGGCGGATTCGCGGCCCCTGTTGGATGCCATCAAAGTGCCGACGCTGGTGATCGCGGGCGCGGACGACAAGCTGATCCCGCCCGACCAGTCGACGGAGATCGCGGCCGGGATTGCGGGGGCGAAGCTGGAGATCGTGCCCCATTGCGGGCACATGGGCATGATCGAGAAGCCCGATACCTATAACCGGCTGCTGAGCGGCTTTCTGAGTTAACCCCTGCCCAGCCGGTCGCGTGACTTGCCCGATGGGCTGCGATAAAATCGCCCCAGACCTTAAACCCCACCCGATTTCAGGAGACGAACATGGCGCGGATCACGCTCAGGCAGCTGCTGGACCATGCCGCCGAGCACGATTACGGCCTGCCCGCCTTCAACATCAACAATATGGAGCAGGGCCTGGCCATCATGGAGGCGGCCGAGCAGGTGAACGCCCCCGTCATCATCCAGGCGAGCCGCGGCGCGCGCTCTTACGCCAACGACATCGTGCTGGCGCGGCTGATCGATGCGCTGGTCGAGCTCTATCCGGCCATTCCGGTGTGCATGCATCAGGATCACGGCAATTCCGAAGCAACCTGCGCGACGGCAATCCAGAACGGCTTCACCTCCGTCATGATGGACGGATCGCTGAAGGCCGACGGCAAGACGCCCGCCGACTATGAGTACAATGTCGCAATCACCAAGCGCGTGACCGACATGGCGCACTGGGTGGGCGCGTCGGTCGAAGGCGAGCTGGGCGTTCTGGGCAGCCTTGAGACCGGCATGGGCGAGAAGGAAGACGGTCACGGCTTCGATGGCAAGCTGGACCACAGCCAGCTGCTGACCGACCCCGACCAGGCCGTGGACTTCGTGCAGAAGACGCAGGTCGATGCGCTGGCGATCGCGATGGGCACCAGCCACGGCGCCTACAAGTTCAGCCGCAAGCCGGACGGCGCGGTGCTGGCGATGAACGTGATCGAGGAGATCCACCGCCGCCTGCCCAATACGCATCTGGTGATGCACGGATCGTCATCCGTGCCGCAGGACCTGCAGGACATCATCAACCAGTATGGCGGCCAGATGCCCCAGACCTGGGGCGTGCCGGTGGAAGAGATACAGCGCGGCATCAAGCACGGCGTGCGCAAGATCAACATCGACACCGACAACCGCATGGCGATCACCGGCGCGATCCGCAAGGTGTTCGCCGAGAAGCCGGGCGAGTTCGACCCGCGCGCGTATCTCAAGCCCGCCAAGGAGGCGATGCGCAAAGTGTGCATCCAGCGCTTCCAGGAGTTCGGCGCGGAAGGCTGGGCCGACAAGATCAAGCCGCTGCCGCTTTCGGCGATGGCGAAGCGCTATGCCAACGGCGAGCTGAGCGCTGTGATCGGCAAGGCGCGGGCGGCGGCGGCGGAGTGAGCGACGATTTCCGTTGCCGCTTGTATCTCATCACGCCGCCGGAGTTCGATCCGGCGGCGTTTGCGCCGGCGCTGGCTGAGGCGTTGAGCGGCGGCGATGTCGCCTGCGTGCAGCTGCGGCTGAAGGGCGCGAGCGATGAGGCCGTGCTGGCGGCGGGCCGTCTGCTGATGCCGATCGTGCAGGAGGCCGGGGCGGCGTTCATCGTGAACGATCGTCCCGATCTGGCGAAGGCGCTGAACGCCGACGGCGTGCATGTGGGACAGGACGATGTGCCTTACGCCGAGGCGCGGCGGATCGTGGGGCCGGACGCCATCGTCGGGGTCACCTGTCACGACAGCCGCCATCTGGCGATGGAAGCAGGCGAGGCCGGCGCGGATTATGTGGCGTTCGGCGCGATCTATCCCACGACCACCAAGGACGCGAAGACGAGCGCGCCCATCGAGCTGGTGAAGTGGTGGGGCGAGGTGATGACGACGCCACTGGTCGCCATTGGCGGGATCACGGTGGAGAACGCCGCGCCGGTCATCAAGGCGGGCGCGGACTTCATCGCGTTGAGCGCCGGCGTCTGGCGGCACCCCGAGGGGCCGCGCGCCGCCGTGGCGGCCTTCAACGCGTTGTTCGACGCATGAGGCGCATGCTCGCCGCCATCGGTCTGGGACTGGCGCTGGTGACGGCGGCGCCCGCGCAGGCCCCGTCGGACGCGCGGGCCCGCACCCAGGCCGAAGCCGAGGCCGGCGATGTGGACGCCGCCTTCATGCTGGGGCGCATGTATCGCGATGGCGTCGGCGGCGCGGAAGACGCAGGCGAGGCGCGGGTCTGGCTGAAGAAGGCGGCGGATGCCGGCCATGTGCGGGCGAGCGTGCTGCTGGGATTGATGCTGATGGCCGGGCAAGGCGGCGATGCCGATTTTCCGGCGGCGCGGCCCTATCTGCTCTATGCTGCCGCCGCAGGCGACGAAGACGGGCTCTATGCGATGGGGCTGCAGTTCATGGAGGCGCCCGCCAGCGTGGCGGCGCCCGATCCGGCCCGGGCGATCTTCTGGTTCCGGCAGGCGGCCGCGAGCGGCAGCGTCGATGCGATCTACAAGCTGGGCTTCATGAGCCTGCGCGGGATCGGAACCCCGGCCGACCCGGCGGAGGCCTATCGCTGGCTGCTGAAGGCGGCCGAGGCGGGCGACGCCCAGTCGCAGATCATCGTGGCGACCATGCTGAACGAGGGACAGGGCATCGACAAAGACCCCAAAGCGGCGCTGGTCTGGTATTACCGGGCCAAGGCGAACGGCGTGGTCGATGACGATCTTGAGGTCGCGCTGCTGAAGCAGGTGACCGAGGCGGAGGCCGCCGCAGCCAAGGCGGCCGCAGATGGGCCGCCCGGCGGCTGAAGCCGCGGTCGAGCGCGGAGGTTGAGCGTCAAGGTTGAGCGCTGGGGCCTCGCCTGCTAACAACCCCGCCCCAAACGACGGCCCCGGATATCCCTTTCATGCCCGCCCTTTCCCCTACCCTCAACGTCATGGTCGGCGCGGCGCGCAAGGCGGCGCGGCAGATCCGCCGTGACTTCAACGAGGTCGAGCAGCTGCAGGTCAGCCGCAAGGGCGCGGCCGATTTCGTGAGCCAGAGCGATCTGGCGGCCGAGAAGATCCTCCGCGAGGAGCTGCACAAGGCGCGGCCGGATTACGGCTTTGTGCTGGAGGAATCGGGCGTGGTGGCCGGCAAGGACGCCGAGCATCGCTGGCATGTGGACCCGATCGACGGAACGACGAACTTCATCCACGGCGTGCCGCATTTCTGCATCTCCATCGGGCTGGAGCGCGCCGGAGCGCCGGTGGCGGGGGTGGTGTATAATCCGGTGACCGACGAGCTGTATGTCGCCGAGCGCGGCAAGGGCGCGTTTCTCAACGACAAGCGGCTGCGCGTTTCGGGCCGCCGCGAGATGGCGAGCGCCCTGTTCGCGACCGGCCTGAACCTTGGCCCGAACGGCAATCCGCCGCTGTTCTATGCGCAATACGCAGCGCTGACGCAGATTTCGGCCGGCATCCGCCGCTTCGGATCGGCGGCGCTGGACCTGTGCTATGTGGCGGCCGGCCGCTATGACGGCTTCTGGGAGATCGGCCTCAATTCCTGGGATACGTGCGCGGGCATCGTGATGGTGCGCGAGGCCGGCGGCCAGGTGACCGACATGAACGGCGGCGGCGACGTGCTGGGCAACAAGGGCATCGTCGCCGGCAACCAGGAATTGCACCCGGCGCTGGTGAAGGCGCTGAAGGCCGTCAAGGCGTGATGGCAATCGCAGACACGCGGGCCTAGACTTCGCGCTACTGCGCCTTGCCACATCTTCGCCTTGATCGGGGCCGAGCCTCGATCGACCCGCGTCATTTGCGTCATCGATGAGGAGCCGTGCGTATGGCCCGCGCGAGATCGACCGCTTTCTCCACGCTGCAGCTTGCGCCCTATCTGCTGCGCATGACGGTGTTTCTGGCGCTGGCCGGGGTGGCGGTGGCGTTCATCCTGCCGCAGCTGTTCGGCGCGTTCATGTCGAATCCGTTCCTCAACGGGCTGATCGTGGCGGTGCTGGTGCTGGGATCGCTCAACGCCTATCGCCTCGTGTGGCGGCTGCTGCCGGATATTTCCTGGGTCAGCAATCTGAGGCGCACCGATCCCTCGATGTCGCCGGTGACGAGCACGCAGCCGCGTCTGCTGGCGCCGCTGGCCAATATGCTGGCCGAGAGCCGGGGGCGGCTGAATCTTTCCGCGCCCGTCGCGCGCTCGATCCTGGACGGCGTGCAGTCGCGGCTGGACGAGAGTCGCGATATCGCGCGCTACATGACCGGGTTGCTGGTGTTTCTGGGCCTGCTGGGCACGTTCTGGGGCCTCATTCTGGTGGTGACCTCGGTCGGCGAGACGATCCGCGCGCTGCCGAGCGGCACGGAAGGCGCGATCGCCTTCGACCAGCTGCGTCAGGGACTGGAAGGGCCGCTGACCGGCATGGGGACGGCGTTCTCGTCGTCGCTGTTCGGACTGGCGGGGTCGCTGATCCTCGGCTTTCTGGACCTGCAGTCGGGTCAGGCGCAGAACCGCTTCTACAACGCGCTGGAAGAATGGATGTCGACCGTGACGCGGCTGGGCGCGGGGCCCGCCGCCGTGGCGATGGACGGCGACGCCTCGGCGCCGGCCTATGTCACCGCGCTGCTGGAGCAGACGGCGGAGAATCTGGAAAACCTGGAGCGCACGCTGATCCGGCTGGAGGAGCGGCGCGTCTCGACCGGCGATGGCTCGGCCGAAATCGCGGCGGCGATGCGCGGCGTGGAGGCGGCCATGCGCAGCCTCGCCAGCGAGCAGGCGTCGAGCCGCGACGCCTTCGTCGACGGCATGCGGCAGGAGGTCAAGCTGCTGGGCCGCACGCTGGCCGCGATGGCCGAGAAGCAGAAGGCGTAACGCGGCATGGCGGCGCGCGCCCGCTCGCGGGGCATGTTCGATTACTGGCCGGGCTTCGTCGACGTGCTGTCGACGCTGCTGCTTGTGATCACGTTCATGCTGTCGATCTTCATGCTGGGCCAGTTCTATCTGGGGCAGCAGCTCAACAGCCGCGACCAGTCGATCCTGGCGCTGCAGGCGCGCATCGCCGATCTGGCCAATCAGCTGGGCCTTGCCAAGAAGGCCGAAGACGATGCGGCCGCCGAAGTCGACAAGCTGCGCGCGACGCTGGCCGACACCGAAGCGCGGGCGGCGGCGGGCGACGCCGCCAAAACCGAACTGGCCGACAAGCAGGTCGCGCTGACCGATGCGGAGGCGCAGCTGGCGCTGCTGAACCAGCAGGTCGAGCAGCTAAGGCTGCAATTGCTGGCGATCCAGGAAGCGCTGCAGATTTCGGACGCGAAGAACAAGGAAGCCCAGGTCGAGATCGAGCAGCTGGGCCAGAAGCTGAACGAGGCGCTGGCCGAGAAGGTGAAGGAGCTGGCGGATTACCGCAGCGAGTTCTTCGGGCGGCTGAAGCAGATCCTGGGCGAGCGCAGCGACATCAAGATTTCGGGCGACCGTTTCGTCTTCCAGTCGGAAGTGCTGTTCGCGGTGAATTCGGCCGAGCTTTCCGAGCAGGCGCGCGTCGATCTGTCGGTTCTGGCCGAGGCGCTGAAAGAGATCATGAGCGAGATCCCGGACGACATCGACTGGGTGCTGCGGGTCGATGGGCACAGCGACAAGCGGCCGATCTCGACGCCGCAATTCCCCTCGAACCTGGAGCTGTCGTCGGCGCGCGCGGTGTCGGTGGTGAAATTCCTGATCGCGATGGGCGTGCCGGCCGAACATCTGGCGGCGACCGGGTTCGGCGACAAGCGCCCGATCGATCCGGGCGAGACGGACGAGGCCTATGCCAAGAACCGCCGGATCGAATTCAAGCTGACCGAGCCCTAGGGCCTACTCCGTCGGCGGAGGCCCCGGCGGGGTCGGCGCGGTCCAGTCGCAGGCGAGCAGCTTGGGCTCGAACACCGCGCCGGCGAGGAAGCGGGTGACGCCGTCGGCACCCTTGTATTCCACCGCCACGCTGACCGCCGATATCTCGCCGCCCATGTCGGTATAGAGCGTGCGCGCGGCGCCGCCGGCCTGCGGTTCGACGCGCAGGATCTGGCTGGGCGAGCGCTGGGCCGGGTCCTGCGCGTGATAGAGGAAATCCACCATGCGGGGATGGGCGCCGATCCACAGAGCGCCGTCCGGCGCGACGTCGATATTGTCGAGTCCGGTGCCGAAGAAACCGTCCTGCGCGAGACTTAGCGCGCCGGTCGCAACGTCGCGGGCATAGGCGCTGAGACGGCGGCCGCCGGATTCGGCGACATAGACCGTCTTGCCGTCGTTCGAGACATTGATGCCGTTGGCGTAGCTGAGACTCTCGACCACGCGGGTCATAGTCGCGCCGTCGAAATAGAGCACCGAACTGCGCTTGAGGTTCAGGAACATCTCGAGCCCCAGACCCAGATCGCTGGTCGAGCCGACCATGTTGGTCACATAGAAGCTGTCGGGCGAGACGGCGACGAGATCGTTGGGCGCGCTCATCTCCGGCGCGCTGACCGTGCGTCGATGGCGCAGCGCCAGCGTCGCCCCCTCGCCCGTCACGTCGAAAATCTCGACGGCGTTGGCCTGCCAGTCGGTGTCGAGGCTGCCGGCGGTCAGGTGGTTGACGACCATGAGCGTGCGCGCGCCGTCCGGCGCGGTGTAGAGGCTGATCCCGTGCGGGCGGAATTTTTCCGGTGTGCCGCTGCCCGCGCCGGTGAGCAGGCGCGGCTTTTCGTCGGGCGCATCGACGGGCAGCGCATAGATCGCGCCAGGCGTGAAAGCGCCCGACATGTTGGCGCGGCGGTCGTCGCTCGACAGGAAGGCGACGCGGGCGGCGTGATCGATCTGGATGTCCTCGATACCGGGCGGCGCGGCGATGATGCGGCACTGGCCGGGCGAGACCTTTTCCAGCGTCGTGAACTGGCCGAGTTCTTCGAGACGGCGGAAGACCTGGATCGCGCCCATGACCAGCACGACGACGAGGACGATCAGCGTCCATTTGAGGAAGCGG
>JAKOQZ010000211.1 GCA_029778105.1 Pseudomonadota bacterium | reverse complement strand
CGAAGGCGCAGATCTCGGCCAAGCTCGCCGCCGTCTATCTGATGGACAAGCGCCCCGAGAAGGCGCTTGAGGTGCTGCGCGCGTCGTCGCAGACGCGGCTGCCCGACGAGCTGTCGGCCCAGCGCCGGCTGCTGACGGCCCGCGCGCTCAGCGACATCAAGCAATACGATGCGGCGCTCGAAGCCTTCGAACAGGACGACACGCCCGAGGCCCATCGCCTGCGCGCCGATGTCTACTGGGCGGCCAGCCGCTGGCCCGAGCTCGCGTCGGCCATCGAAATCCTGATCGACGGGCGTGAGAAGGACGCCGCGCCGCTCGACGGCCAGGACCGCTATGACATCCTGCGGGCGGCCATCGCCTACACGATGGCCGAGGACGACCACGGCCTTCAGTCGCTGCGCAACCGCTTCGTGACGATGATGGCCGACACGCCCGAGGCGGCGGCGTTCGAAGTGGTCACGCGCGCCGCAGATCCCGGCGGCGCGACCTTCCGCGACATGGCGAAATCCGTCGCCGGCATCGATACGCTCGATGCGTTCCTGCGCAGCCTCGGCCTTGGCCGTCCGGCCGACGGCACGGCGGCGAACTAGAAGTTCACGCGCCGCGAGATCGCGCCGTCGACCAGCAGGTTGACGCCCGTGGTGAACGACGAGGCGGGGCTGGCGAGAAAGACGGCGGCGTTGGCGATGTCCTGCGGCGTCGCCATGCGTCCGGTCGGGTTGCGCTCCATCGCGCCCTTGAACACCTCCGGCTGGTTCTCCTCGATCCAGTTCCACACGCCGCCCTTGAAATAGACGGTGCCGGGCGAGACCACGTTCACGCGCACGCCTTTCTTCGCGTATTGCCGCGACATGCCCTTGGCGAGATGGATCAGCGCGGCCTTGATCGGGCCATAGCTGTCGGCGCGGTCGCTTTCGGCGGCCGAGACCGAAGAGATGATGATGAAGGCCGCGTCGCCCGCCTGCGCCGCGCTCTCCAGATGAGGCCGCGCGGCGTCGAACGCCGCCACGGCGCCGCCCAGCACGTCGAGGCGCAGATTGGCTTCCCAGGCCTCCGCCGTGTTGCCCTGCGCCATCGCGCCGGCATTGGAGATGAGAATGTCGATGCCGCCAAGTTCGCTGGCGGCCTTGCCGATCCACGCGGCGAGAGCGGGCGCGTCCACGATGTCGACCGCGCCGCCGAAGACCGTCGCGCCCTTGCCCTTCAGCTCGGCGACCGCTTCGTCCACCGCGCCGGCATGGCGCGCGCAGAAGGCGACATGCACGCCGTCGGCCACCAGCGTCTCCACGATGGCGCGCCCGATGCCGCGCGTTCCGCCCAGCACGACCGCCTTCTTGCCCTTCAGTCCCAGATCCATGACGCATCCTCCCGATTTTATGCGCGCGGACGGTAGGCCGGGCCGCGCGCGGTTGGAAGGCCCGGCATTGCGCTCCGGCGCGCGGCTGCCCTATCAGAGCGGCATGACGAAGCAACCGACGCTCTACGGCATCCCCAACTGCGACACGATGAAGAAGGCGCGCACCTGGCTCGACGGCCACGGCATCGCCTATGCCTTCCACGACTATAAAAAGGCCGGCATCGACAAGGCGACGCTTGAGGGCTGGGTGAAAACGGCCGGGTGGGAAACCGTCCTCAACCGGGCCGGCACGACCTTCCGCGCGCTGCCCGACGCCGACAAGGCCGGTCTGGATGCGGCCCGGGCGGTGGCGCTGATGCTGGCGCAGCCTTCGATGATCAAGCGCCCCGTGCTCGTCGCCGGCGGCAAAATGCTCGTCGGCTTCAAGCCCGATCAGTATCAGGCGTTCTTCGGCTAGGGTTCGGCGCGGCCGTCTTCCTCGCGCCAGTGCTCGGCCACCCACGCGGTCGGCAGCAGATAGTGGCGCAGATGGCTGAAGAAGCTTTCCTTGCGCCGTCCATTGAACAGCGCCGCCAGATGGGCGCGGCGGCTCAGATGCGGCCAGTCGGCATTATAGGTGCCCGCCACCGCCTCGTGCGGCTTCAGCCCGCCGGGGAAAATGACGATCCGCGTGCCCTTGGGCAGGCGCGGCTGAAAGGCATAGTTGAGCGGGAAGGGATACTGGCAGTTCTGGCGGAAGTGCCGCACCCAGGCGCTGGGGAAAAAGCTCACCCCGCCCGGCGCGTTGTGCGTGAGAAAGCGCTGCTCGTAGCGGTATTTGTTCGCGAAGCCCTGCGGGTCTGAGGCGAAGAGCTTCTGCATCGGCTCCAGCTTGCCGACCGGAAAGCGGAACACCGAGGTCTGCGCCAGACGCTCCAGCGGACGCACCGGATTACGCGCCGCGACGACGCCATCGGCGGGGCCGTGGGTGAAGAAATCGTCCAGCGACCCGGTGATGACCAGGTCGAGATCGAGAAAGAGGACCGGGCCTTCCAGATCGCCCAGCTTCGGCCCCCACAGACAGCTCTTGGGCCACATGCCGGGCGTGCCCACCGGCATCGTGACGGCGAAATCCGGCATGGGAAAATGGCGCACCTCCGGCCGCAGCCCGGACGGATCGTCGGTGAAGCAGGTGAAGGTGAAGGGCGGCGTGATGTGCCGCGCCGCCATGGCATAGAGCCGGTTCACATAGTCGGGCCCATATTTGACGCCCCACTTGATGCAGATGATCTGTTTGCCTGCCATGCGCGTTGGACGGCCATCCCCCTCGGTCCGGTCTGGCGGCCCGGGCCAGACCCTACGCGCATAGCATGGCCCTGCGGCCCGCTACATCCCGTAACTTGAGGCGAGGCTGCCCACGATCAGCCGCCAGCCGTCGACCAGCACGAAAAAGATCAGCTTGAAGGGCAGCGAGATCGTCACCGGCGGCAGCATCATCATGCCCATGCTCATCAGCAGCGAGGCGACCACGAGGTCGATGATGAGGAAGGGCAGGAACACCATGAAGCCGATCTCGAAGGCGCGCCTGAGCTCGGAGATCATGAAGGCCGGCACCAGCACGGTCAGCGGCGTGGCGGCGGGGTCGGTGGGCGGGGTCTGCTTCGACAGATCGAAGAACATGGCGAGGTCGTCGGGCCTCGTATGCGCCAGCATGAAGGTGGCGACCGGCGCGCTGGCGCGGGCGAAGCCCTCCTGCAGCGTCACCTCGTCGTTCAGCATCGGCTGAACGCCCTGTTCCCACGCCTGGGTCAGCGGCGTCGCCATGATGAAGGCGGTGAGGAACAGCGCGAGCGAGACGATCACCGTGTTGGGCGGGCTCTGCTGCAGGCCGATCGCGGTGCGCAGCAGCGACAGCACCACGACGATGCGCACGAAGCTGGTCGCCATGATCAGGATCGAGGGCGCGACCGACAGCAGCGTGACCAGCAGCACCAGCTGAACGATGCGTCCGGTCAGCCCTTCGCCGCCGCCCAGATCGATGCTGACCGACTGGGCGAGCGCGGTGGTGGTGACGCCGAAGGCGAGCGAGGCGAGCGCCAACACCAGCGTGCGGCGGCGCGGCCACAGCCGCACGAGGCGGTCCTTTCCGGGCGTGGGCTCGGGCGTGGGCCCGGGCATGGGTTCGAGTGCGGGCTCGGGCGTTTCGCTCACGGCGCGTTCTCCCGCGCCGGAATGCCGGTCTCCACCACCGTTTCGGCGTTGGGCGACAGCAGCAGCAGATGCTCCACCCCGTCGCGCCGGATCAGCACCAGCTGGCGGCGGGCGTCGAGCGTGCGGGCCTCCACCACCGACAGGCGGCGCGGCTCGCCCGCCTTGGGGTTGGCGATGCCGGCGAGGCCATAGCGGCGCATCGCCCAGGCGGCCAGCAGCACGAGCCCCAGCACCGCGCCAAGCGCGGCCGCCATGCGGATGAGGGCGTCGAAATCCATGAATCGTCCGGAACGGCTTTCTGCCGCGCGGGTAGCTTTGCGTTTACCGTGGTTAATGCCGCGTTAAGCTCGATTAACGCGGGCTGGCGGCGGACGGATTCATCTCTCTTAAGACGCGATTAACCCCACCCGGCACATTCTGCCGGTTAAGGCCGCGTCAACCATAGCGGCCCCCGGGAAATGGCCGCGATGGACATCACCAAGCTTCCCCTGTTCGAGACGATGCGCGAGCGCATGGCGTTCCTGTCGGCGCGCCAGACCGTGCTGGCCGAGAACGTCGCCAACGCCAATACGCCCGGCTATCGCGCCCGCGACGTCGAGGCCCCGGACTTCGCGGCGATCGCGGCGGGCGAGAACGAGGGCAATCTCACCGTCACCAACCCGATGCACATCTCGTCGGCCGGAACGCCGGCGGGGAATTTCCGCATCAAGGACATGCCCGACGCGGAATCCACGCCCAACGGCAACTCGGTCGTGCTGGAAGACCAGATGATGAAGGTCTCCTCCACCCAGATGGACTACGCGACCGTCACCCAGCTTTACCGCAAGGCGCTCGCGATGCTCCGCGTCGCCGCCGGCGGCCAGCGCTAAGGAGCCAGCCCTAGATGGCCATGGACATCACCAAGTCGATGACGACGGCGGCCAGCGGAATGCGCGTCCAGTCGGACCGCATGCGGGTCATCGCCGAGAATATCGCCAACGCCTCGTCCACCGCGACGGGCGCCAACGGCCAGCCCTATCGCCGCCAGATCGTCACCTTCAAGGAAGCGGTGGACGAAGCGACCGGCGCCTCCATCGTGCGCGTCGACCGCACCACGCGCGACACGTCGGATTTCAAGATGCAGTACAATCCCAGCCATCCGGCCGCCAACGCCGACGGCTATGTGATGCTGCCCAACGTCAACCCGCTGATCGAAATGACCGACATGCGCGAGGCGCAGCGGGCCTATGAAGCCAATCTCAACGTGGTCGACGCGGCGCGCAACATGATGGCGCGCACGCTCGACCTGCTGCGCCGGGGTTAGTAGATGGCCATCGACATCGCATCGGCGCTGCGCGCCTATTCCAGCGCCCCCAAGCCCACGGGCATCGACGGCGGCGAGGAGGCGCAGGGCGGCGGCTTCGGCGCGGCGCTCGCCGGCGTGCTCGACGACGCCATGAAGACCACCAAGGCGGGCGAGCAGGCGATGGCCGCCAGCGCCGCGGGCAAGGCCGAGCTGGTGGATGTCGTCACCGCCGTCGCCAATGCCGAAACGACGCTGGAGACCGTGGTCGCGCTGCGCGACCGCATGATCTCGGCCTATCAGGACATCATGAGGATGCCCGTCTGATGACCGGCGCCGAAGCTCTCGACATCGCGCGCGATTCCATCTGGGTGCTGCTTCTGGTCTCCGGGCCCGTCATGCTGGTCGCGCTGGCGGTCGGCACGGGCATCGGCATCCTTCAGGCGCTCACCCAGGTGCAGGAAGCGACCATCGTCTTCGTGCCCAAGATCGTCGCCGTGTTTCTGGTGCTGCTGCTGATGCTGCCCTTCATGGCGCAGCAGCTCGGCGGCTACATGACCGAAATCTTCGCGCGCATGGCGACGCCTTAGGGGCGGCCATGCCGGGCATTCCCGTCCTCGATCAGCTCGGCCCGCAGCAGATCTTCGCCTTCCTGCTGATCTTCAGCCGGATCGGCGCGATGCTGATGGTGTTTCCGGGCGTCGGCGAGGGCTTCGTCTCGGCGCGTTTCCGCCTCGGCCTCGCGCTCGCCGTCTCGTTCGTGATGCTGGGCCCGTTGTCGGGCCGACTGCCGGCGCTGCCGTCGGATGGCGGCGGCCTGTTCCTGCTGCTGGCCGTGGAGGCGCTGATCGGCCTCGCCATCGGCGTGGCGGCGCGGCTGCTGCTCACCGCGCTGAACGTCGCGGGCAATATCATCGCGATGCAGACGGGCCTCGGCTTCGCGATCAATGTCGATCCGACGCAGGGCTCGCACGGCGCCATCGTCTCGACGTTTCTGGTGACGCTGGGGATCGTGATGATCTTCGTCACCGGCGCTTATCAGCTTCTCTTCGGCGCGATCGGGCGGTCCTACGAGCTGTTCCAGCCGGGCGTCGCGCCGCCGGTCGCCGATTTTCTCGAGCTCGTCGTCCGCTTCGTCTCCTCCAGCTTCCTGCTGGGGGTCGAGCTGACGGCGCCGTTCCTGGTGCTCAGCCTCGTCTTCTATGCCGGGCTCGGCGTCGTCTCCAAGCTGATGCCGCAGTTCCAGGTCTTCTTCATCGCCATGCCGCTGTCGATCATGGCGGGGTTCGGGCTGCTGATGGTGCTGGTCGGGGTGATGATGCAGATCTTCCTCGACCGCTTCGCCGACGCCTTCTCGGCTTTCGCGAGGTAGACGGTGGCCGACGACCGCGACGACAGCCAAAGAACAGAAGATCCGACCCAGAAACGATTGCAGGACGCCCGCGAGAAGGGCGAATTCCCCCGCAGTCAGGACGTGGTCACCTTCGCGACGCTCAGCGCCGCCACCTTCGCCATCGTGGTCTGGGGCGGCGAGGCGGGGCAGATCTTCATCGAACGCTTCGGCGGCTTCCTGTCGCATCCGGAAGACTTCGACGCCTCGGCCGGCGGCATATTGGGGCTGGCCTGGGCAGTCGCGGCGGCGCTGGCGGCGATCCTGGCGGTGCCGTTCGTGGCGATGCTGGTCGGGGCGATCGGCGGCAATCTGGTCCAGTCGCCGCTGGTCCTCTCCGGCGAAAAGCTCAAGATGGACCTCTCCAAGCTCTCGCCGGGCAAGGGGCTCAGCCGCCTGTTCGGCGGCGAGGCGCTGGTCAATTTCGCCAAGGGCCTCATCAAGGTCGCCTGCGCCGGGGCGGCGGCGGTCTGGGCGGTCTGGCCCGACAGCAACGCGATCGTCAGCCTCGTCGCCGCCGATCCGCGCATGGCGGGGGCGTCGGCGCTTACGCTCACCACGCGGATGCTGGGCGCGGTGCTGGCGGTCGTCGCCATCTTCGCGGCGCTCGACTGGTTCTGGCAGCGCTTCAGCTTCATGCGCCGGATGCGCATGTCGAAACAGGACATCCGCGATGAAATGAAGCAGTCGGAAGGCGACCCGCTGGTCAAGATGAAGATCCGGCAGGTCCGTATGGAGCGCGGCCGCAAGCGCATGATGGCCGAAGTGCCCAAGGCGACCGTCATCGTCACCAACCCGACCCACTATGCCGTCGCGCTGAAATACGAATCCGGCGCGATGGCCGCGCCCAAATGCGTGGCCAAGGGCGTCGATGCGCTGGCGCTGCGCATCCGCGAGCTGGCGACCGAGAACCAGGTCCCCATCGTCGAAAACCCGCCGCTCGCCCGCGCGCTCTATGCGGCGGTCGAGGTCGACGCCGAGATCCCCGTCGAGCACTACAAGGCCGTCGCCCAGATCATCGGCTTCGTCATGAAAAAGCGCCGGGCCAATTGACGGCGTTAAGATTCCGGAATCGTTTGGCTAACGATGAATCAACACACACGCTCGTAACGTGTCCGAATCGAACGAGTCCTGACGGGTTCAAAAGGGACGGCGAATGGCGGCGGAACCGAACAGTCTGATCGACGAACTGATGCCGGAGGCGGCCGTGGCGCGCCGTCCGCGCCGCGAGGACGCCAATCCAGGCGGCCGCGCCGCGCTGATCCTTTCGGCGTTCTGCCTGGGCATCTCCTTCGCCGCGGGCATCCTCGCCGTCATCTATCACCGCGAGGCGGGCATCGCCGGTCTGGCGCTGCTGATCGGCCTCACCGTGGTCGGCGTCGGCGTGCTGACCGCCGTCGCGATGCGCCGTCCCGGCTCGGGGGCGCGCGACCGCCGCGCCCGCATGCTGGCCTCGGCTTTCGAAGGCTTCGGCGATCCGCTCGCCGTCACGCGGGGCGACGGCACGATCGTCTTCGCCAATCTCTCCTATCGCGAGATGAGCGGCGGCGGCGCTGCGGCGCTCCCGCCCGAGCTCGCCATCCGCCCCGACGCCGACATGGCGGCGCGGCTCTACCGCCTCTCGCGCGTCGCCACCGAAGGCGGCAGCGCGACGGCCGATATCCGCACCACCGAGAACGGCGTCGCCCACTGGCGGCGCGTGTCGGTGGAGAGCATGGCCCGCGGCCGCGCCGAACAGCGCCTTACGCTGTGGCGCTTCCATCCGCTGGCCGATGTCACCCATTCCGAACGTGAAGCCGGGGCCGAGGTCATCGAGCTGACGCCGCGCCAGATCGTGCCGGAAGGCGAGACCAGCGCGCCCGGCTTCGGGCCCGAAGCCGCCTATGGCCATCTTTTCGAAAGCGCGCCGGTCGCGATGGCGCTGGTCGCCCCCGACGGGGCGATCGCCGAGGCCAATGCGGCCTTCGCCAGATTCGCCCATGCCGAAGGCCCCGGGGCGCTGAAAGGCGCGAAGCTGACCGACCTCATCGCCGAAGACGACCGCGTGCTCGCCAGCCGCGCCGTCGAGGCGGTCATCGACAACGGCGAAAGCGCGCCGCCGGCGGAAGTGCGCTTCGCGTCGGGCGGGCTGGGCCAGCTGCACGCGCTGCCGATCAGGGCCGCCGACGGCACGACCGAGCGCGTCGCGCTGCACGTCATCGACATGACCAATCTCAAGTCGATCGAGATGCAGTTCCTTCAGGCGCAGAAGATGCAGGCCGTAGGCAAGCTGGCGGGCGGCGTCGCGCACGACTTCAACAACATCCTCACCGCGATGAACGGCTATGCCGATCTGCTGCTGCTCAGGCACAAGGCGGGCGATCCCTCCTTCGCCGACCTCATGCAGATCCGCAATTCGGGCAACCGCGCGGCGCGGCTCGTGCGCCATCTGCTCGCCTTCTCGCGCCAGCAGACGCTGACGCCCAAGGTCTATCCGGTCACCGATCTCGTCGCCGACATGCGCGACATTCTCACCCGCCTGCTCACCGAGCGCGTGAAGCTGGCGCACGATTTCGGCCGCGACATCTGGCCGGTGCGCGTCGATCAGGCGCAGTTCGACAACATGATCATCAATCTGTGCGTCAACGCGCGCGACGCGATGCCCGAAGGCGGCACCGTCACCATCCGCACGCGCAACGTGACGGAAGCGGAATCGCGCGAGCAGGGCTATCAGATCCTCACCCCCGGCGATTACGTGCTGATCGAGGTGGAAGACACCGGCACCGGCATCGCGCCGGAAAACATCGCCAAGATCTTCGAGCCCTTCTTCACCACCAAGGAAGTCGGCGCCGGCACCGGCCTCGGCCTCGCCTCGGTTTACGGCTTCGTGAAGCAGTCGGACGGCTTCGTCTTCCCCGAGAGCGAACTCGGCAAGGGGACGACGTTCAAGATCTACCTGCCGCGCTATGTCGCCACCGCCGAGCAGGCCAAGGCCGACAAGGAAGCCGAAGCCGCCAAGGCCCAGCCCGCCCGCGACCTCACCGGCATCGGCACGATCCTGCTGGTGGAGGACGACGATTCAGTGCGCAGCCTCACCGCCCGCGCGCTCGAAATGCGCGGCTACGAGGTGCTGAAGGCGAGCGGCGGCGAGGAAGCGCTGGAGATCATCCGCGCCTTCGACAAGCGCATCCATCTGATGATCTCCGACGTGGTGATGCCCGGCATGGACGGGCCGGAAGTCGCCAAGATCGCCCGCACCATCCGCAAGGACATGCGCGTCATCTTCATGTCGGGTTACGCCGAAGACAGCTTCCGCAAGCAGGCGGAAGCCGACGAGGACGTCCACTTCCTCTCCAAGCCCTTCCCGCTGCAGGACCTCGCGGCCAAGGTGAAGGACGTGATGAGCGCGCCGGGCTGAGGCGAGCGCACGGCTGTCAGCCGCCGGTCGACCGCCGCCAGGCGGCGGCCAGATCGTCCGGCGTTCCGGTGCCGAAGACATAGCGGTCGGGCCTTATCAGCGCGGCCGGCTGCGCGCCGAGCCACGCCTCCCATTGTGCAAGGCCCCGGATGTCCACGGCCTCCACGCCGTCGGCCTGCGCCGCGCCGCCTCTGTGCAGCAGCCAGGCGCTCTCCGCGCGGCCGTCGTCGAAGCGCCCGAATTGCGGCGCCAGCTCGCCCGCGCGCGGCGAGGGGTGCAGGCAGCCCGCGGCGAGGCCCGGCGGCGGCGGCAGGGTGGCTGCGCCGCCCGCCTTGTGCCGGGCGATCATGCCGGCGTCGCGCTGCGCGGCGGCTTCGGTATCCTGCAGGCAGACAACCTTGCCCATCGCGATGGCGAGTTCGATGAAGCCGCGCGCATGCGGTTCGCGTTCGATCTGGTAGGTTTCGAGCAGGCTCATCGCCGCCTTGCCCTCCACCACCAGCGCCAGCTTCCAGGCGAGGTTTGCCGCGTCGCGCAGCCCGGCGCACATGCCTTGTCCGGCGAAGGGCGGGGTCTGGTGCGCGCTGTCGCCCGCGAGGATGACGCGGCCCCTGCGCCAGTCCTTCGCGACGAGGCCGTGGAAGCGATAGACGGCGCGGCGGACGATCTCCACATTTCCCGCGCCCATATGGGGCGCCATCAGCGCCTCCACCTTGCCGGGGGCCATCATCTCCTCCGGCGTCTCGCCGGGCAGAAGCATGAACTCCCAGCGCCGCCGGCCGGGCGACATCGGCATGATGGTCACCGGCCGCGCGGGGTCGCACAGCTGCACGCCATGCGGCTTGAGATGGCTCTCATCCGGCATGACCGTGTCGACGACCAGCCAGGGCTCGTCGAAGCCATAATCGTCCAGCGCGATGCCCAGCGTCTTGCGGACGAAACTGTTGGCGCCGTCGCAGCCGATCAGAAACGCCGCGCGGATGATCCGCGTCGCGTGGCCGTCGCTCAGCGTGGCGGTGACGCCGTCGCCGTCGTCGTCGAAATCCGTCAGCGCCCAGCCGGTCAGCGTCTCGACGTTCAGAGCGGTCAGCCGGTCGCGCAGCAAGGCCTCCAGCGCCGGCTGGTGGAACAGATAGCCGCTGGCCCAGCCCTGCGCCGTTTCGGGCGCGGCGGCGAACTGCATCAGCATCTCGCCCGCGGCATTGATGAAGTCGTAGCCGCCGACCGGGCGGCTGTGCGCCAGCATCGCATCGGCGATGCCGAGCTGCTGGAACAGGCGCATGATCTCGGCGTCGAAATGCGCCGCGCGGGGCAGGCGATAGATTTCGGTCTCGCGTTCGCAGACGATCGTCTTCACGCCCCGGCGGGCCAGCAGGGCGGCGAGCGCCGCGCCCACCGGCCCCAGTCCGGCGATCAGGACGCCGGTTTCGTCAGCGGCCATCGTCAGACGGCCGCCATCTTGGCTTCGATGTGACCCAGCTTCTCGATCTCGACGCGCACCACGTCGCCGGGCTTCAGCGCGACCGGCGGCTTCATCGCGATGCCGACGCCGCCCGGCGTGCCGGTGAAGATCACGTCGCCCGGCTCCAGCGTCATCGCCTGGCTCAGCTCCGCGATCTGGTCGAACACGCTGAATACCAGATGGCGGGTGTTGGAGTGCTGACGGACCTCGCCGTTGACGAGGCCCCGGATCTCCAGTGCATGCGGGTCGCCCACTTCGTCGGCGGTCACGATCCACGGGCCGATGGGGCCGTGCGTGTCGAAGCTCTTGCCGAGCGTCCATTGCGGCGACCTGAACTGCCAGTCGCGCGCCGTCGCATCGTTGCCGCAGCAATAGCCGAACACCGCCGCGGGGGCGTCTTCCTTCGCGATATTGCGCCCGCCCTTGCCGACGATCGCCACCATCTCGGCTTCGTAGTCGACGAAGTTGCTGGTCCGCGGAATCTCGATATCGGCATAGGGGGCGTTGATGCAGGTCGGCACCTTGGCGAACCAGAGCTGGCTCTTCGGCGTCTCCTGACCGCTTTCGGCGATGTGGTCGGCATAGTTGAGGCCGATCGCCATCGCCTTGCCCGGGCGCGGCACGGGTGCGAGCAGGCGCACCTTGTCCAGCGCGTGATGGGCCGCGACGCCGGCGGCCGCCGCGACGTCGTCTTTCACCTCGTCCCAGGCGGCGATCAGCGCGATCATGGTCGCCGGCAGGCGCGGCGAGACGAGCGCCAGGTCCACGACCCCGCCATCGGTCACGATGCCGATGCGCGGGCCTTCGCCCGCATCGAATGTCGCCAGCTTCATGTCGCTCTCCCGGATGTCTTGTCGTTGTCGCGTGCGATGGCGCCGCTCAGGCCATGGTCGGCGGCGCGCCGGGGCCCCATTGCGTGCCCAGCAGTTCCTCAAAGCTCGCCTTGCGCGACCCCCAGCTCGCCGACAGGAGGTCGCCGTCGGTCCAGTGTTCGACCGCATGGCCCCACGGATCGCGCCAGTAGTCGAAGATCTGGCTGCCGAGGATATGGCGGCCGACGCCCCATTCATGCGACCGGCCCTTGTCTTTCAGGTGCTGGTGGCCGGCCATCAGATCGTCGAAGTCCGCAACCTCGAAGGCGGCGTGATTGAACCGGGGCGAGCCCGCGCCCACCAGGAACATCGTGTGATGATCGGTCGGCTCCTCGCCGCGATCGCAGCGCATGAATGCGCCCATGCTGTCGGGCAGGCCGGGCACCTCGATCTCGTCGGAGGTGATGAAGCCGAAGCGGTCCTTGTACCAGCGCTCCGAGACGCGGAAGTCGGTCACGTTCAGCACGGCATGGCCCAGACGCTTCACATGCGCCGGACCTGCCGCCACGCGCTTCACCAGATTGGTGCGCGGCGTCGCGCGGCCGTCGTTCACCGGCTCGCGACCGGGCAGGGGCAGAGCGGCTGCGGCCGCCTGCGCCGCCACGACATCGACGCGAAAGCCGTCCGGATCGCTCAGCGTCACAATCCTGCCCCCGCCGGGCGCATCGCTGGCCGACACGCCGACACCCTCGGCGGCGGCCAGCGTCTCCAGATCGGCGTCGCTCCCGGCGCGGAAGCCGACGCCGCGAAAGCCCGCCTCGCCCTTGTGCGTCACATGGACGAACGGGTCGGGGCCGGCGCCGCGCATATACAGCGTCTCGCCGTCGCGATGGGCGCGCGTCAGGCCGAATTCGATCAGGAACGTCTCCATCGCGTCCAGATCGGGCGCGGCGAAACGGACATAGGCGATGTCGGCGATGCGGATGGTGCTCATGGGACCTCCTTGAAGATATCGGCCGCTTCTGCGGCGGCCGTTGCGAGGGCGGCGGCGGGCGCAACGCCGAGGCCGCGCAAAACAAGGGCGGCGGCGTCGCGCGCCAGGATGTGGGCCGCCTCAAGATCCAGGCGTGTGCCGGCGATGCGGGCGATCAGGATATGGGCCACGCCCAGCACCATCAGCGTGGCGCTCTCGATGTGGCCGGTGAACGCGCCGGCCGCGAGACCGGCGGCGACATCGGCCTGCACGCCCTCATTCACGGGGGCGAAGGGGTCCGACGCGCCGGGCGTCAGGCGCATCATGGCGCGGGCGCGCTCGGGCCGCTCCGCCGCGAAGCGCGCAAAGACCAGAACGCCCCGGATCGTGCGGCGCACCGGATCGGGCATGCCGGCATTCGCCTCCGCGACGCGGGCCTCGCCATCGGCGCGCGCCGCCGCCGCGATCTCGGCCGCCAGCGCGTCCTTGTCGGTGAAGTGATTATAGACCGTGCCCTTGGCGAGGTCGGCGGCTTCCGCGATCTCGTCGATGCTGACCGCTTCGATGCCCCGGGCGCCGAACAGCGTCTCGGCGGCGCTCAGGATCGCATCGCGGTTGCGGACGCGGCGGCGGTCAGAGCGGGTGGGCGTGAGCATCATGACTGCATGATTCAAGAATGACTATAGGGTCATAATTGAACTAGTCAGTCATATTGTCAATCGCGCCGATGGCAGGTGGTGAAATTAGATCCGCTTGTAAGAATCATTCGCAAATCTGTTGACCGCGGCAAACGGGAGGGATAGGCACCCGATATTGCAAATGACTCGCAGTCTTATCGGGGTTCCCATGTCTGTCCGCAGCCGCGTCTTCCGTCGCGCTCTCCTGGCGTCTGCCGCCACCCTCCTTGCGGCCCAGGCGGCCGGCGCCGCCGAAAAGAACGAGGAGATCGCCAGCAACGAGGTCGTCACCGTCACCGCCGTCCGCACGGCCAAGGACGTGAACGCCGTCCCCGCCACCGTCACGGTGATCGACGACAAGCGCATCGCCGACGGCATGATCCGGAACATCAAGGACCTCATCCGCTTCGAGCCCGGCGTGTCGGTCCGCGCGCAGCCCTCCCGCTTCGGCGCCGCGCTCGGCTCGACCGGGCGCGACGGCAATGCCGGGTTCAATATCCGCGGCCTTGAGGGCAACCGGGTCCTGCTTCAGGTCGACGGCATCCGCATCCCCGACGGCTATGGCTATGGGCCGCAGGCGGTGGGCCGGGGCGATTTCGTCGATCTCGATCTCCTGAAGAGCGTCGAGATCGTGCGCGGCCCGGCCTCGGCGCTCTATGGCAGCGACGGCCTCGCCGGATCGGTCAGCTTCGTGACCAAGGACCCGGTCGATTTCCTCAAGGGCGACAAGGACTGGCACGTCCAGGCGCATGCCGGTTACGCCAGCGCCGACGAAAGCTGGTCGACCGGCGGCGTGCTGGCGGGCGCGGCTGGCGCCTGGTCGGCGATGGTCGCCTATACCCACCGCGACTGGCGCGAAACCGAGAACCGCGGCACGGTCTTCACGGCCAACAGCACCCGCACCGCGCCCAATCCGGAAGACGGCGTCAGCGATTCCGTGCTCGCCAAGCTGGTCTGGACGCCGAACGAGGCGCACCGTCTGCGCCTCACCTATGATCGTCTCGACAGCACCACCGACTGGGACGTGCTGACCGCGCGCGCCGCCGTCGTCAGCTCGCCGACCAGCGTGCTGCAGCTTCTGGCCCATGACGAGACGGCGCGCGACCGCGTCACGCTCGATCACCGCTATGACGGCACCGGCGTCATCCGCAGCGCCAGCACCAATATCTACTATCAGGACTCGACGACGCGGCAGTTCACCTTCGAAGACCGCAACACCGCTGCCGACCGCACGCGCGACAACACGTTCGACAACCGCGTCTGGGGCTTCGGCACCGTGCTGGAGAGCGAATTCGACACCGGCGCCATCACGCACCGCCTCGTCTATGGCGTCGATGTCTCAAAGACGCACCAGGACAGCATCCGCGGCGGCACGGTGGCGACGCCGCCCGACTTCCTGCCCTCGCGCGCCTTCCCGACCACCGACTACACGCTGGCCGGCATCTTCGTTCAGGACGAAATCCGCCTGCTGGACGGCGCGCTGACGCTCTATCCGGCGCTGCGCTTCGACTATTACGATCTCGACCCGGTGACCGGCGATCCGCTCTATCCGGATGTCGCGGTCGGTTCGAGCGACAGCCACTGGTCGCCCAAGCTGGGCGTGATGTGGAATGTCAGCGACACGGTGCGGCTGTTCGCCAATATCGCCACCGGCTTCAAGGCGCCCGCGCCGAGCCAGGTGAACAACTACTTCTCCAACCCGGCCTTCGGCTACACGTCGGTCCCCAATCCGGATCTGAAGCCCGAGACCAGCCGCTCGATCGAGGCGGGCGTGCGCTACATCGTGCCGGGCTTCACGCTCAGCCTCGCCGCGTTCTACGGCACCTACGAGGATTTCATCAGCCAGCAGGTCGTCGGCGGCACGGGCGCGCCCGGAGACCCGCTGGTGTTCCAGTATGTCAATCTGGGCAGCGTCGAGATCCACGGCGTCGAAGGCAAGGTCGAGGGCGATCTCGGCGCGGGCTTCTCCGCCGTCGCCTCGTTCTCCTGGCAGGAAGGCGACGACACGACGGGCGCGACGGATGTGCCGCTCTCCACGATCGACCCGGTGAAAGTCTCCGCTGCGCTCAACTGGCGCGACGAGGGCGGCCGCTTCGGCGCCCAGCTCGCCGCCGTCTATTCGTCCCGCAAGCGCGCGTCTGAGACCGCCTGCGCGCCCACCTGCTTCCGTCCGCCCTCGTTCGCGGTGCTCGATCTCACCGCCTGGGTCGAGATCACCGAGGGCGTCAGGCTGCGCGGCGGCGTCTTCAACATCACCGACGAGAAATACTGGTGGTGGAGCGACGTGCAGGGCCTCTCCCAGAGCTCGCTCCTTCTCGACAGCTACACCCAGCCGGGCCGCAACTACGCGGTCTCGCTCACGCTCGATTTCTGAACCTGCGCTCATTCGAGGGACACGAGGATACGACGATGAAAAGCTTCATTCTGGCCGCCGGGCTTGCGCTCGCGCTCGCCGGCTGCGCCACGCCGACGGCGGCGCCGCCTGCGGCCTCCGCCACGCCGGCCGCCGCGCTCTACGGCGATCTTCAGACCGACCGCAAGGCGATCCTCGCCATGGCGGGCGACTATCACGTCAGGTTCGATTTCAACGAGATCGCCGCCTTCGTGCCGGACTATGAACTGCTCAAGCCCAAATCGAGCGGCGGCTACGAGATCGTGCGCGTCATCGCCGACACGCCCACCTTCATCTCGCTCCAGCACATCCTGGTCATGGAGATGGAGAAGGGGCAGGTCTTCATCATCAAGCACTGGCGGCAGGACTGGACCTATCAGCCCGAAACCGTGCTGACCTATGCCGGGCCGGGCAGGTGGGTGCTCACGCCGGTCGGCGCGGCCGAGCGGGCGGGGGCCTGGTCCCAGACCGTCTGGCAGACCGACGACTCGCCGCGTTACGGCGGGGTGGGGCGCTGGCGCTATGACGGCGGCGACGTGCGCTGGACCAGCGGCGAAAGCTGGCGTCCGCTCGCCCGGCGCGATGCGGTGCGTCACCCGGTCTATGACCGCTATCGGGCGGTGAACCGTCATGCCCTCACCCCGGGGGGCTGGGTCCACGAACAGGACAACGCCAAGATGGCGAACCGCGACGGACGGCTGACGACCATCGTCCACGAAACGGTGATCAACACCTATCGCCGCGACACCGCCTTCCCGGTCGCGAAAGGCGACGCCTACTGGGCGAAGACGCAGGCCTACTGGGCGGCCGTGCGCGGCTTCTGGGACGCCGCCATCGCCGCGGGCGGGGGCGTTTCGGTCACCGAAGAGGCCGAAAACGGGTCGGTCACCGGGCCCACGCTCATGGGGCTCGCCGACGAGGTGGTGTCGGGCACGCGGACGACAGAATCGGCCATCGCCGAGGCGCGCGCCGCCATCGCCGGTGCGACCGGCACAGCCCCGGCCGTCACGCCTTGACGCGCACGTTCCGGGGGTGCCGCAGAGTCAGGCATCCCCGGAAATCCGCCATTCCCGAAAAAACGTCAGGAGAACAAAAAAGAACGCTTGTGGAACAGGAACAAAGCGGGCACAGTCCCCTCGTTGCTCATGCCCAACCTGCATGTCACAAGGATTCAAGCCGATGGCACCCTCTCCCCTGCGCGTAGTCGAGAAGCCCGAAATGGACCGCAAAGATCCCGAGAAAAAGCGCGCGCTCGAGGCCGCGCTGGCGCAGATCGACCGCGCCTTCGGCAAGGGCTCGATCATGCGGCTGGGAGCCAACGACAAGCCGGTCGAGATCGAAGCCATCTCCACCGGCTCGCTCAGCCTCGATATCGCGCTCGGCATCGGCGGCCTGCCCAAGGGCCGCATCATCGAAATCTACGGCCCTGAATCGTCCGGCAAGACGACTCTGGCGCTGCACTGCGTCGCCGAGGCCCAGAAAAAGGGCGGCATCGCCGCCTTCGTCGACGCCGAACATGCGCTCGATGTCGGCTACGCCCGCAAGCTGGGCGTCAAGCTCGACGATCTGCTGATCTCGCAGCCCGACACGGGCGAACAGGCGCTGGAAATCGCCGACACGCTGGTGCGTTCGGGCGCCGTCGACATCCTGGTCGTCGACTCCGTCGCGGCGCTGACCCCCAAGGCCGAACTCGACGGCGAAATGGGCGACTCGCTCCCCGGCCTTCAGGCCCGTCTGATGAGCCAGGCGCTGCGCAAGCTGACCGCCTCGATCTCCAAGTCCAACACCATCGTCATCTTCATCAATCAGATCCGCATGAAGATCGGCGTGATGTATGGCAGCCCCGAGACCACCACGGGCGGCAACGCGCTGAAATTCTACGCCTCCGTCCGTCTCGACATCCGCCGCACCGGCGCGATCAAGGACCGCGAAGAGGTGGTCGGCAACACGACCCGCGTGAAGGTGGTGAAGAACAAGGTCGCCCCGCCGTTCCGCCAGGTCGAGTTCGACATCATGTATGGCGAGGGCATCTCCAAGATCGGCGAGCTGGTCGATCTCGGCGTGAAGGCCAATATCGTCGAGAAATCCGGCTCGTGGTTCTCCTATGACGGCCAGCGCATCGGTCAGGGCCGCGAGAACGCCAAGTCGTTCCTGCGCGACAACCCCGATCTTGCGAACCGGATCGAGGCCGCGATCCGCGCCGGCTCCAGCGAGGTCGGCAAGGCCCTGGAAGGCACACCCGAACCCGACGACGACGCCTGAGGCTTAACTCCCCTCCGGTTCCAGCGAGATCCCGGGCGGCGACGCCCGGGATTTTCGTTTCTGGGGCCGGGGCCGGGGCGGCTCGAAGGGGCGCAGGTGTCGCCTTTCGACGTTCAATTTTCGACGTTCAATGCGTGCTTCAGCGGCAAACGAATACCCGCCGGCCGGTTTTCCCCAACGGCAGGGGCGGGCGGGGCGCACCGGCGTCAAAATGCGACGTTCAAATCGCATTTCGCGCAAAACCGCCGAACGAATGCCCCGACCCGCTTTGCGCCGCAGCATCCCACCCATTAGATAGGCGGCATGACCAGCCTGACCGACATCCGCGCCGCCTTTCTCGGCCATTTCCACAAAAACGGGCACGAGATCGTGCCCTCGGCCCCGCTCGTGCCGCGCAACGACCCGACGCTGATGTTCGTGAACGCCGGCATGGTGCCGTTCAAGAACATCTTTACGGGCGCGGAAACCCGGCCCTTCCCGCGGGCGACCTCCTCGCAGAAATGCGTCCGCGCCGGCGGCAAGCACAACGATCTCGATAATGTCGGCTACACCGCGCGGCACCACACCTTCTTTGAAATGCTGGGGAATTTCTCCTTCGGCGACTACTTCAAGGAAGAGGCGATCAAGCTCGCCTGGGATCTGGTGTCGGGCACGTTCGGCCTGCCCAAGGACCGCCTGCTGGTGACGGTCTATTCGGAGGACGAGGACGCGGCTGCGCTGTGGCGCAAGATCGCCGGCTTCTCCGACGACAAGATCATCCGTATCCCGACCTCCGACAATTTCTGGTCGATGGGCGATACCGGCCCGTGCGGGCCGTGCTCGGAAATCTTCTACGATTACGGCCCGTCGGTCGCCGGCGGTCCGCCGGGCCGCCCCGACCAGGATGGCGTCCGCTTCGTCGAGTTCTGGAATCTCGTCTTCATGCAGTACGAGCAGATCGCCCCCGGCAATCGCATCGCGCTGCCCAAGCCCTCCATCGACACCGGCATGGGGCTG
>JAKOQZ010000210.1 GCA_029778105.1 Pseudomonadota bacterium | reverse complement strand
TCAAGCGAGAGGGCCATCGGGGTCGGGTCGAAATGGGTGAGCTGGGTGAGCTGGCCGTAGGCGGCGAAATCGGACGACGCGGGCCGCGCGCCGAAGAGGAACGGATGCGCCGCCAGATGCGCCTCGAACAGCGTCAGATAGCGGCGGTAGCTCGCCTCGATCACCGGCGCGGTCACGGCGTTGGAGCCGACGACATAGAGGCGGTCGATCTGGCGTTTGGAGAACATCGCCTTGGCGGCGGCGAGCTGTTCGGCCGGGGCCGAGATGCCGCGCCACATCGGCAGGATCGTGCCGGCCTTGTCGATGTCGGCTTCGTAGTGCCAGCGATAGTGGAACATCGCCTTGGTCAGCCACTCGTCGGCATAGTCTTCCAGAAGCTCGTCGAGAAAGCGCAGCGCCGGGTCGGACGGAATGACGGAGCGGCCCGCATGCTCGCGCTCCAGGCGGCGGATGATGGGCGTAGAATCGACCACCGCTTCCAGCGCGCCGGTCGCACCGGGCAGATAGAAGGTCGGCAGAAGCTCGACCTTGGGACGCGGAAGGCCTGCATGGCCGTCGTGGCTGCCGAGCAGGAAGCGATAGGCGAGGCCGCGATAACGCAGCACCGCCAGCATCTTGCGCGTATAGGGCGAGCCCGGTGCGCCGGAGAGAAGGATCGGCGCGCTCATTAGCGCGCGCCCGTCGCGTCGATGAGTTCGTTTTCGACGACCCAGAGGCGGTCCTGTCCCCAATGAGCCGGGCGGCCGTCGACGCTGAGCGTCGGGGCGCCCCAGAGGCCGTGCGCGAAAAGCTCGGCGCGGTTGGCCTCGGCCACCGGCCGCCACGATTCGTCGGCCAGCGCCGCCCGCACGAAGGCTTCATCCAGCCCGGCGCGCGCCGCGATTTTCAAAAGGCCGGCATCGGTCGCGCCATCGACGCCTTCCGACCAGACGGTACGCAGGAAGCTTTCGGCGAAATCCTCACCCCGTCCGAGCGGAATGGCCTTGGCCAACACGGCGATGCCGCGTTCGGTGGCGGCCCCGCGCGGATCGACGATTTTGCCGAAGAGCAGACCCACGCGATCGGCCTCGCGCTTGGTGTCGAACATGATGTAGCGGCTTTTGGGGGGCGGCACCGGGAGGCCGCGCATGACCATCGGCAGGATGAAACGCAGGCGCAGGTCCGCGCCGTAATGACGGGCGAGCCGCCGCACGCGCGGGATCGAGATCCAGGTGTAGGGGCTGCGGAAGGAGAAGAAGTAGTCGAGGACCGGCTTTGCGCCGTTGGACGGCGTCGCCTTGCATTCGACATCCTTGACCGGCGCGATGAGGCCATCGGGCGCGCCGGGCCTGATGAGGCCGGCAGCCTTGAGGCGCGCTTCGAGATAGTGAAGCCGGTCGAGACCCCAATACCATTCGCCTTCGAACAGGAACGTGCCACCGAGATAATGGCCCATGTCGGTGCGCATTTTCGCGGCGGCGGTGAGGGCGGCGTCGGTTTCGGCGGCATCGGCCGACGGCATCGCCGCGAGCGCCGCGACATCGCCGCGCCAGAGCGCTTCGCCGATCTTCAACGCTGCGGCAGCGAAGCCGGGCTGGCGCGCAGCGGCCACGAGCGCGGCGCTGGCGAGCGCCGTCGCTTCGGGCGCGGGCTGACTGACATTCTCGCTCCACGACAGGCCGAGGCGGCGGGCGAGCGTGCCCGCGTCGCGGATCGACCAGGCGGCCAGCCGCGCGCGTTCGGGCGCAGCCGCATCGTCGGGCGGCGGCACGATGTGGACCGACAGGCCCGGAACGGCGCGCGCCGCCAGCGCATCGAGCGCCTGAAGGCAGAGGTGGCTGTAAGGATCGTCGGCCTGATGGAAATAGTGGATCTGGCTCATGCGCCCTCCCAAACGGCGTGGCAGGGCAGCGAGCGTCCGGCGCAGGTCGCGACGTCGATGGCTGGTCAGCCAGCCGGTGATGGCGCCGCTGATCGCTTCCTTGACCGTCATCTCCGCCCCGCGCCCGGCTTGACCGCCGCAGCTTATAGTGACATTATGCATGCCACTATATCGGACGATAGAGATCCGGTCAAGGAGAGACGCCATGAAGGTTCTGCGCACGCCGGACGCGCGCTTTGAAGGGCTTGAGGACTATCCCTTCGCCCCCCACTACGTGGACATCGCCGACGCCGACGGTACCGGGCTGCGCATCCACTATGTCGACGAAGGCCCGCGCGGCGCGGCCCCCATTCTGCTGATGCATGGCGAGCCGTCGTGGTCGTATCTCTATCGCAAGATGATCAAAGGCCTGGTCGCGCGGGGCCACCGGGTGATCGCGCCCGACCTGATCGGGTTCGGCAAATCCGACAAGCCGACCGAGCAGGACGATTATACGTTCGAGCGCCACGTCGCCTGGATGAGCGCCTGGCTGGGCAAGCTGGACCTGTCGAAGATCACGCTGTTCTGTCAGGACTGGGGCGGGCTGATCGGCCTGCGTCTGGTCGCCGCCTTTCCCGAACGCTTCGCCCGCGTCGTCGCCGGCAATACCGGCCTGCCGATCGGGATCGGCATGACGGACGGCTTCAAGGCCTGGCTGGAATTCAGCCAGTCGGTG
>JAKOQZ010000209.1 GCA_029778105.1 Pseudomonadota bacterium | reverse complement strand
TGCACCTGCCCTTCCCCGGCCTCGGCCATGTCCGCGCCGACGGCAAGGCCTTCGCCTGGGTGCCGGTGGAATACAGCCCGCTACGCAGCGACAAGTAAGCTCAGTGCGATCGCAGCCGTGGCGGCGCTGCCACGGTTGCGATCGCCATGGGACGATCATAAGCTGGCCTGAAGCAAGGGCTTGAGACGCTTCCCGACCGGACGCAAGGTCCGGCCTTTCGCGAGACTGGATATGCGCACGAGAAAATCAACATTTCTCCGCCTCCTGGAGAAGGACAGCGACGCCTTGCGCCTCAGTCTGGGAGATGCCTGGCCGTATTTCCGGCAGCTGAGGCGAGCCCTGAATCTCGCCGTCGCCGCCCGTGACACTGCCAACGCCCGCCAGCTCGAAGCGCAGATCAAGACGCTGATCGCGGCCCGCATTCCCGCCGAAACGCTGCTTCGATTCGGCATCGTCCTGACAAAGAACGACCCCCCATCGGCCGGCTGGCGCACCGACAAAGCCTCGGGCTTCCGAACGACCCGATCCGCCGGAAGCTACCTGAAAGTCATCACCGCCCCGGGCAGCAAGCGCGGCAGTCGGACCGTAGCGGTCGGCTCAGACCGTTTCCGCCTGCACGACGCGGCCAGCTTCGATGACGACCTGGGCGGCGTGCAGTGGACCTTCATCGCGCCGACGGTCGAGCACACCCCGCGAACGCCCCGCGGAAGCTCCTCCAGCCCACGCCATGACGACGATTATTCCATGGGCAGCTTGGAGCAGGCCCGCCCCGCATTCACCCCCGGCGCATTCCCGCCTCGCAACAAGGGGCGAGAGGTTTTCAGCTCCGGCCAAGCCGTCGAATCCCGCCCACCCGCGCCGGCCAAACTGCTATTTTCAAGAAAATTCTCGCCCTCCCCAGCCAGCACGCCGGCAACGCCTCCGCCCGCACGCGCAGACTTCCAGTTCCGCCTTGAAGGCACCGGCGCCAGCGCAAGCGGTCATGCCGCCCTTGCCGGCGGTGAGGTCGACGTGGTGTTCTTTTTGGCGCCACCGAGCGCCGGCGCCCTCGCATCCCTCAGCGGCGCGCGCCTCGACGACGCCGTCCGACGCGGCGGCCGGCTTGGCGCGATGCTGGTTCCGGCAGGATACGACCTGCGCGAAGCTTGCCCCTGCCACCAGTCGGCGCAACTCATCGCGGGCGGCATGGACGGGGAGATGCGCTTCCCGCTCACAGCGGGTCCGACACCGGACGACGCTTCGGGCGCCTGGGTCTATCTCGACCTCGACGGTGTGCAACTCGGCAGCTTCTTCCTCGCCATTCCCATTGTCGCCACCGGCACGCCGGCAATCGCCCCATCCCCGACGCCCCGCGTCATCGATCTGGACACCGACGGTCAGCCGACCCGCGCCCGGCTGACCCTCACCCGCAACGGCGGCACCCTGACCGCCAGCTA
>JAKOQZ010000028.1 GCA_029778105.1 Pseudomonadota bacterium | reverse complement strand
GACGCGCCCATCCTGCTGCTGGACGAGGCCACCAGCGCGCTGGACAGCGAGGTCGAGGCGGCGATCCAGGCCAGCCTGTACCGGCTGATGGAGGGCAAGACCGTGGTCGCCATTGCCCACCGCCTGAGCACCATCGCCGCGATGGACCGCCTGGTGGTGATGGACGCCGGCCGCATCGTCGAGCAAGGCAGCCATGCCGAACTGCTGGCTGCTGGCGGGCTGTATGCGCGGCTGTGGGCGCATCAGAGCGGGGGGTTTCTGGGGGAGCAGGCGGAGGATTGAGTTGGGCGGCGGTGTCGGGGCGGTGAGGTTTGGTGGCGGGCGGTTGGCGAGTGATGGGTCGAAGGGTGGGCGGAAGGGATATTGCGGATGAATGGCCGCGAGACGTGTGAGTCGGCGGTTGCAGACTGACTCCAGCCCGGCAGTTCACTGACAGTTGCGACCGATACCTGCCGTTCGCCTGCTGCCGGGGGGAAAGGCTGTTGTGCCTCGCGCTGCCGTCGCACGCTGAAACTGTCTTGGAATCAAAAACCCAAGGCCATTTCAACGGGTATAGAATCGATAAATATACTCCACAATGGAGAGGCCCGTGAAGCGCATTCTGCTGTTATCCACTGCACTGCTGGCGGCGTGCGCCGCGCCCGGGCCGGGGGCCAACACCCCGGTCGCCAGCCAGCCATCGCTGAAGCTCGAGAAGGTCGTGATGCTGATGCGGCACGGCGTCCGTCCGCCGACGAAGCCCGTCGTCGTTCCGCCGGGCTATTCGTCCGAGACATGGCCCGGCTGGCCCGTCGATTTCGGCCTGCTGACGCCGCGGGGCGCGGCGGGCGTCAGGCTTCTCGGCGAAAGCGATCGCGCCTATTTCGGCGCCCGCGGCTTATTTCCCGGCGGATGCCCCGCGCCCGGCACGATCGTCCTGAAGGCGAGTTACAAGGAGCGCACGATCGAGACGGCGCGAAGCTGGGCGGCGGGTTTCATGCCCGGCTGCGCCGCGGCGATATCCCACCCCGCCGGGTCCGGCGACGACGCGATCTTTCACGGTCTCGACAGCGGCCCGGCGTCGTTCGACGGGAATCGCGCTTATGACGCGGCCCTGGCGCAAGCGCCCGAAGGCGGCCTCGCCGCCGAGACCGAACGCCACCGCGACGAACTGACGCTGCTCGCGAAAGTGCTGAATTGCGCCGTGCCGGCCTGTCCGCTCGTCGCCGAACCCAGCCGGCTGGTTGCGCAGCCGCACGATCGCCCCAAGCTCGAGGGTCCGCTCGATATCGCATCGACCGCGAGCCAGACGCTGGTGCTCGAATATCTGGAGGGCAAGCCGATGACCGAGGTCGGCTGGGGCCGCGTGAGCCGCGCCGAGATCGAACAATTGCTGCGCTTCCACCCGCTCGAGTTCCGTTATTTGAATCGCCCCGGCTATATCGCCGCCGCCGCCGCCGCACCGATCGTGCACGAGATCGTCACGGCGCTCGGCGACCGGCGCGCGGCGCGGCTGACATTGCTCGCCGGACACGACACCAACGTCGCCGACCTCGGAGGCTTCTTCGACTTGCACTGGCAGGTGCCGAGCTATCCCGCCGACGAAGTTCCACCCGGCAGCGCGCTGGGGTTCGAGCTGGTCAGCACGGCCGGGGGCGACCGCTATGTCCGCGCCTTCTATCGCGCGCAGACGATGGACCAGTTGAGGAACCTCGAAGCGCTGGGATCGGACGATGCCCTGTTCCGCCGCTATCTCCCCATTCCAGGGTGCGGCGATTCGGTCGAGGTGACCGCGTGTCGCTGGAACGATTTCGCCCGGATGGCTCTGTTGCACAAAGCGAGCGTCCGAGCGCTCGTAGACTGACGCGGTGAGCGAAGCCAAGAAGAAGCGGACGAAGTACCGCACGACGAACTGGAAGGCCTACAACGCGGCGCTGAAGGCGCGGGGAGCGTTGACGATGTGGCTGGACCGGGACATGCAGTGGCTGGCTGCGCCCTCGGGCAAGCGCGGGCGCAGGCAGACCTTCTCGGACGCGGCGATCCAGTTCT
>JAKOQZ010000208.1 GCA_029778105.1 Pseudomonadota bacterium | reverse complement strand
CAGCACCAGACGAAATAGGCGCCGAGCACCGCGACCAGCCCGGCGAAGCCCGCCAGTCGCCCGGCGGCCCCCGGAACGACCGGCACCTTGCCCGACGAGGCGAACGGCGACATGAGCGGCGTCAGCGCGAACCCGGCGACCAGCACGATCGCCGTGACGATCAGCCCTTCGTAGACGAGCGAGGCGAGGCGGCGGGCGAGGCCGGCGCCCGGCAGCCGCGCGCCGGGACGGGCGGCGATCATCGGGCCGGCCGCGTCAGGGACTGCGCGTCCCGGCCGTGCCGGGCTTGGCGCCGGGCGGCGTCGCGGCCGGCGCCGGGATCTTGCCGCCCGGGGGCGGCGCCTTCGAGGCGAGCTCGCGCTTCTTTTCGGGCGGGAGGCTCTGGTACTCCTCCCATTTCTGGCGGACGTCGGACCGCTGGTCGGGCGGCAGCTTCGAGATCGACTTGTACTGCTCGCGCGCAGTGCGGCGCTCGTCGGGCGTCAGCTGCGCCCACGGCCGCATCTGCTCCTGGATCCGCGCCTGCTCGTCGGGCTTCATCTGCGGATAGCGCTGCGCGATCCCGCGCCACTTCTGCTTGCGCTGCGCGTCGAGCTTGTCCCAGTCCGGCTGCAGCGGGGCGAGCACCTGCCGTTCCTGGGGCGAGAGCTCCGACCACTTCGGGGACTTGAGGGCGATCTGGGCCAGCCCCGGCGCCGGCAGGAGCGAGAGTAGCCCCGCCGCCAGCGCCGCGGTCAGCGCTGCGCGGCGGTCTTGAGCCAAACCTGGAATCCCCGGTCGAGGTACGCGTCGATCGGAAGGTCGGACGACAGCAGGTGCGCGTCGATCTCCTCGGCCTCGTTGATCGCCTGGTAGGCCTGCCACTGCTGCCAGCCGAAGGCGGCCGCGGCGATCAGCGCTACGCCGATCCAGACCCGCACCTGGGCGTAGAACGGCCGTCCGCCGCCCACGGTCCCTCCCGCGCCCGCGAGCGCCATCTCGGGCGCGCGTTTCGGATCCTGCAGCCGCGCGAGCGCCGCCGCCCGCGCCTGTTGCAGCCGGTAGGCGGTGCCGCTCCTGAGTTCCCGGGTGCCTGCGTCCAGGTAACCCGTTATTTTTCGGGCGATTTCCTTTTCGTTGGCGGTCATAGTCGGACCCCCTGGGCCGAAAGCCACTCGGCCAGTGCATGAACGGCCCGCGAGCAGTGCGTCTTCACGCTGCCCTCCGAGCAGCCCATCGCCGCCGCGGTCTCCGCCACGTCCAGTTCCTCCCAGTAACGCAGCAGAAAAGCCTCTCGTTGACGCGCCGGAAGCCGCTCCAGCGCCCGCTCGATGAGCCCAATGATCTGCCTTTGCTCGGCGTCCTCCGCCGGCCCCGCCGGCCCGCCGGACGCCGATTTCGCCGGCAAAGTCTCCAGCGGGTCGAAATCGTCGTCCTTTCCGTCGCCTTTCCCCAGCGACGAGAGCACGGTCGTCCACGTCGACCGGACCTTCTGGCGCCGGAAATGATCGTGGATCGTGTTCTGGAGGATGCGCTGGAAGAGCAGCGGAAGCTCGCCGGCCGGCTTGTCCGCATATTTCTCAGTCAGCTTGAGCATCGCATCCTGCACGATGTCGAGGGCCGCATCCTCGTCGCGGACGGCGAACATCGCGTGCTTGAACGCGCGCCGCTCGACTTCGGCGAGGAAGGCCGAGATTTCCTGCGTGGTCGCCAGGGGACGGTCGTTGCGCCGAAGGGGCGCGGGTGCGGCGGATTATAGGCAGATTCGCCCGCCCGGCCATTGT
>JAKOQZ010000207.1 GCA_029778105.1 Pseudomonadota bacterium | reverse complement strand
GGGCAGGAAATCGGCGAGCCGGCTATTCTTGTTGCGGTATTCGGCAAGGTTCATCATCGGCGCGGCCCTCGCTCAAACCGAAAGATGCGCGGGGATGCGCAGATGGCGGCGCACCACATCGACGAAGAGCGGATCGCGCTTGGCCGCCCACACGGCGGCGACATGGCCGACCGCCCAGATGGCGAGGCCGACCAGCCAGAGGCGAAGCCCCAGGCCGATCGCGCCCGCCAGCGTGCCGTTCATGATCGCGATGGCGCGCGGCGCGCCGCCGAGCAGGATCGGCTCGGACAGCGCCCGGTGCAGCGGGACCGTGTAGCCGGGAACCTCACCGACCTGTTCGACGACAGCGGCCATCAGACGAGCGCCCCGCCGCTGAACGAGAAGAACGACAGGAAGAACGAACTGGCCGCGAACGCGATGGAGAGGCCGAACACGATCTGGATCAAACGGCGGAAACCGCCCGAGGTGTCGCCGAAGGCGAGCGCAAGGCCCGTGGCGATGATGATGATGACCGCAACGATCTTGGCGACCGGGCCTTCGATCGATTGCAGAATCTGTTGCAGCGGCTGTTCCCACGGCATCGACGAGCCGGAGGCATGGGCGGGCGCAGCCGTCATCACACCGAGGACGGCAACGGAAACCGACGCGGCAAAGCGGCGGCGTAGGCGAGAAACGACAGGCATCATGAGAGGCTTCCTTCTTCGGGCTGGGGAGAAACGGGATCGAGGGCGGTGACGCGGTAATCGCCGTCAGGGCCGAGGCCCTCGACGCGGGCGAGTTCGGCGAGGCGGCGCCTGGAGCCGCGTCCGGCGAGCACGGCGACGAGATCGATCGTCTCGGCGATCAGCGCGCGCGGGACGGTGACGACCGCTTCCTGGATGAGCTGTTCCATCCGGCGCAGCGCGCCGATCGCCGAACCGGCGTGGATCGTGCCGACACCGCCGGGATGGCCGGTGCCCCATGCCTTCAACAGATCGAGCGCTTCGCTGCCGCGCACCTCGCCAACCGGGATGCGGTCGGGGCGCAGGCGAAGCGACGAACGGACGAGATCGGAGAGCGAGGCGACGCCATCCTTGGTGCGCATGGCGACGAGGTTCGGCGCGGCGCATTGCAGTTCGCGCGTATCCTCGATGATGACGACGCGATCCGAGGTCTTGGCTACTTCCGCCAGGAGCGCATTGGTGAGCGTGGTCTTGCCAGTCGAGGTGCCGCCGGCGACGAGTATGTTGG
>JAKOQZ010000206.1 GCA_029778105.1 Pseudomonadota bacterium | reverse complement strand
TTCGCCCATTGCGCAAGATTCCCCACTGCTGCCTCCCGTAGGAGTCTGGGCCGTGTCTCAGTCCCAGTGTGGCTGATCGTCCTCTCAGACCAGCTACGGATCGAAGCCTTGGTAGGCCGTTACCCCACCAACTAGCTAATCCGACGCGGGCCGCTCCCAAGGCGATAAATCTTTCCCCCTTGCGGGGCTCATACGGTATTAGCTGCAGTTTCCCGCAGTTATTCCGTACCTCAGGGCACGTTCCCACGCGTTACTCACCCGTCCGCCACTCCCGTATTGCTACGAGCGTTCGACTTGCATGTGTTAAGCCTGCCGCCAGCGTTCGTTCTGAGCCAGGATCAAACTCTCAAGTTCTAACAAAAGAACTCAGGACATCCCTAAAGACATCCAAGTCTCATCCAGGCCCCATGTCACTGACATGCGTCGCATGTAAAAAACTCAAAAGCAGATAGTTCCCATAAGCCCCAGCCGAAACCAGAACCCATGAGCGTTCCGCTCTTGCGTATCTCCAGGCAACACAATCCAGCTCATCACCGCAGATCTCTCCGCAGCAACCCGCCGCCCGCGTCGCCCTTCCATCACTTAACAATTTCAATCAGCGTCTCGCCGGCTCGCCAGCGAGGCGCGGCTTGTATGCGGGGGCCCGATGGCTGTCAACGCGAAACGCAAAGTTTTTTCGATCTTTTTTTATTGCGGCTTCGCGGCCCGTTCCGCGCCGATAAATTCGCGGGTTAGGATCACGCTATGGCGAATGTAAGCATCGGGCTGGCGCTGGGGGGCGGGGTCGCGCGGGGGTGGTGCCATATCGGCATTCTCCGCACGCTGATCCGTGCGGGATTCGAGCCCGACATCATCGCAGGCACGTCGATCGGCGCCGTCGTCGGCGGCCTGTATCTGGCTGGAAAACTCGACGAGCTGGAAGCCTGGGCGCGCAGCCTCGATGCCAAGCGCGTACGTGCGATGATGGACATCTCGCTGACAAGCGGCGGGCTGGTGGCAGGCCGTAAGCTCGCCACCTTGCTGGATGAGTATATCGGCGGCGTCCTGGTCGAGAATCTCACCCGCAATTTTGCCGCCGTCACCACCGAGCTGAAGACCGGCCATGAGATCTGGCTGCGCTCGGGGCCGCTGACGCAGGCGCTGCGTGCATCCTATGCCCTGCCCGGCGTGTTTCCGGCCGTGAATATCGACGGACGATTCCACGTCGATGGCGCACTCACCAATCCCGTCCCGACGGCCGCGGCCCGCGCGATGGGTGGCCGCCTGGTGATCGGCGTCGGTCTGCATGTCGACGGCCAGCAGGCCGATGAAGATATCTCCGAGCCCGGCCCGTTCGGGGACGACGACGGCTCATGGACCGACTGGATTCGTCCCGATCGCATGGTCGCCAAGATGATCTTCGGCCCGCGCAAGGACGGCCCCGGCATCTCGGCCACCATGACCGGCGCGCTCAACATCATGCTCGACCGCCTCACGCGCATGCGGCTCGCGGCTGATCCGGCCGACGTGATGATCGAGCCCGATGTCAGCCATATTGGCCTGCTGGAATTCGACCGGGCCGATGAACTAATCGCACTCGGCGGTCAGGCTGCGGAACGCGCGCTGCCGCTGATCGAGCGTCTTGCGGCGACGCTCGACTGACCCGCGCCCGACCGCGTCAGTCTTCGACGTCGACGAATTCCAGAAGGTCGCCGGGCTGACATTTGAGCTGCCTGCAGATCGCATCCAGCGTTTCGAACCTGACGCCCTTCACCTTGGCCGTCCGCAGCAGCGACAGGTTGGCTTCGGTAATCCCGATCTCCGCAGCAAGATCCTTCGCCCGCATCTTGCGCATCGCCAGCATCACATCCAGACGGACGATAATCGCCATGCGTCACACGATCTGATCGTGTTCGGATTTCAGCGCCTCGGCTGCGGTCAGTGCCGCACCCAGCCCGCGAGACACCACGATCAACGCGAGTCCCAGCCCGCCCAGCACGACCGGCAAAGCCTCCAGATCGATCTGGAACGGACCACGACCGTCCAGCCATAGACCGAGGGTCGGCACGACAGCCAGCATCAGGACCGAGGTCCACGTCAGCGCACGCCCCACCTCATCGACGAGCAACGCGGTGGAAGCGGCCCACAGATCGCCGCGCTCTAGCCGGCCAAGATAGTTCTGGGCGTACCAAAGCGCAGACGTGAGCGCGATCGCCGGTGCAGCCCTCAGTATCTGACTCAGAAACGCGTCCAGCTGCGTCATCAGCGAAAGATCCGCGCCCGCTTCGCGCAACGCCTTGAGTTTGGCCGTGCCGGCGATGCCGTTCACCGCGATCTCGGAGACGACCAGCACGACCGCCAGCACAAACAGCGCAAACACCCAGGGACGCAGTTTCCTGGCTTCGGCCGCAACCGACATTGCAGCCGACGATAAAGGATCAGAGGACATAGAGGGCCTTACTGAAACGAGGATATTAATTATCAATAATCGATAATTTATATCCAGTCAACAGCAATGATTGCCGCGTTGCGCGAGCTACTCGCTTGGCTCGGTTTCCGCCGGTGCATCGCCGGGCACGGTCTCCTCGGCCGGCGTGCCCGGGTCCGCCGCTGCGTCCGCGCGCATGGTCATGGCCTTTTCGAGGAAGAAGTTCGCAAGTTCGTAGCAGACCTGAACCTTGCGATCGGCATACACGAAGAACGCATTGGCTTGGCCGCACTGCTCCACCGACACGGTGATCGGCGCGCTCAGGCGAAAGGTGTTTTCCATTCTCGCCGCGATCGCTTCCAGAACGCCGCTGGCCTGCAGAAGCTGCGCGGCCGCTTCATACTGTCCGGGATCGCCATATGTGACGGCGACCTCCGCCGTCGGCGCCTCGCCGTCCTCCAGCATGTTGTCGCCAAGCAGGCTGTCCCAGGTGTTGTCCGCTTTTTCGAACTCGAACTTGCATCCGGCCTGACGATCAGCGGGCATGCCCGCATCATCGGCGACGTCCTTGTAGCCTTCCGGATCGTCGCCGACCAAAAGACAGACCACGGCATAGCCGCGCTGCTCGTCGATGGAGTGCTGTCCATAGGTGAGATTGGCGTAGAGCCCCGCCTCGAACCACGCATCGACCACATCGACGATCATGGTTTCCAGCGCCGGGTCCTCGCTCTCGGCGATCATGTTGATCGTGGCGAACGAGTCGACAGCGTCTTCCTCCTTGCCCAGAACCGGCAGCTGATATTCGAAGATCAGTCCGTGGCCGAACTCGTGGAAAACCAGCCATGCGATATTGCCGACGAAGAACAGCGCCTTCTGTTCCACATCCTCAGGCGTCGCCGCACTGCCGTCCGGCTCCTGCCAGGCGGCGTCGGTATTGGCGATCACGTCGCTGAAGCTGGGGGCCGCCGTCTCCTCAGCATCCTGCGCGTCGCAAGGCGCACACGCCAGCAAAGCGGCAGCCGCCGCCGTCACCAAGAAACGCATCGATATCCCCGCCATCATGATCCGGCGTCACATGACACCGGCGGCCTCGTCTTCGCCACGCGGCGAATTGGCGCGAATCCAAAGCAGGGGAGCGGGCGCGCAAGCCGTTCGGTCCGGGCGGCTGTTCCTGCCGCCCGGCCGGGCCGGACCTAGTGGACTCTGCGGCTCACCGGCGCCGCCGCGCGCCGTGAGGACAGATCGTCGTCGGCAGCGAAGCTGACGCCGTTGAGAATGAGCCCGTGTTCGCCGGCCGAGACATCGACCTTCGAACCGTCGGTCACCTCACCCTTCAGGATCAGCTGAGCCAGCGGGTCCTGCAGCGCCTTCTGGATCACCCGCTTCAGCGGACGGGCGCCATAGACCGGGTCGTACCCCGCGCTCGCGAGCCACGTCCGCGCGTTGTCGTCCAGCTGCAGCGTGATCTTGCGATCGGCCAGCAGCTTCTCGAAGCGGCGCAGCTGGATGTCGACCACGCCGTCCATCTGCGCGCGGCCGAGCCGGCGGAAGAGGATGATCTCGTCGATCCGGTTGAGGAATTCGGGCCGGAAGCGCGAGCGCACCTGCTCCATCACCTCGCCGCGCACCGCCGATGTTTCCTCGCCGTCCGCCTGGTTCGACAGGATGTCGCCGCCGATATTGGAAGTGAGTATGATCAGCGTGTTGCGGAAATCGACGGTACGGCCCTGCCCGTCCGTCAGGCGCCCGTCGTCCAGAACCTGCAGCAGCACGTTGAACACATCCGGATGCGCCTTCTCGATCTCGTCGAACAGGATCACCTGATAGGGCCGGCGCCGAACCGCTTCGGTCAGCGCGCCGCCCTCTTCATAGCCGACATAGCCCGGCGGCGCGCCGATCAGCCGCGCGACAGAGTGCTTCTCCATGTATTCCGACATGTCGAGACGGACGAGCGCGGTGTCGTCGTTGAACAGGAACGCGGCCAGCGCCTTGGTCAGCTCGGTCTTTCCGACGCCCGTCGGCCCCAGGAACATGAACGAGCCGATCGGCCGGTTCGGGTCCTGCAGACCGGCGCGCGCACGGCGTACGGCGTTGGACACGGCATGCACCGCGTCCTCCTGGCCGACGACGCGCGCCTCCAGCCCGTCTTCCATGTGGAGCAGCTTCTCGCGCTCGCCTTCCAGCATCTTGTCGACCGGAATGCCCGTCCACCGGCTCACCACGCCCGCGATCTGCGATTCGGTGACGGCCTCGTTGGCGAGCGAGACGGCTTTCTGTTCTTCCACCGCCTTCAGCTTCTTCTCGAAATCCGGGATCACGCCATAGGCCAGCTCGCCGGCCCGGGCGAGGTCGCCCCGCCGCTGGGCCTGCTCCAGCTCAAGCCGCGCCTGGTCCAGCTTCTCCTTGATGCCTGTCGCCTCTTTCAGCGCGTCTTTCTCGGCGCGCCACTTGACCGCGAGGCCCTCGGATTTCTCTTCGAGCTCGGCGATCTCCTTTTCCAGCTTGGCCAGCCGGTCCTGCGAGGCTGCGTCGGATTCCTTTTTCAGCGCCTCGCGCTCGATCTTCAACTGGATCGCGCGGCGGTCCAGCTCATCGAGTTCTTCAGGCTTGCTGTCGATCTGCATGCGCAGACGCGACGCCGCCTCGTCGACCAGATCGATCGCCTTGTCGGGCAGGAAGCGGTCCGAGATGTAGCGGTCCGACAGCGTCGCCGCCGCCACCAGCGCCGCATCGGAGATACGCACGCCATGATGCAGTTCGTACTTCTCCTTCAGGCCGCGTAGGATCGAGACGGTGTCCTCCACCGTCGGCTCGCCGACGAAAATCGGCTGGAAGCGCCGCGCCAGAGCCGCGTCCTTCTCGATATGCTTGCGATATTCGTCCAGCGTCGTCGCGCCCACGCAGTGCAGCTCGCCGCGCGCCAGCGCGGGTTTCAGGAGATTGGAGGCATCCATCGCCCCGTCCGCCTTGCCCGCGCCGACCAGCGTGTGCATCTCGTCGATGAAGAGGATCACGCCGCCCGCGCTCGACGTGATCTCGCTCAGCACGGCTTTCAGCCGCTCCTCGAACTCGCCGCGATATTTCGCGCCGGCGATCAGCGAGCCCATGTCGAGCGCCATCAACGTCTTGTTCTTCAGCGATTCCGGCACGTCGCCATTGACGATGCGTAGTGCGAGGCCTTCCGCGATCGCGGTCTTGCCGACGCCCGGCTCGCCGATCAGGACGGGATTGTTCTTGGTGCGCCGCGCGAGCACCTGGATGGTGCGGCGGATTTCCTCATCGCGCCCGATCACCGGGTCCAGCTTGCCGTCGCGCGCCGCCTGGGTCAGGTCGCGGGCATATTTCTTCAGCGCGTCATAGGCATTCTCGGCCGTCGCGCTGTCGGCGGTGCGGCCCTTGCGCAGATCCTCGACCGCGCGGTTCAGCGCCGTCGGGTTCACGCCGGCCGTCTTGAGGATTTTCTCAGCTTCCGTGTTCGGCGTCATCGCCAGCGCGAGCAGCAGCCGCTCGGCGGTCACGAAGCTGTCGCCGGCCTTCTTCGCCAGACTCTCGGCCATGTCGAAGACCTTGGCGGTCTCGGGCGCCAGATAGACCTGCCCGGCCCCGCTGCCTTCCACACGCGGCAGCTTTTTCAGCGCCGCTTCGGCGCCGGCCAACACCGCCCTGGCATCGCCGCCAGCCGCCTTGATCAGGCCTGCAGCGAGACCCTCCTCGTCATCCAGCAGCACTTTCAGCAGATGCTCGGGGGCGAAGCGCTGATGCCCCGACCGCAGCGCAAGTCCTTGCGCCGACTGCATGAATCCGCGCGAACGCTCGGTATACTTCTCGAAATCCATACTGTCCCTCCAATGAGCGCACCTGCCTTCTCGCCGCCCCATACGGGCACGGGCTGGCAGGGCCTCCAAGACCACAAAACATGTAGGGACGCTTTGTTTCCGATCAAGGCGGCGAGCGGGCTGGCGGCGCGCCGCCGATCGGGTAAGGCTTGCCCCATGAGCCATGTGGAAAGCCTCTATCGCTACCCGGTCAAAGGCCTGTCGCCGGAGCAGCTGAGCGCCGTCACGCTGACGCCGGGCGAGACCTTTCCCGGCGACCGCGCGTTCGCCGTCGAGCAAGGCGCGCCGCAGTTCGACGCCGACGCGCCGCGCCACTTCCCCAAGGTGAAATTCCTGATGCTGATGCGGGACGAGAAGCTCGCCGCACTCGAAACCGCGTTCGACGATGCCACCGCCACCCTCACCGTGAGGCGCGGCGGCAAGCAGGTCTGCAAGGCGCAGCTCTCCACCCCGATGGGCCGCGGCATGGCGGAACAGTTCTTCGCCGCCTATCTGGGCACCGCTCTGCCGGGCAAGCCGCGCGTCGTCACCGCGCCCGGCTTCGCCTTCACCGACGTGCCGCAGAAATACATCTCGCTCATCAATCTGGCGAGCGTGCGCGACATCGCCCGCGTCGCCGGCACCCCCGTCGACCCCTTGCGCTTTCGCGGCAACCTCCATGTCGAGGGGCTTGAGCCGTGGGTCGAGAAGTCGTGGACCGGCCGGACGATGGCCATCGGCCCCGTGCGCGCGACCGTCGCCAAACAGATCGTCCGCTGCGCCGCCACCAACGTGAACCCGGCGACGGCCGAGCGCGACATGCGCCTGCCGCAGCTTCTGGACGAAGCCTTCGGCGCCAATCTGTGCGGCGTCTATCTCGACGTGATCGAGGGCGGCCGGATCGCGCCGGGTGACACACTGCAACTGATCGACTGAGGGAGAGCCGCATGCGGCGTCTGCTGGCTTTTGTGGCGGGTATTGCGTGCGCAGTCGGCGTGGCCCGCGCCGACGATCTGGCGGACTGCGATGGCGCGGCCTTTCGGTCCGCGATCAACGCCGACGCCGCCTTCAAATGCGTCGAGATCGAACGACAAAGCTATTCCGCCAACGGCCAGAGCTTCACGATCCGCGCCCTGCGCGACGGCTCGACCGATCCCCAGCTCGTCACGCAGCATGCTGCGGAAACGCTCGACGCCATGCTCTCGGCGATGTCGGTGTTCGACGACCTGGCGTCCGGTTTCGGCTTTGAGTTCGGCAACGTCTCCGTTCTGATGGTCGATCCCAACCGCACGGTCGGCGATTTGGCGGGCGAGAAATTCTCCGGCGTCTTCGCCGACGCCAACGCCTACAGCTTCGCGCGCGATTGCGTGATTCGCATCAATATCCCCGTGAACGACAAGTCGGGCATCGAGGCGCTGCGCAACACGGCCGCGCACGAGCTGTTCCATTGCGTTCAGTACTGGAGCTATCCCAAGGCGGCAGGCGTGGGAGACGCCGCCAAATGGTGGGTCGAGGGCTCGGCCGAATTCTTCGCCAACCAGGTGCAGATCGACACCGAACGGCTCGACGATCTGGGCAGCAAGTTCATCGGCTCGATCGGGAACACCCCGCTGACCCAGCAGCCTTATCGCAGCGTCGGTTTCTTCGCCTGGCTGTGGTCCCAGGGACCGGACAAGATGGCCGCCTTCTTCAAGGGGCTCGCCACGGGCGGCGGCGAAGCATCGCAGATCGACGCGACGCTCGCCGCGGTCGGCGAAATGCCGCTCCAGGCCTTTGGTCAGGCGCTGATCGACGGCAAGGTCGCGATGCCCTCCGGATACACCTTTCCCGCGCCGCCCGAACAGGTCGCGACGACGGCGATCAACGACGACGACAAGCAGATCGATCTGCAGGTGAAGCCGTTCACGCTGGCGACCCACGCGCTGCATTTCTCGAACGGCACCTATAACGCGTGGGCGGGCGGCTCGTCGTTCTACAAGCGCGAACAGTCGGGCGGCGAATGGTCCGAGCTCGACCCGATGGAGACGATCGAACCGGAGTCATGCAAGGACGTGCGCATGATCCTGGCCGCCCGGTTCATCACCGACAGCTATGCCGACAAGGTCGTGCTCGCCGCGCATCGCTCCAAGGAGTGCTTCGAGTGCGCCAAGATGCCCAAGATCGACCAGTGCGTGGTCGGCAAGTGGCGCATGTCGAACGAAGCGTTGCTGACCTATCTCCAGGCGACCCACGGCCAATCGGAAACCGGCAATTTCAGCGGCGTCGGCGGCACCGCCATCCTCGTGTTCGACAAGGACGGCACGGCGCAGTTCGTGGTCGAGGGCCTCAAGATCGGCGCCGAGGTCAAGATCGACAAGGACAGCGACGACGTCCTCATCAACGTCGAGGCGAACGGCATCGACAGCGGCGAATGGGGCACCGACGAAGGCGGCGCGATGAACTACTGCGCCAAGGAAGCGAACATCGGGTTCAAGATCCGGGTGGAATTGCCCAACGGCTACACCAACGAAACCGAACAGGACGGCATGCTGGAGGATTCGCTCTGGACCTATAACTGCTCGGGCAACGATCTGCTGTTGCGCTATACGGGGCCGCTCTCGCTGCCCGAAGGCGTCGAGCCCCGCTGGCAGCTGACGCGCATTCCCTGACGACGGGTCTCAGCGCCATGCCTTTCCGGCATGGCGCGCGTCGATGACAGCCGGAATCAGACGACCGGCTGCTCGTCTTCGGCGGGGGCCGGCTGCGGCGCGGGCGCCGTGGATTCCACCGTCGCGCCCGTGGGCTCCTCGCGGCGCTCGCCTTCGCCTTCGCTCGCGTCGACGGCGGTGTGCGGCTGACCGTAGCGGCCGTTCTGGTTCTGCTGCTGGTTGTGCTGTTGCTGCTGGCTGGGCTGATGCTGCGGCATCGCCGCCTGAGCCGCCGCGATGATGCGGTAATAGTGCTCGGCGTGCTGGAGATAGTTCTCGGCCATCACGCGGTCGCCCGACGAGTTCGCGTCGCGCGCGAGCTGCAGATACTTCTCGTAGACGTGCTGCGCGTTGCCGCGCACCTTCACGTCCGGGCCGGTGGATTCGAAATTCCGGTGCAGGATGTTCTGCGGCTTGTTGTTGTTATTGCCGCCGCCGCCACCGCCGCCTCCACCGCCATTGCGGTTCCGGCCACGGCCACGCTTGTTGAACCCACCCTGTTGAGGCCTCATGTTCAAGGCACTCTCTCCTCTATCAATGACTTAAGGGGTGCATCAGCCTCTTGGCCGGACTGAAGCCGCGCTGCCGCGGGCGCGGCAATTCGGGCTCAAGGCTGTCCAGCGGTCGTTTGTGCTGTCGTCAGGGCCGGTCGCGTTTCGGCTGCGCCTTATGCCTTGGGCCCCTGGGCTTAGGCAGGATACGCGGCCACGTCCGGCCTTTCCCCTGCCGATGAATTTAGTCCGTTTCGGTGCGCGGTCCAACAGGAAAATCTGCAATATCCCCAAGGACTTGAGCAGAGCGCGCTCCGGCCACCACCCGCTCGATGCCCGAAAGATCGCGGCGAGTCGCCGTAAATGGCAGGCCCGAAGCGCGCATCATCGCCGCCACGTCGCCGGCCTGCCCCACCCCGACCTCCACGATCACCGCGCCGCCCTCCGCCAGCCGGGGCGCCGCGCCCGACAGGATCGCGCGGTAGGCGCCGAGCCCGTCCGGCCCGCCGTCGAGCGCCAGATGCGGCTCGAAATCGCGCACATCGGCGTCCAGACCGGCGATATCGCGGCTGGGGATATAAGGCGGGTTCGAGACGATCAGGTCGAACACACCGTTCGCATGGCTCCACCAGCTGGAAATTCCGAACCGGGCGCGCCGGCCCAGCCCGGACCGCAGCGCATTGCGCCGCGCGACCTCCAGCGCCGCCTCGCTGACATCGACGCCCAGCCCCTCGGCGCGCGGCAGCTCCGCCAGCAGCGCCAGCAGGACCGCGCCCGTGCCGGTGCCCAGATCCAGGATGTTCAGCGGCGCGGCGGGGTGACCGGCGATCTTCAGCGCCGTCTCGACCAGCGTTTCGGTGTCGGGCCGGGGGATCAGCGTGGCGGGCGTCACCTCCAGCTCCAGCGACCAGAAGTCCCGGCGGCCGGTGATATAGGCGAAGGGCTCGTGCGCCTCGCGCCGCTCGATCGCCTCCGCGAACCGGCTGGCGGTGGTCACGTCGATGTCGCGGTCGGGCGTCAGCGCCAGTTCGGCCGCCGGCATATCCAGCAGATGGGCGAGCAGCAGCCTTGCCTCGCGCTGCGGCGTCTCGATGCCGGCGAGGGTCAGGCGGCTGGCGCCCTTGGCGATCAGGGCAGCGGCGGTGGTCACGCCTGCCCGTCGAGCGCCGCGAGCCGCGCCGCCTGGTCGTGCTCGGCCAGCGCGTCGATCAGCTCCGACAGATCGTCGCCCGCAATCACCCGGTCCAGCTTGTAGAGCGTCAGATTGATGCGGTGGTCGGTCACGCGCCCTTGCGGGAAATTATAGGTGCGGATGCGCTCCGAGCGATCGCCCGAGCCCACCTGATCCTTGCGGTCGGCGGCGCGGGCGCTGTCCACGCGCTGGCGTTCGGCATCATAGAGCCGCGCCTTCAACATCTTCAGCGCGATCGCCTTGTTCTTGTGCTGCGATTTCTCTTCCTGGCTCGCCGCCACCACGCCGGTCGGGATATGCGTGATGCGCACCGCCGATTCCGTCTTGTTGACGTGCTGGCCGCCCGCGCCGGACGCGCGATAGACATCGATGCGCAGATCGCTGTCCTTCACCTCGATCTCGACATCCTCGGCCTCCGGCAGCACCGCCACCGTCGCCGCCGAGGTGTGGATGCGGCCCTGCGTCTCGGTCTGCGGCACGCGCTGCACCCGGTGCACGCCGCTTTCGTATTTCAGCTTGGCGAAGACGCCCTGGCCCTCGACCATCAGGATCGCTTCCTTCATGCCGCCCAGATCGCTCTCGCTGATCGACACGACGGTCACGCGCCAGCCCTGCAGCATGGCGTAGCGGCGATACATCGCCACCAGATCGCCCGCGAACAGCGCCGCTTCCGCGCCGCCGGTGCCGGCGCGCACTTCCAGGATGGCGCTGCCCTCGTCCGCCGCATCGCGCGGGATCAGCAACAGCTTCAGCGCCCGCTCCAGCGCCGGCAGGCGCTCTTTCAGCGCCTGCAGCTCCTCGCGCGCCAGCGCCGCCATTTCCGCGTCGCTGTCGTTCGCCATGGCCTCCAGCGAATCGCGCTCGCTCTCGGCGGCGCGATACTCGGCCAGCGCGTCGGCGACGGGTTTGATCTGCGCCCGCTCCTTGGCGAGCTTGACCATGTCGCCATGGCCGGCGGCGAGCTGCGCTTCGATCTCTTCAAAGCGCGCGGCAATACGGTCGATCTGTGCGGTCGGCAGCATGGGAATGATCTAGGCCGCGCCGCGCGTCGCTTCGATCTCGGCGGCTTTCTGCTCGCACAGCGCCACGATGTGATCGACGAGATTCTCGTTGGGCAGTTTGTAGGCCTGCTTGCCGCCGAGATAGACCATGCCGTGGCCCCCGGCGCCCTTGCCCAGCGACCCGCCGCCCGTGAAGCCGATATCGGTCTGCGTCGCCTCGCCCGGCCCGTTCACGACGCAGCCGATGATCGAGAGGCTCATCGGCGTCGAGATGTGCTT
>JAKOQZ010000205.1 GCA_029778105.1 Pseudomonadota bacterium | reverse complement strand
CGCCAGATAGGCGGCGAGAAGCGCGCTGACATACCAGGCAGGGATGATCCAGACGAGCTTGTTGATGAAGCCCCAGCTCTGAACGAGGAACAGCGAGGCGATGAAGCCCACCGGCTCGGCCACCGGCCGGGCCCAGGGCGTCCAGGGCGGGGTGAGGACGCCCGCGTCGCCGAGGACGAGATAGACCGTCTCCTGCACCGCGAGGATCAGCAGGACCGTGACATAGAGCGGATAGAGCCGCGCGAAGCGGCCCCACAGAAAGCGGCGATAGTCGGCGGCGGCGACGCGGCGGGAGAAGACATCGCCATAGCCCGACGCGATGGCGAAGCCGGAGACGACGAAGAACAGGTCGAGGAGCAGAAAGTACTTCTCGAATGCTCCCGCAGCGAAGCGCAGCTCCGGCGCATAAGCCAGCGCCGGGCGCATGTGATAGATGACGATGCCGAGCGCCGCGACGCCCCTGAGGCCGTCGATCGCGCGGACGGGCGCGGGTCTGGCGGGCATCAGCTCATCGGTTTGCGGACCGGCAGCAGGTCTTCGAACCGCGGCTCGCGCTTTTCGAGACGGGCGCTGAGCGCTTCCTTCATGTCGGTTTCGGGATTGTACATGCCGGCCTGCCAGGTGGCGATGTAGTCGAGCCCGTCGGCCAGCGAGTGGTCGCGGGCATAGTTGATCATCACCTTCGAGCCGTGCACGGAAAGCGGCGTCTTGGCGGCAATCTCGCGCGCGGTGAGCAAAGCGTGGTTCACGACCGCTTCGTGGTCTTCGAAGACCTCGTTGACGAGCCCGATGCGCAGCGCGGTGCGGGCGTCGAGCCGGCGGCCTGTATAGGCCATTTCGCGGACCCATCCCTGCGGGATGAGGTGGCAGAGGCGCGGGAAGGTGCCGACATCGGCGGTCATGCCGATATTGATCTCCTGGATGACGAAGAAGGCATCGGCGGTGCAATAGCGGATGTCGCAGGCGCTGGTCATGTCGACGGCGCCGCCGACGCATCCGCCCTGAATGGCGGCGATCACCGGCATGCGCGCCTCATCGAGGCAGTCGAACGTCTTCTGCATATCGCGGACGACGCGGCGCAGGTTGGCGGCGCTGCGGCCGCGCTCGCCGCTGCGCACGCCCGATGTCGGCTGACCGCCGCCGAAGACCGCGAGATCCATGCCCGAACAGAAATGCTTGCCCGACGACGAGATGACGATGCAGCGGGCGCGGGCGTTGTCGTCGAGGTCGCGGACGATCTCGGGCAGCTCGCGCCAGAAGGCCGGGATCATGGAGTTGAGCTCGCCGGGGCGATTCAGCTTCAGATGCGCGACATTGTGCGCGATCGAGACGTCGAAGCAGGTCGTCGACCAGGCGGTCTGATCGGTGGCTGGACTGGCGGACATGGCGCTCTCCCCGGCTTTACTCTGCGCGACGCATAGCAGGCCGGGGCGCGGCCCGCCTAGCTCTGGCGCGCCTGGACCTGGGCGATTTCGGGGATCGCCTCCACCTTGAGGGCGATGGCGTGCAGCCGGGGCGCCTCGGCCTTGAACCAGTCGCGGCCGGGCCGCCACCAGGTCATCGGCCAGAGATAGAGATCGATGGCCGAGAACGTGTCGCCGAGGAACCAGGGCGCGCCGGTCCAGCTTTCCGCGTAACGCCAGAGCGACTTGCGGTGATCGTCGGTGGCGGTGCGCAGGATCTTGCCCGCCGCCTCATCGCCCTTGAGCCATTTGGCGGGCGAGTCCCCATAAGTGAAACTGGGATAGATCGCAGTGTTGATGAGCATGAGGAAGCGCAGGAAATCGCGTCGCTTGTCGTGATCGCGGCCGGGGATGAGGCCCGCTTCGGGCGCGATGTCGTCCACATGCATCAGGATCGCGGCGCTTTCGGTCATGATGCGGCCGTCGGGGCAGATGAGGCTGGGCACCTGCTGCAGCGGGTTGATGGCCTTGATCTCGTCATGCTCGAGGCCGAGATCGGTCCATGAGAAGTACTCGACGTCGAGCGGGATTTTCGCGAGAGCGAAAGCGCCCTCCACGATCATCGAGCCGCCGCCCTTGGCCGCGAGGAGCTTGTAGGTCTTTTCCGGCATGGCGTTTCCGTTATGGATCGGTCGACACTAGGCGGGCCGCGCAGGCCGCGCCACTTCACCCTCGGTTCAGCGCCGCCCACCGGTCGCGCGCGAGCGCCAGATAGATGCTGTCGAACCATTGGCCGCCGATGAAGAAGGTGCGCGACGCGCGGCCGGTTTCCCGAAAGCCGAGCTTTTCCAGCAGGCGGATCGACGCGGCATTGCCTGGATCGACATCCGCAGTGAGCGCCGGCGCGTCGTGGGCGGCGAAGAGATGCGGAATGACCGCGCGCAAGGCTTCGGTCGCGATACCCATGCCCCAGACATCGGGGTGCAGGATGTAGCCGATCTCGGGCATGCGCCAGGCGCCGGCCTTGCCGACGACCCGGCCGTCCAGCTCGACCACGAAATCGTCGAAGCCCGGGCCGCGCACCAGCATGGCATCGAGCCATTGCTGCGTCTCGGCGAGAGACTCGTGCGGAAGCGTGGACCAGTGCTTCATGGCGCGCTTGTCGGACAGGATAGCGTGCAGGCCGTCGACATCGCCGGGACGGGCGCGGCGCAGCACCAGGCGCGGGGTTCTCAGTTCGGTCATGCGCCCTCATAGCGCAGATCGCGCGCCGGCTCTTGCCTTACGGCGCGGCAGGGCGACACACTGAGCCCACAAGAACAGGCGGGAGAGACCAATGCCCATTTCCTACGACCACATCATGTCGCTGAAAACGGAAGGGACGGAGTCGTCCTATTCCGACAAGGAAGCGATGCTGTATGCGCTCGGCATCGGCTTCGGGCGCGATCCGATGAACGAAGCCGAGCTGCCCTTCGTCTATGAAGGCATGAACGATCCGGCCTATCTGAAGACCGTGCCGACCATGGCGACGGTGATCCAGTGGGGCGGCGGGGCGCTGCGGACAAGCGGCATCAACTATCTGATGGTGGTGCATGGCGAGCAGCGCGTGACGCTGCACCGCCCGCTGCCCAGCGCCGCGACGATCATCGGCGACGAGCGCGTGATCGGCGCGTTCGACAAGGGCGCCGGCAAGGGCGCGGTGATCGTGACCGAAAAGAAGATCCGCCTGAAGGATACGAACGAGCCGCTGTGCACGCTGGTCTCGTCGACCTTTGCGCGCGGCGACGGCGGATTCGGAGGGCCCTCGACGGGCGCGCCCGAGCCGCATCCGATCCCGGAGCGCAAGCCCGATGCGACCTATGAGGCCGCGATCCTGGAAGACCAGGCGTTCATCTATGCGCTGTCGGGCGACCGAAATCCGCTGCACCGCGACCCGAAGATCGCCAAGGCGGCGGGATTTCCCAAGCCGATCATCCATGGCCTGTGCACCTATGGCACGACCTGCCGGGCGATCATCACCAACGTTCTGGGGCACGATGCCTCGAAGATCGTCGGCTATGATGTGCGCTTCTCCTCGCCCGTCTTCCCCGGCGAGACCGTGCTGGTGGACGTGTGGAAGGACGGCAATGTCGTCTCGTTCCGCGCCCGCCTGAAAGAGCGCGAAATCGTCGCCATTAACAACGGCAAGTGCACGCTGAGCGGCTGATCCGGACAGCCATTGCAAGCCGGGGCCGCGCGCCGTAAGCCGCGCGGCCATGGAGAACCCCGTCGATCTCGCCGAAGACGCGCTGCAGGCCGGGCGGCCTGCAGACGCCGTGGCCATATTGTCGCCTCTGGCGGAGGCCGGGCGTCTTGGACCTCTTGGCCAGTTGACGCTGGGCCGGGCGCTGCTGGCGGCGGGCACGGCCCGGGACGCCGTGGCCGTGCTGCGCGAAGTCAACTCCATGAACCGCAACTGGCCAGAGGCGGCCGTCGCCTTTGGCCGGGCGCTGGTCGCCAACGACGCCCTGCCCGCCGGGATCGCCGAGTTCCAGCGGGCGCTGCGCGCCGATCCCGATTGCGGCGCGGCGGAGCTGGCGCTGGCGGAGGCCTGGGCCGAGGCAGGCGAAATCGAAAAGGCCACGGGGCATCTGAGCGCCGCCGTCGCGCTGGGCGAGGACGGCGCGGCGCTGGGCGCCCGTCTGGACGCGATGCGGGGACAGGCGCGATCCGATGCGGGCTATGTGCGGCATCTCTTCGATCAGTTCTCGTCGGATTACGACGCGCGCATGCGCGGGGCGCTGGCCTATCGCGCGCCGGAGATTCTGGCGGAGCTGATGGCGATGGTGTCGGCGGGAAAGCCGAAAAAGGTCGCGACGCTGGATCTGGGCTGCGGCACCGGACTGGCCGGGCCGGCGTTCCGGCCCCATGCGACGAAGCTGACGGGCATAGACCTCAGCCCGCAGATGATTGCGCAGGCGAGGACGGGCGGCCTGTACGACGCGCTGATCGTCGGCGACATCGAAGACTGGTTGGCGACTGCAACGCAGCGCTTCGGGCGCATCGTGGCGGCGGACGTGCTGGTCTATCTGGGCGATCTGGCGCGGGTGTTCGCCGGCGCGAAGCGCGTGCTGAAAGCCGGCGGGCTTTTCCTCTTCTCGGTGGAGCGCAGCGCAGAGGACGATTTCACCCTGCAGGAGACGAGGCGCTGGGCCCATAGCGAGGCCTATCTGCGGCGCATGGCGGAAACGTATGGTTTCGATGTGCGCGGTCTTGTGGCGTGCACGCCGCGCGTCAACAAGGGCGTGCCGATCCCCGGCCTCGCAGGCGCGTTCGTCGCGCTCTAGGCGAAGCGCTCGGCGGTGAGTTCCTGCTTGTAGTAGCCCAGATTGCGGGCTTCGCCGGGCAGAAGCGCCTGGAGCATCTCGAACGCGAAGCTGCGCGGCGCAAATCCGGCGGCGGTGACGATATGCCCGTCCCGCACCGCGTGGGGCACGTCGCGGTAGTGCGGCTCGCCGCGATAGGCCGCGACGGCCTTCAGCGTATCGCGGCTGTTGCTGGTGTGAGCGCGCGCATCGAGCAGGCCGGCGCGCGCGGCGGCGGCGGTGGCGCCGCAGATGAAGCCGGTGAGACGACCCGCAGCGTCGGCAGCGCGGACGATGGGCCCGATATCGGGCGCCGCGTCACTCATCCAGACGGCGGAGCCGATCACCGCCAGCGCATTGTAGGCATCAGGGCCAAGATCGGCGAAAGCGCCGTCGGCGACCGCGCGCATGCCGCCTTCCGACGCGACGGGCGCGCCGTCCGGCGTGAAAAAGCGCACCGTGCCGCCGAAGAAATCGCGGATCGGCGCTGTGAGGAAGCCATGCTCCCAGTCGGCGAAGCGGTCGATGAGGATGACGGCGAGGGTCGTGGACATAAACGCAGCAAAGCAAAGCCCGCGTCGTCATGCCAGACTTGGCGGTAATCGTTGGATATTTGTCGTTTCCGCCACACGTCCGGAGGCATAGGGTTCCGGCCATGCCGACCGTCCCCACCCGCCGCGTGATGATGCTGGCCTTTGCCGACTGCCAGATTCTCGACGTCACCGGCCCCCTGGAGATTCTGGCGTCGGCCCATGAGATCGACCCCGCCGCGCCCCCGCCCTATGCGATCGAGCTGGTCGCCGAGCGGGCCGGGAGTCTGACGACGACGGCCGGCGTCAGCCTGATCGCCGATCGCGGCTTTGGCGAGGTGAGCGCACGCGATCTGGCAGGGGTGCACACCTTCATGGTGGCGGGCGGCAACGGCACGCTGGGCGCGCTGCGCAACGCCGATCTCGTCGCGTTCGTGCGCAAGGCCGGCCTGTCGGCGACGCGCGTCGCGTCGGTCTGTTCAGGCTCGGCGCTGCTGGCGGCAGCGGGGCTTCTGGACGGCCGGCGGGCGACGAGCCACTGGAACGTCGTCGACACGCTGACCCGCGCCTATCCCAAAGTGCGGTTCGAGCCCGACGCGATCTATGTACGCGATGGGCATGTGTGGACTTCGGCGGGCATCACGGCGGGGATGGATCTGGCCGTGGCGCTGGTCGAGGCGGATCTCGGGCGCGAGGCGGCGCTGGGTATCGCGCGACGGCATGTGCTCTACATGATGCGGCCGGGTGGACAGTCGCAGTTCAGCGCCGAGTTGCAACGCCAGGGCGCGGGCGCGAAGACCGAGGCCGCCGTCGCGTTCATCGCGGCCAACCTGACCGGCGATCTGCGGGCGGCGGCCATCGCGGCCGCTGCGGGGCTTTCGGAGCGCTCGCTGCTGCGCGCCTTTCACGACGAGTTGGGCATGACGCCGGCCGAATATGTGGAGCGTGCGCGGGTCGACGCGGCCCGGCGCAAACTTGCGGCGCCGGGCGCGGCCTCCAAGAGCGTTGCGCGTCAATGCGGATTTTCCAGCGCGGAGCTGATGCGCCGCGCCTTCCACCGGACGCTGGGCGTAAGTCCGGCCGACTATCGCGCGCGCTTCGCAACGGCGGCGCGGGGAGAAGACCATGCTTGAGCTGAGACCCAACTGCGAGCGCTGCGACAGCAACCTTCCGCCCGAAAGCGGAAACGCGCGCATCTGTTCGTTCGAGTGCACATTCTGCGCGGACTGCGCCGACGGCCCGCTGAACGGTCACTGCCCCAATTGCGGCGGCAATCTTGAGACACGTCCGATCCGTCCGGCTGCCGCGCTGGACAAATATCCAGCTTCGACCAAACGCATCCTGAGGAAAGCGCCATGAACATCGCCATCGTTCTTTTCGACGACGCCGAAGAGCTGGATTTCGTGGGGCCGTGGGAGGTCTTCACCATGGCCGGCAATGTGATGGACTTCCAGAAGTTGCCGCTGGAGAAGCCGCATGTTTTCACCGTCAGCGAAACGGGCGGGACGGTGCGCTGCGCCAAAGGGATGCGGGTGATCGCCGACCACAGTTTCGCCGATGCGCCCAGGGCCGATCTCATCCTCGTGCCCGGCGGACAAGGGACGCGGCGCGAAGCCTCCAATCCGGTTATGCTGGACTACATCGCCGAGGCGGCGAAGACGGCAACGTGGGTGACCAGCGTTTGCACGGGATCGCTGCTGCTGACGGTGGCGGGACCGGCGAAAGGCAAGGCGGTCACCACGCACTGGGGATACATCCCGCAGCTGCGCGAGCGGGGCGAGAATGCGGTGGTGCGCGACGACATGCGCTTCGTGCGCGACGGCAATGTCGTGACGTCGGCCGGGGTTTCGGCGGGAATCGACATGGCGTTGTGGCTGGTAGGGCAGATCTGGTCGCCCGATCTCGCCCGCGCCACCCAGAAGGGCATGGAGTACGAGCCCGCGCCGCCGTATCAGGCGATGGTCTGACGGCGACGGAAACGGCGGGGCCTGCCCGTTCAAGGCTTGTTCAGGCGGCGTTGGCCATCAACGCCGCCTTGATCGCGCCTTATCGCACCGCCATAACGCGCACAGCCTTTTCCGCCGGAGTTTCCGATGCGTTTCGCCGTCGCCGCCCTCGCCATCCTGCTCGCCACGCCCGCCGCCTATGCGAGCATCGAAGACCGCTGCCAGGAACCGTTCGGCCCCGTCGTTCCGGACGGCAATACCGCCAGCCAGGCGGAAATGCGCGCGTCGAAAGCCGAGGTCCTGAACTTCATCAAGGACTCGGACTCGTTTCAGTCCTGCATTCTTCTGGTCATCGACGACCCCAAGGAAGAGATGAAGGAGCCGGCGAAAAAGGCGGGCCTCAAAAAGCTTGAGGCGAACCAGCGCGAGAAGGAGGCTGTCGCCGCTGCCTTCAACAACGCGCTGAAGGCCTTCAAGGCGCGCGGACTGACGTTGGACTGACGCCAGAGCAGGCGTCCGCCCCTTTTTCGCCACGCGCGCGCCCTTTCGAGGGCCTATTCGCCGCTGAGCCTCGCATCCTCGGCTGATACCACGCGCGCGGGGATGCCCCATATGAAGATTTCACCTCTTGCCCGCCGGCTCCTGCCGGTGCTGCTGCTCGGCGTATCGACCCTTGCGGCCTGCGAACAGATGCAGGCGACTGCCAACCGGGCGGACGGAAAACCCAAGACCGCCAAGACGGAAACCAAATCGGACGACACGCGCATGCGCTTGCCGGCCAAAGAGTCAGAAGCCGACCGTGCAGTCGCCGGCATAGCACAGATCGAGCCGGCCGGTCCGGCGCCCGCCGCCACCGTCATGTTGGAGAAGCCTGCGCCCGAGGATCGCGAGACATATCGCGACGTCGAGCCCAACCCGGTGAAGGTCGCCGCGACCGAACCGGTCTCGACCTTCTCGGCCGATGTCGATACCGCCAGCTACTCGGTCGTGCGCCGGTTCCTCAATGACGGCCGCCTGCCGCCTTCGGACGCTGTTCGGGTCGAGGAGATGGTCAACTATTTCGACTATAGCTACGCCGTTCCGAACGATCGCGCGAAACCGTTCCAGCCGACCGTCGCCGTCTATCCGACGCCGTGGAATCCGGCGACCGAGATTGTCCATATCGGCATTCAGGGCTATGGCCTGCCGCAGGGCGAAAGACCGCCGGTCAATCTGGTGTTGCTGCTGGACGTTTCGGGCTCGATGGAAGATCCCGACAAGCTGCCGCTGCTGCAGAAATCGCTGTCGATGCTGACCAAGGAGATGACGGCGCATGACCGCATCTCGATCGTCGTCTATGCCGGCAACGCTGGCGTCGTGCTGGAGCCGACATCCGGCGATCAGACGGCGAAGATCAATGCGGCGATCAACAACCTGTCCGCGGGCGGTTCGACCGCAGGCGGGGAGGGCATCCGCCGCGCCTATGAACTCGCGGAGGCCAATATGATCAAGGGCGGCGTCAACCGCGTGATCCTGGCAACCGATGGCGATTTCAATGTCGGCATCACCGACAGCGAACAGCTGGAGGATTTCGTCGCCCGCAAGCGCGACAGCGGCGTCACGCTGACCGTGCTGGGCTTTGGCCGCGGCAACTACAACGATGCGATGATGCAGACCCTGGCGCAGGCCGGGAACGGCAACGCCGCCTATATCGACAACCTGAACGAAGCCCGCAAAGTGCTGGTCGACGAGATGGCCGGCACAGTGTTCACGATCGCAGGCGACGTGAAGTTCCAGATCGAGTTCAATCCGGCCTGCGTCGCCGAGTACCGTCTCATCGGCTACGAGACGCGGATGCTGGAGACCGCCGACTTCAACAACGACAAGGTCGATGCCGGCGATATCGGCGCCGGTCACCGTGTGACGGCGCTTTACGAGGTCACGCCGGTCGGGTCGGCGGCGCGTCTCACCGATCCGCTGCGCTATGGCAAGCCGGAGACGGCCAGCGCCGACTGCGGCGAAATCGCCTATCTGAAGATGCGCTACAAACTGCCCGGCGAGACGGCCTCGAAGCTGATCGAGCGCCCCATCACCTCCGCCGACAAGAGCCCGTCAGTCGAGACGTTGAACGGCGACTTCAAGTTCGCGGCGGCGGTGGCCGGTTTCGCCCAATTGCTGCGCCATGAGCCGCATCTCAAGGACTTCAGCTATGAGCGCGTGATCCAGCTCGCGCAGGCCGGCAAGGGCGCCGATCCATTTGGATACCGCGCAGAGTTCATCAACCTGGTGAGGCTGGCCGAAAGCGCCGCCAGCTTGACGCCGTTAACCCTGAACGGCACCGGCGGCGAATAACCCGTTCCGCCTTTCGCGCCTGCCCGACCGGCATGCGCGAAGGTCTCCTCCGCGCGTTTCATTCAGCCGAGCGCGCGGAGGAGGCTGTTTTCCGGGTTTTCTTCGCATGCGGCGCATCGCCGCGCGGGGGGGCCGCATCAGCCCAAATGCCCTTAGTCTGTCCCGGTCCACGCCGAACAGGCGGGCATTAGGGGGAGTTATCCATGCAAGGCGTAACCATAGGCACGATTGTCGGCATCATCATCCAGGCCGTTCTGAACTTCGTTCCGGGGCTCGGCGAAATCGCCGGCAAGCTCGGCTTTCTCAATCTGGGCGGACTGGCGGTCACAGGCGCCAATGCGGCCTCCGGCGCCGCCGCCGGCGCCGTCAGCAGCGCAACCAGCAGCGGACCTGCAGCTTCACGCGCGGTCGGCGGCATTCTTTCCGGCGGCCTGTCGAGCGCGGTCGGCGCGCTGATGCCTCTGATCAATGGCGGCGGCTTCGATCTGATGTCGGTGCTCGGCGCGCTGGTCAGCGGCGGCATCGGCGGCGGCGTGCTGGGCGCCATCATCCCCGGCAAGAAGAGCTGACCTAGCGTCAGAATCCTGATGTGGCGGCGCAGGCGAATTCGCGCTTAAGTTTCGCCGCGCCGCCTACATCAAGAACAACGCGGCGAACCGGGAAGGATGCGCCGCGTGCCTGTGTTCAGGTCCGAGATCGATGTCAGCTCGCCGCGATTTGCAGAGAATCGCGCGGCGCACCTGAAGCTGCTGGACGGCGTGCGCGAGATCGAGGCGCGTATCCGGGCGCATGGCACAAAAGCCGCAAAAAAATTCGCCGAACGCGGGCAATTGCCGCCGCGCGACCGGATCGACCTGCTGCTTGATCGCGGCACGCCCTGGCTGGAGATTTCGACGCTCTGCGGCCTTGGCTGCCATGACGACGATGGGGGTGCATCCGCCAGCGGCGGAGGCCGCATTTCCGGCATCGGGATCGTCGGCGGCATACGCGCCTGCATCGACGCCAGCGACAGCGCCATCAAAGGCGGGGCGGCCACGCCCTATGGCCTTGATAAATGCTTGCGGCTTCAGCAGATCGCGCTGGAGAATAAATTGCCCTACATCCAGCTCGTCGAGAGCGCGGGGGCGAATTTGCTGCGCCAGGCTGATCTCTTCGTGAAGGGTGGCGCGACCTTCGCCAATCTGGCCCGATTGTCCGCGGCGGGTTGCCCGGTCATCTCGGTGGTCCATGGCTCGTCGACGGCGGGCGGCGCCTACCAGCCGGGGCTTTCCGACTACGTCATCGTGGTGCGCGGCAAGACCAAGATATTCCTTGCCGGGCCGCCGCTGCTGAAGGCCGCGACCGGCGAGATTTCCACGGACGAGGTGCTGGGCGGCGCGGAGATGCACGCGACGGTTTCAGGCCTTGCCGAATGGATCGCCGAGGATGACCGCGATGCCATCCGACTCGCGCGGGCGCTGACCGACAAGCTGAAATGGGATCGTGCGCCGCCCGCCTCGACGGCGCCAAAGCCACTTTACGATCCCGAGGAAATTCTCGGCGTCGTGCCGCCGGATTATCGCAAGCCCTATGATGTGCGCGAGGTGATCGCGCGCATCGTTGACGGCAGCGACTGGCTGGATTTCAAGGCGAGCTATGGTCCGTCGACCGTATGCGGTTTCGCCCGCGTCGAGGGGCACGAGGCTGGCTTCATCGGCAATAATGGGCCGATCGATCCGGACGGCGCGACCAAGGCCGCGCATTTCATGCAGGCGTGCGCGCAGTCGGGCACGCCGCTGATCTTTCTGCAGAATACGACGGGCTATATCGTCGGCCCGAACGCCGAGCGCGCGGGCATTGTGAAACACGGATCGAAAATGATCCAGGCCGTGACCAACGCGCCGGTGCCGAAGATCACGCTGCATATCGGCGCCTCCTTCGGGGCGGGCAATTACGGCATGTGCGGCCGCGCCTTCGGACCGCGCTTCATTTTCGCCTGGCCCAACAACCGCATCAGCGTGATGGGCGGAGAACAGGCCGCAAAGGTGATGACCATTATTGCCGAAGACGGCGCGCGCCGAGCCGGCAAGGAGCCGCCGCACGAGATGCTGGCGGCGCAGGCCAAGATGATCATCGATCAGTATGATGCGGAATCGACCGCGCTCTACGCCACCGCGCGGCTGTGGGACGACGGCATCATCGACCCGCGCGACAGCCGCAAGGTGCTGGGCCTGACGCTGTCGATCTGCGCCGAGGCCGAGGCGCGCACCCTGAAACCGAACACGTTTGGCGTTGGACGAATGTAATGCAGCTGACCGACCAGCATCGCGAGCTGAAGCGCTCGCTGATCAAGTTCATCGAGACGGAGATCAATCCGTATGTCGATCAGTGGGAGGAGGAGAAGATTTTCCCCGCCCATGAGCTGTTCAAAAAGATGGGCAAGCAGGGGTTCCTCGGGATCGGCAAGCCGGAGCAGTTCGGCGGGCTTGGCCTCGATTATTCCTACACCGCGATGTTCTGCGAGGGGCTCGCGCATATCAATTGCGGCGGCGTGCCGATGGCGATCGGCGTGCAGACCGACATGGCGACGCCGGCGCTGGCGAAATTCGGCAGCGACGAGCTGCGCGAGGAGTTCCTGCGGCCCTCGATCAGCGGCGACTATGTCGCGTGCCTTGGCGTTTCCGAAGTCGGCGCAGGCAGCGACGTCGCCTCACTAAAGACCACGGCGCGCAGCGATGGCGATGACTACATCATCAATGGCGGCAAGATGTGGACGACCAATGGCAGCCAGGCCGACTGGATGTGCCTGCTGGCCAATACGGGCGACGGCCCTGTCCACCGCAACAAGTCGCTGATCTGCCTGCCGATGAAGACCAAGGGCGTGACCGTTGCCCGCACGCTCAAGAAGATGGGCATGCACTCGTCAGACACCGCGCAGATTTTCTTTGAGGATGTGCGTGTGCCGAAGCGCAACCGCATCGGGCAGGAAGGCCTTGGCTTCCAGTACCAGATGATCCAGTTCCAGGAAGAGCGCATGTACGCGGCGCTCTCGGCCTCCGAAGGGCTGGAACGCACAATCAACGACTGCATCGCTTATACGCGCGAGCGGAAGATTTTTGGGCGCAGCGTGCTCGACAATCAGGTCGTGCACTTCAAGCTGGCCGAGCTCATGACGGAAGTGGAAGCCCTGCGGGCGCTGACCTGGAAGGCGGTCGAACGCTACGTCGCGGGTGAGGACATGACGCAGCTGGCCAGCATGGCGAAGCTGAAAGCGACGCGCCTGTCACGCACCGTCAATGATGCCTGCCTGCAGTATTACGGCGGCATGGGCTTCATGGACGAGACGCGGGTGTCGCGAAGCTATCGCGATGGGCGGCTCGGCTCGATCGGCGGCGGGGCTGACGAGGTGATGCTTCAGATCATCTCCAAGGGGATGGGCATTCTGCCCGCGCGCGGCTGATGGCCCTTCCCGCCCGCCCCTTTAAGCGCCTGCTGGTCGCCAATCGCGGCGAGATCGCGTGGCGCGTGGTGCGCGAGGCGCAGGCCGCCGGGTTGACGCCGATCGCCGTTTATTCCGACGCCGACGCGAACAGCGCTCATGTTATGGCCGCCCCCGTGCGGCGGCGGATCGGCGCGGCTGCGCCTGCGGCATCCTATCTGAATGTCACGGCCATTCTGGACGCTGCGAAGGCGACGGGCGCCGAGGCGGTGCATCCGGGATATGGCTTTCTGGCCGAGAATGCGGATTTCGCCGAAGCGGTGATCGCCGCCGGCATGGTGTGGATCGGCCCGCCGCCTGACGCCATCCGCGCGATGGGCGACAAGGGCGCGGCCAAGCGCGTCGCCCGGCAGGCGGGCGTGCCGCTGATCCCCGGGTATGACGGTGACGACCAAAGCGACGCGACACTGGGCGCCGAGGCGGCGAAGATCGGCTGGCCGGTGATGATCAAGGCCGCGATGGGCGGCGGCGGCCGGGGAATGCGGCGCGTCGAGCGGGCAGAGGACTTCGCGGCGGCGCTGGCGAGCGCACGGCGCGAGTCGAAAAGCGCCTTCGCCGACGACCGGGTGATCCTTGAAAAGGCGATCGACGGGGCGCGGCACGTCGAGGTGCAGGTCTTCGGCGACGCACAGGGCAATGTCGTCCATCTGGGCGAGCGCGACTGTTCGGTGCAGCGGCGCAACCAGAAGGTTCTGGAAGAAGCGCCCGCGCCCGGCGCGACGCCCGAATTGCGCGCCGCGATGGGCGCGGCGTCGGAGAAACTGGCGCGGGCCGTGGGATATGTGAATGCCGGAACGGTGGAGTTCCTGCTCGCGCCCGACGGGACGTTCTACTTCCTGGAGATGAACACGCGCATCCAGGTGGAGCATCCCGTGACCGAGATGGTCACGGGCCTCAACCTCATCCGCCTGCAGTTCGACATCGCGATGGGCAGGCCGCTGTCATTCGACCTGGACGGTGTGACGCTGAGCGGGCACGCGATCGAGGCGCGGCTCTGCGCAGAAGACCCTGATGACGGCTTCAAGCCGCAGACCGGCACGCTGACGCTGGAAGGCATACCGCGCAACGTGCGGGTGGATTGGGCCGGCACACCGGACGTGACCGGCGATTACGACTCCATGCTCGCCAAGGTCATCGCCCATGGCGCGACGCGCGACGAAGCGCGGCTGAAGCTGATAGCGGCGCTGGACGGGCTGGCGGCACTGGGACTGCGCACCAACCGGTCTTTCCTGATCGACATCCTGGGCGATGCCGACTTCGCTGCGGGCGGGGTCGATACGGGCTGGCTGTCGCGACGTGCATCCAAGGCACCGTCTTTCGAGGCGGACCTAGGCGGGATCGCCGCAGCGTTGCTCGCGAAAGGCGCCGGTGACGGCTGGAGTTCGACGGCGGCGCGCACGACGCCTGTGTGGCTCAAATCCGCCGGCGAAACGCGGCGTCTGGATGGCGGGGCGTTTGCGGTGACATCGGAACCGCGTGGCGGCGACCGAGCCGATCAACCGGTCGTGCAGGTGATGCTGGCCGACGGACGCAGCGGCCTCGCCAAGATCATGAAGGACGGCGCGCATGTGGCGCTCGGCGGGCGCGACGCGGTGTTCGAGGATGTGACCTATGCGCCCGCCGAGGCCAGCGGGGCGGCGAGCGGCGAGGTGCGGAGCCCCATGGCCGGCAAGATCGTCGCGCTGAAGGCTGCAGCCGGCGCGGCCGTCGCCAAGGGCGATGTGGTCGCGATCCTGGAATCCATGAAGATGGAGCACGAAATCCGCGCGCGCGTTTCGGGCGCCGTCGCCAGCGTCGCGACGGCCGAAGGCGCGCAGGTCGCGCCGAACGCCGTGCTTGTGACGATTACGCCATCCGAAAGCTGAGCCATGCCCAAGAACACGCCGATCGACTTCGACTCCACGAAGCCGTCTTCGCCCTTCTACAACGACAGCCACCGCGAATGGCGCGACACGCTGCGCCGGTGGCTGAACAAAGAGATCGCTCCGTACGTGGAGGAATGGGAAGAGGCCGGCGAAATACCGCTGGAACTCTACAAAAAGGCGAGCGACTTCGGCTTGTCGCGCCTTAACTACCCCGAGGAATATGGCGGGCTGAACGCCGGATTCGACCGCTTTCATGGCATCGTGACCTCGGAAGAGACGGCGCAGATCGGCGCGGGCGGCATCTTCGCCTCGTTGATGGTGCATGGCATCGGCCTGCCGCCGATTCTGGCCATCGGGTCGGAGGAAATGAAGCAGCGCATCGCGCCGGCTGTGTTGGCGGGCGACAAACGCATCAGCCTCGGCATCACCGAGCCGAATGCGGGCAGCGATGTCGCCAGCATCACCACACGGGCAACGCGCGAGGGCGATGAGTATGTCGTTCGCGGATCAAAGATGTTCATTACCGGCGGTATGCGCGCGGATTACCTGACCTGCGCGGTTCGGACCGGCGGGCCGGGTATGGGCGGCATCTCGCTGCTGCTGATCGAGATGGACCGGCCCGGCGTCTCGCGCACCAAGCTTAAAAAGATGGGCTGGTGGGCGTCGGACACCGCCGCGATCTATCTGGATGAAGTGCGCGTGCCGGTCGAGAATCTCATCGGCGGCGAGAACCAGGGCTTCATCGGCATCATGCTGAACTTCAACGGCGAGCGGCTGGGAATGGCGTCCGGCGCCAACGCCTATGCCCGCACCTGTCTGGTGGAAGCGGCGAAATACGCGCAGGAGCGCCAGACCTTCGGCAAGCGGCTCGCCGACCATCAGGTGATCCGGCACAAGATTTCCGACATGCTGCGGCAAGTGAACGCGACGCAGGCCTATCTGGAGAACTGCGCCTGGCGCGTGCAGCAGGGCGAGACGCCCGCCGCCGACCTCGCGCTGCTGAAAGTGCAGGCGACGCTGACAATGGAATCCTGCGCGCGCGAGGCGATGCAGATCCTGGGCGGCGCAGGCTATATGCGCGGCAACAAGGTGGAGCGAATCTATCGCGAGGTGCGCGTCAACGCGATCGGCGGCGGCTCGGAAGAGATCATGCGCGATCTGGCAGCACGGCAGATCGGCCTATGAGCGAATTCACCACTCTCACCTATGGAGTCGAAGGGCGTATCGCGACGATTACGCTCAACCGGCCCGAGCGGCTGAACGCGATCTCGACGAGTATGCCACGCGAGATCCGCGAAGCGGTCGAGATCGCCAGCCGCGACAACGACGTGCATGTCGTCGTCGTCACAGGAGCGGGCCGCGCATTCTGCGCGGGCTACGACCTGGAGCAAGCCGCCGCGAACCCGGACAAGGCCGCTGGCGGGCAGGACGTGACCGAGGGGCCATGGGACCCGATGGTCGATTTCGCGATGATGTATCGCAACAGCCAGGATTTCGCATCGCTCTTCACCTGCCACAAACCGACGATCGCCAAGGTGCGCGGCTTCGCCGTGGCGGGCGGCAGCGACATCGCCCTTTCCTGCGATCTTCTGGTGATGGCCGACGATGCGAAGATCGGCTATCCGCCGGCGCGCGTCTGGGGCATTCCCTCGACCGGCTGGTGGGCGCACCGCGTGGGGGCGCAGCAGGCCAAGCGCATGCTCTTCACGGGCGCACTGATCGACGGCATCGAGGCGGCGCGGATCGGACTGGCGCTGGAGGCGGTGCCGGAGACGGAGCTCGACGCGCGCGTATCGGCGCTGGCGGCCCATATTGCAGCCGTTCCCAAGAACCAGCTGATGATGTCAAAGATCGTGGTCAACCAGGCGCTCGAAGCCCAGGGGCTGCATCAGAGTCAGGTGATGAGCGCTCTCTTCGACGGGATCGCCCGGCATTCGCCCGAAGGCACCTGGTTCAAACGGATGGCCGAGGCAGAGGGATTCAAGGCTGCGGTGAAAGCACGAGATTCAGGCGAGCCGATCGCTCCCGAAACCTCCAAGCCGTTCGGCCGGGTATGAGCGCGTCGTCCTGGCCGATCGTCTATCGCGGCTACGTCAATCCCTGGGATTGCGACGAGATGGGGCACATGAACGTGCAGTTCCATCTCGCCAAGGCCAGCGAGGGGTTCGAAGGCCTGCTCGCGGCGCTGGGGCTCGACGCAGGGGCGCGGATGCGGGTGAAGGTCGCGCGGCACCGCATCCGCTATCTGAAGGAGATGCATGTCAGCGATCTGGTGCGAATCCATGGCGCGCCGGTCGCCTTCCACGACGGCCGCATGAGCGCGGTTCTGGACGTACGCAACGGGCACGACGAAACCTGCGTGACGGTCGAGGCGACGGCGGACGGCGTGGCGCTGTCGATGGCACCGGCCCTGGTGGAATTCGCCTCGCCCGATGGGTTGAAACCGGGGGATGAGGGGGAAGGCACGCTGGACGCCGCTTCCGGCTTTTGCGAGACGATCCGCAACATCGTGCGCGCGGACCAATGCGACCGCGACGGCGGGCTGAGCCCGCGCGGGGTGATGGCGCGCTTTTCGGAAGCCCAGGGGCATTTGTGGGCGATGCTGGATGCGCCGCGCGCCTGGCAGCGCGAGACCAATCTGGCGACGGCGACGCTGGACTATCAGCTGCGCTATGGCGCCAAGCCGGAAGCCGGAACGCAGGTGAAACTGATGACCGGGATCGCCGGGGCGTCGGCCAAGACGATCCGCTTCCGGCACTGGCTGTTCGATGCAGAGACGGACGAGCTGGTGGCGGCCGCGGCGGGCGCGGCGTTGTTCATCGACCGCGCTACGCGGAAAGCCATCGCCCTGCCACCGCAGGTCGCTGAGGCCGCGCGCCGTCTTATCGGCTGATCGCGTCGAGCAGGGCGTCGCGGACCAGATCGGGCCGCTCCATCGGGAGAAAATGGGTGCTGCCCGGCACGCACCGGATGCGCGCGGCCGGGTGGCGGGCACGGATGCGATCCAGCAATTCTGCGCTCGAGGTCGAACGTTCTTCGGCGTGCAGCAGCGTGACCGGACAGCGCAGCGCATCTATGGCGTCAAACAGGTCCGGCGGGCCCAGGCGGAAATTCTGCGCTTCCCATGCCGGCGCGCAGGCCAGCCGCCAGCCCTCCGGGTCGGGCTTGAGGCCGCCGGCCAGATAGGCGTCGAGCGTTTCGGCCGGCCAGGTCTTGAAGGCGCCGCGTCCGGTATAGGCCTTTCGCGCGCTTTCGATATCCGGGAAAACCGCGCGGCGCTTGAGCGCGCCGACGACCAGGGGAATCTGGTCGCGATCGATGCCGTCGGGAAAGCGCACGGCAACAGGATCGAAGAGCACCAGCGCCCTCACCAGATCGGGGCGCGCTGCGGCGACGAGCAGGCTGGTGGTGCCGCCCATCGAATGGCCTGCGAGGACGTAGGGGCCTTGCCCCAGCTTATCGAGCACACGAATAAGATCGGCCGGATAGATGCGCCATGTCGCGTGCGCTGCAGGATCGGCAGGCAGCGTCGTCGCGCCGTGACCGCGCAGGTCCGACGCCATCACATGCGCCTTGCCCGCCAGAGGCGCCAGAATCGGCTGATAGGTCCGGGCGTTGAAGCCGTTGGCGTGCGTAAAATGGATAGGCGCGGCGTTCGCAGAGCCCGTGCCAGCCCAGTCGAGCAGGTGTACCGCGCCATCATCCAGCGCGATCAAACGTTCTTCGGGCAAAGAAGAAGGCGGCGCTCCGCCTGGAACGCCGCCTGTCGGTCCGCTCAAAGCCTCACTCGGAAACGCGTTCGAGCGTGCCGCTCACTTCGCGCTGCAGCTGGCCGTCCTTGAAGCGCGTGAACTCCACGCGCTGCGAGTTGCCCTGTACGGTGCGGGCATAGTGGGTGATGTCGTAGGTGCCGTCGGCGTCGAGCACGATGGCCGACACGTTCAGCGTGTCGCCGTCGATGCGCGCCCAGTAATGCGGCTTGCCGGTCCACAGCTCGGGCGCCTTCACCTGCTTGAACAGGGCCGGATTGTCGGTCGCGGCAAAGCGGATTTCGGTGGAATCCTTGATTTTCAACGCCGAGGGGTTCTCCTCGTCGATATATAGCGTCGCCCAGGTAATGACGAAGCCCTGGCCATCGGCCTTGGTCTCGACTCGGGAAATGCGGCCCGCCGCTTCCGTTTCGGCTCCGGCGCCCTGGACCACCTTGGTGGAGCCTTCGAAAATCCCGAAAAAGTGGGAAATGGGCTGATTGACCTTGGCCGGCGCAGCCGCTTCGGCCGGCGCATCCTGCGCCAAGGCCACAGGCGACAGCGTGACGAGGGCCGCAGCGAAGGCGGCAGCAAGCAATTTCATGTGACCGATCAACTCCCTAGTGGTCCCGCGCGCGCAAAAAAGCACGCCCGCGCGCGGAATCAAAGCGCCTTTCAAGGGCTGGTATGGCTGGCCGACAGACCCAGCGTCGAGAGGATTTCCGCAGGCTGCTTGGCCGACAGGGCCTGGAAGTCCATCGACGTCAGCGGAACCGGCGGTTTCGAAACGATCTCCAGCGTGCCGCCCTGATCGATGAAGCCCTTGATGGCGTCGGCCAGGCCGCGCGCCTCGGGCGTGGCGCCCAGCATGCCGGACATCATGTCCAGCCCGGCCTTGCCCTGGGCCTTGAGGGCGTCGGGCGTCACCTGGGTCTGGCCGGGCGGGTTGGAGGCATCGGAGACCATTTCCAGGATCTTCTGCATGCCACCCTCATCGATCAGCTTCACGCTGGACCCGACAAAGCTGACTTTCGAGGCGAAGGTCTGCGGCAGCAGGGCGAGCTCGGCGAGCTGGAGGCCGCCGGCCGTGCCGGCGAAATCGATCTCGCCAAAGCCGCCGAGCCAGAAGCGATAATGCGTCACCGCGGCGGTGCCGAGATCGGGGTCGTAGGCGCCCGACATCTGGAACTCGACCGGCATCGGGCCGGTAAAATGCCGTGCGACATAAGGCGGCGCGATGAATTCGCCGGCCGGGGCTGGCGTGAAGGTGCCGGCCATTGAGACATCGAAGTCGCGCGGCAGCAGCCAGACGAAGGGGATCGCCTGCATGCACAGTTCCGGAAAGTTGAAGGCCCCGATGCCGGTGATCGACAGGTCATACTGCTTCACGCAGTTCGCGCCGACGGCGATGAGCGGCTCGCGCGTGACCGGAGGCCATTCCGCCTTGACCAGATAGGGAACCAGCCGCGACAGGTCGCCGCCGTCCCAATAGCCTTCGGCGACGCTGAGACGCATTTCCCCCAGTTCGGGCACCTGTGACACGCTGCTGACGCCGCGAAAGGTCACCCGTCCCACGCGGCCGCGATCGATATTCTCCTGCCGGAGCTCCTGATAGTCGTAGATGGTGAGCCCCATCGTGCCGGCACGCGCGGCGGCCGCGCCGCCGGGCATCATCATGGCGAAGGCGGCGGGGTCGACTTCGGCATGAATGCCGTTCGCCTGGATCGCAGCGATCTTGATCGAGTCGATAAAACCGCCCGCCATCTGGATTCCCATGAAATCGCGCGAGACGAATTGCTGAGGGAATTCCGGGCCGCCGGGAATGAAGGGAAACTGCTTCATCTCAAGCCCGGTGACAGTCCATGACGCGACGCCGAAGACCTGTTTGTCGTCGACCAGGAAGGACAGCTCGGTCAGCGTGAGACTGGAGATGAGCGTGCGGAAGGTTTCGTCGGTGGCCCCGGCATAGGCGTTGGGGTCGAAAACCGTCGCGAATGCCGCCT
>JAKOQZ010000204.1 GCA_029778105.1 Pseudomonadota bacterium | reverse complement strand
CCCGACCCGGGCTTCAGCGGCTTCTGCTGGCTTTCGTGCGGCCGCCACCCCGTCATCGTGAGAAACTGGAACGTCGCGGGCACGCGCCCGTCCGGCTCGGCGAAGCGCTCGCGGTAGAGCTGGAGCGCGCGCATCAGCGTCGCCCGTTTGAGGAACGCCCGGCGGCGGGCGGTGAGGACATTGCTCTCCCCCGCGCCCCTGAGGTCGGCCAGCAGACGCAGCGGCTCGGCATAGCGGATGGTCAGGCGGTCGGTATCGGCGACCGGCAGGGCGAAGCCCGCACGCTGCAGCAGCGCGCCGGCGTCGCGCACATCCGCGAACGGGAAGATGCGCGGGCTGAGCCCGCCATCGCGCTCGATCTCGGCGTCCGCCAGCACTGTCCGCAGCTCGCCCAGCGTGCCGCCGCCGAACATGGTCGCGATATAGAGGCCGTCGGGCGCGAGGGCCTCGCGCGCCTGCACCATCGCGGCGATCGGATCGTTTTCGGCGTGAAGCTCAAGCAGGCTGACGATGAGGTCGAAGCCCGCGCCGCCCTCTGAGGTGGAGACCGCGCCCAGCTTTCCGGCGGGCAGGGCGGCCTCGATCTGGCGGCCGGCGTCGCCGGTGATGCGGACGCGCGCGAAACTGCGGTTCACGTCCATCAGCCGTTCGGCGACAAGGCCCGCGGCATAGCCGTGCAGGATGTCGTGCTCGGCGAAACGCGCGGCGAAGCGGGCGCGCCGCTGCGCCCTCAGGTCGGGGTCGAAAAGCCGCGGCGGGCCGGCCTCGCCCTCGCTCATGGCCGCGCTAGGATGGTCATCATGGAGATGAGGAATAGCGCGCCGCCGTCCGGTCTGGCGAGCCTCGCCCGCGCAAGGCGGGCGCTGGCCGATGCGCTGTATCCGCCCCAGTGCCCGGCCTGCGCCGCGCCGACCGGCAGCGCGCTGGCGCTTTGCACCCCCTGCTGGGACAAGGCCGGGTTCGGCCGGCCGGCCTGCCGCCGCTGCGCCATGCCGCTGGAGAGCGAGCTTTCGGGCGACGACGCCGAATGCGCCGCCTGCACCGCACGGCCGCCGGCCTTTTCCCGCGCCCGGGCGGCGATGACCTATGAGGGCGGGCGCGACATGGTGCTGCGCTTCAAGCATGGCGAGCGCACCGACTACACGCCGGCCTTCGCCGCCTGGCTGAACCGGGCCGGCGCGCCCTTGCTGGCCGATGCCGATCTGCTGGTGCCGGTGCCGCTGCATCGCTGGCGGCTGCTGGCGCGGCGGTTCAACCAGTCCGCCCTGCTGGCGAACGCGCTGGCGCGGCTGAGCGGCGTCGCCAGCCTGCCCGACGCCCTGATCCGCACCCGGCCGACGCCCAGCCAGGGCGCGATGGTCTCCGCCCGGGCGCGGCGGCGCAATGTGCTCGCCGCCTTCGCCGTGCGCCCGGGCGCAGGCGCGGCGGTCAGGGGGCGGCGCATCGTGCTGATCGACGACGTGATGACCACCGGGGCGACGCTGGAGGCCGCCACCAGGGCGCTGATGCGGGGCGGCGCGGCCGACGTGCGGGCGCTGGTCCTCGCCCGCGTTGTGCGCGCGGGAGAAGCGCCTATATTCTGAGGCACCATGAAGCCCGTCACCATCTACACCACCGCCTGGTGCCCGTACTGCCATCGCGCCAAGGCGCTGCTGAACGCCAAGTCCGTGCCGTTCGAGGAGATCGACGTGACGATGGACCGCAAGCTGCGCGACGAGATGGAGCAGAAGGCGGGCCGCCATACCGTGCCGCAGATCTGGATCGGCGAGACGCATGTCGGCGGATCGGACGATCTGCATGCGCTGGAACGCGCGGGCAGGCTCGACGCGATGCTGGCGGGTTGATCGGATGACCACGGCCTTCAAGGCGGCGCTGGTCCAGATGCGCTCCAGCGACGATATGGCGGAGAATATCGCCGATGCCTCCGCGATGATCCGCGAGGCGGCGGCCAGGGGCGCGGCCTATATCCAGACGCCGGAAAACACCTGCCTGATGGCGCCGGACGGCGGCGCGAAGCTGAGCCTCACCTTTCCCGAAGAGCGCGATCCGGCGCTGCCCGCATTCCGCAAGCTGGCGCAGGAGCTGGGCGTCTGGCTGCATATCGGCAGCTTGGCGATCAAGGTGTCGGACACGCATGTCGCCAACCGCTCGTTCCTGATCACGCCCAAGGGCGAGATCGCGGCGCGCTACGACAAGGTGCATCTGTTCGACGTCGATCTGCCGAACGGCGAGGTTTATCGCGAGAGCGCGACCGTCGCGCCAGGCGCGGCGCTCGTGACGGCGGATCTGCCCTGGGGAAGGCTCGGGCTTTCGATCTGTTACGATCTGCGCTTCCCGCATCTCTATCGCGCCTTCGGCAAGGCGGGCTGCGCCTTCATCGCCATTCCCGCCGCGTTCACCGAAACGACGGGCCAGGCGCACTGGCATGTGCTGCAGCGCGCCCGGGCGATCGAGAACGGCGCCTTCGTCTTCGCCGCCGCGCAGGGCGGTGCGCACGCCAATGGCCGTCAGACCTACGGCCACAGCCTGATCGTCGGCCCCTGGGGCGAAATCCTCGCCGAAGGCGGCAAGGACCCGGGCGTGATCCTTGCCGAGATCGATCCGGCCGCCACAGCCGCCGCGCGCGGCCGGGTTCCCTCGCTCCGCCACGATCGCGCCTTCGCGTAAGTCATCCTGCGTTCATCCGTCTCCGTCCAGACTGTCGCCATGATCAGGTACGAGCTCACCTGTCGCAAAGACCACCGCTTCGAGGGCTGGTTCGCCTCGTCGGCGGCGTATGACGCCCAGGCCGAGGCCGGCGAGATCGCCTGCCCGGTCTGCAACTCGAAAAAGATCGCCAAGGCCCCGATGGCCCCGTCGGTCGCCAAGACCGGCTCGATCAAGGCCTCCACCAAGGCGCTGACGCCGGCGGCCATGCGCGCCGCGCTGGTGGAGCTGCGCCGCCATGTCGAGACGAATGCCGAGCATGTGGGCGAGAATTTCGCCGATGAGGCCCGCGCCATCCATCACGGCGAGGCCGAGGATCGCCCGATCTATGGCGATGCGACGCCGGAAGAGGGCGAAGCGCTGGCCGAAGAAGGCATCAACGTCGCCCGCATTCCCTGGGTCCCGGTCGGCGACGCCTAGACGAGACCCGATTCCAGAATGGCGCGCGCCGGCTCGTAGCGCGTGGCGACGCGTTCCGCCGCGCCGCGCAGAAATATGCGCCCTGTCAGCGCACGCCGCCGGCGACCGGCGTCGCCTCGCCCCAGCACTCGCCGGTGTAAGGCGTGCCGTCTTTGGTGTTCACCGGATCGGGGCAGAGCGCGAAGGCGCCGTTATTGCGCATGATGATGGCGATGCGCGTTTCTTTCTTTTCGTCGATGGCGACCGGCGTGCTCTCGCCGAGGCAATCCGGCTTGCCGTTGCTGCCCGCCTTGGTGGTGACAAGCCAGTCCTGGCCGCCTGCGTCGCGCTCGGTGTGGAAATACGATGTGGCGACTTCCTCGCCGCTTTCGACCGTCTGGATGCCGTCGGAAAAGGTCCAGCGCTCGGCGCACACCGTCTTGCCGTTCTCCTGCGCCGTTGCGGCGAAATCGTAGACGCCGTCGATCTGCGGGCCGGGCGCGGCGTGAGCGGCGGCGGTGAGGGCGGCTGCTGAAACGATGGCGAGGACGATGCGCGGCATTTAGGACCTGTTGGGATTTGCGATCGGCGGCGGCATGTCATGGCCGCTGGCGTCACGTTCTATCGCGGTTGCGTTTCGGGGCGAAGCGCGCAATTTCACGCCATGAGCACGAACGATAACGCCGCCCGCGAACAGGGCCTCGATCTCATGCCGCGCTTCGATGCGAACGGCCTCATCACCGCCGTCGTGACCGACGCGGCGAACGGCGAATTGCTGATGGTCGCCCATATGAATGCCGAAGCGCTGCGGCTCACCATCGAGAGCGGCGATGCCTGGTATTGGTCGCGTTCGCGCGGAGAGCTGTGGCGCAAGGGCGCGACGTCCGGGCACACGCAGAAGGTCGTCGAGCTCAGGATCGACTGCGATCAGGACGCCGTCTGGCTCAAGGTCGAGCAGACGGGGCCTGCCTGCCATACCGGCGCGCATTCGTGCTTCTATCGCGCCGTGCGCTCGCCGGACGGCAGTCTGTCGCGCGTCTAGGCGCAGTCTTCGCCCGTTTTCGTGCCGGAGCCGACGCGGAACATGTGGCCGTCGGGATGGCGGAGGTGAAATTCGCGCACGCCCCAGGGCTCGTCCGTGGGCGGCCAGGTGACGGTCATGCCGTGTGAGAGCGCGAGTGCGTGCATGGCGTCGACGGCGGCATGGTCCTTCACCCACCAGCTCATCCAGACGCCATCGGTCACATCGTCGCCGGGCGACTTGGGCATGATGGTGCCACGTGAGCCCTGCGCGCCGACGCACAGGAAGATCTCCGCGCCGTCGGTCTGGACGCTGCCGAAGGTCGGCGTGCCTTCGCCCCAGATGAAGCCGTGGCGCCAGCCGAGCTTGACGAACCAGGCCAGGCTATCGGCGATCGATGAGACGTTCAGGATCGGGGTGACAGCCTGGACAGTCATGGCGATGCTGACTTTCTAGCGGACGAGAAATCCGTCGAGCCGGGCGCGGACGGCGGCGTCCGCTTCGGGCAGTTTCGCGGCGTTGCGGGCATTGAGCGTGAGGCCATAGGCGAGGCCGCTCTTCCACGTCGCCTGCGGCACCTTGCAGACGCCGCCGAAGCACGACGCCGCCACGCGGCGGCCGTCGCTGGTGACATAGACCGCATAGAAGCTGCCGGACTTGGCGGCGCTGCCTTCGGCGGCCTCGACCACGAGCACTTCCGGGCTGAGCTGGCGTTCGGCATAGGCGCCGTAGCGGCCCATCTCGCTGCGGGCGAGCGCCAGGGCGTCGTCGTTTTCCGGCAGCGCGCCGAACGCCTTCTGCAGCGTGTAGAAGGCGCCGTCGGTGCTCGCGTCGGGCGTTATGCCGTCCTGCCGTTCGCGCAAGGAAAGCCCGTCGAGATTGGGCAGGCGGCCCCAGAAATAGAGAACGCTGGCGGGCCCATAGCGCACCTCGCCCTCGCCGCCGCCGCATCCCGGCGGCATCGTCTCGAAGGCGGTGCAGGGCATATCGAGCCTTACGTCGAGAAGGCTCGCCTTGTGGCGCAGCGAGCCGGTCTTTTCGACATAGCCCGACACGCGGTCGAGCCCCCATTGCACGACCGGCGCGATGAACAGGCTGGAGCCCGCCCAGACGACGATGATGAACGCGATGAGCCCGTAGAAGCGCAGCTGGCGGCGCAGCTTCTGCCCGAAGGTCTCGGGCGGCGGCGGCGGCAAGGGCGAGCGGAAATTCGGAACGCCGCTCACGGTTTCATGCCCAGCATCATGTAGTTGACGCCGGTGTCGGAGCTGCGGCTCCAGCGGTCGGCGATGGGGTTGTAGACGACGCCGGCGAGGTCGGCGACCTTGAGGCCGCCCTCTTCCAGCGCGGCGCGCAGCTCGCCCGGGGTGAGGAATTTCTGCCAGTCATGCGTGCCGCGCGGCAGCCAGCCGAGCACATATTCCGCGCCCACGATCGCCAGCGCCCAGGCCTTGAAGGTGCGGTTGAGCGTGGCGACGATCATCATGCCGCCGGGCTTCAGCATCGTGGCGCAGCTGGCCATAAACAGCTTCACGTCGGCGACGTGCTCCACGACTTCCATGTTCAGGATGACGTCGAAGGTCTCGCCGGCTGCCGCGAGGTCTTCCGCCGTCGTGGCGCGATAATCGATCGTCAGCCCCTGCTCGGCGGCGTGAGCCTTTGCGGTGCCGATGTTCTTTTCCGAGGCGTCGGCGCCGGTGACGGCGAATCCCAAACGCGCCATCGGCTCCGACAGCAGACCGCCGCCGCAGCCGATATCGAGCAGGCGCAGGCCCTCGAACGGCTTGCGCGCGGCCCCGTCGCGGCCGAACCGCTCCAGCGCCTTCTCGCGGATATAGGCCAGACGGACGGGGTTGAATTTGTGCAGCGGGGCGAACTTGCCCGTTTCGTCCCACCATTCCGCAGCGATGGCGGAAAACCGGGCGACATCTTCGGCATCGACCGTCGAGGCGGCGGGGGCGGCGGCGGGGCTGGCGCTCATGGCGTCTATTTAGGCCCCCGCGCGCCCTTGCGGAAGGGCAGATGGCGCGAGCTTTCCCTTGCCTGTCCGCGGATGGGCCTGTATCGCCATGCCGCCTTTTGTTCCGCCCTCACAGCCGCCAATCCCCGCCCTTATGTCCGTTTCGCCCAAGCCCGTTCTGGTCATGAAGTTCGGCGGCACGTCCGTGGCCGGGGTCGAACGCATCCGCAAGGTCGCCGCGCTGGTGAAGCGCGAGGTCGAAAACGGCTATGACGTGGCCGTCGTGGTGTCGGCCATGTCGGGGGAAACCAACAAGCTGGTCGCCTTCACGCGCGAGGCCTCGCCGCTGCACGATGCGCGCGAATATGACGCCATCGCCTCCACCGGCGAAAACGTCACCGCCGGGCTCACCGCCATCGCGCTCGACGCCATCGGCGTGCCGGCGCGCTCGTGGGCGGGCTGGCAGGTGCCGATCAAGACCGACGGCGTGCACGGCTCGGCCAGCATTCTCGACATCGGTACCGAGGGCATCAAGGAACGCTTCGCGCAGGGTTTCGTCGCCGTCGTCGCCGGGTTCCAGGGCATCAGCCCCGAGGGCCGCGTCACGACGCTGGGCCGCGGCGGCTCCGACACCAGCGCGGTGGCGCTGGCGGCGGCGCTGGGGGCCGAACGCTGCGATATCTACACCGACGTCGACGGCGTCTATACGACCGACCCGCGCATCGTCGCCAAGGCGCGCAAGCTCGACCGCATCTCCTATGAGGAAATGCTGGAGATGGCCTCTCTGGGCGCCAAGGTGCTGCAGACGCGGTCGGTCGAAGTTGCGATGATTCACCGCGTGAAGACCCAGGTATTGTCGAGTTTCGACGAATCCATCGGCGACAACCTGCCGGGCACGCTGGTTTGCGATGAGGACGAGATCATGGAGAAGCGCCTGGTCACCGGCGTCGCCTATAGCCGGGACGAAGCCAAGATCACGCTGGTGCGCGTGCCCGACAAGCCGGGCATCGCGGCGGCGATCTTTTCGCCGCTGGCCGACGCCGGCATCAATGTCGACATGATCGTGCAGAACGTCTCCGACGACGGGCGCACGACCGACATGACCTTCACCACCGGCAAGGCCGATTTCGACCGCGCCATCAAGGTGCTGAACGACAACGCCGCCGATATCGGCTTCACCCGCATCGCCACCGACCAGAACGTCGTGAAGGTGTCGGTGATCGGGGTGGGCATGCGCACCCATGCCGGCGTCGCGCAGACCATGTTCCGCACGCTCGCCGAGAAGGGCATCAACATCCTCGTCATCTCGACGTCCGAGATCAAAGTCAGCGTTCTGATCGGCGCCGACTACACCGAACTGGCCGTGCGCGCGCTGCACACCGCCTATGGTCTGGATGCCGAATGAGGACGCCGCCACTCCCTGACAGGAGCGGCTGATGGCCACCTCGGCGGCCGGCAATCCCCGTCTGCTGCTGCGCCGCCTGCGCGACATCATGCAGGAGCGCACCAGCGCGCAGGATCGTCTGGACCGCCTCGTCACCCTCATCGCGAACAACATGGTCGCGGAGGTGTGCTCGATCTATCTGATGCGCGCGGGCGGCGAGCTCGAGCTGTTCGCGACCGAAGGCCTCAACAAGGATGCGGTCCATGCCGCGCGGCTGAAGAAGGGCGAAGGCCTCATCGGCGACATCGCGCTCAACGCGCGGCCGCTCAACCTGCCCGACGCGCAGAGCCATCCGAACTTCGTCTTCCTGCCGGAAACCGGCGAAGCGCCGTTCCAGAGCCTCATGGGCGTGCCGATCCTGCGCGACGGCCTGTGCCTCGGCGTCGTCGCCGTGCAGAACAAGACCCGCCGCCTCTATGACGAGGAAGAGGTCGAGGCGCTGCAGACCATCGCCATGGTGCTGGCCGAGATGGTGGCGTCGGGCGATCTGATCGCGCCGACCGAACTGGAAGAAACCGGCATCCGCCGCGACCGGCCCTGGCGCGCCAAGGGCGCGGCCATCGTCGACGGCGTCGCGATCGGCGAGGTCGTGCTGCACGAGCCGCGCGTCAAGGTCGAACGCCTGATCGCCGAAGACCCGGAGGCCGAACGCCGCCGTCTCGACACCGCCATCGCGGCGCTGCGCTCGTCGGTCGACGAGATGGTCGACGCCGAGGACATGGATCTGCTGGGCGACACCAAGGAAGTGCTCGAAGCCTATCGCATGTTCGCGAACGACAGCGGCTGGCTGGTGCGTCTGCGCGAGGCGATCGGCACGGGCCTCACCGCCGAGGCGGCGGTGGAGCGCGTGCAGAGCGAGACCCGCGCGCGGCTGATGCGGCACACCGATCCTTACCTTCGCGAACGCGCGCACGATCTGGACGATCTGGCGAACCGTCTGCTGCGCCATATCGCGGGCCTCAGCGACACCGCCGCCGGGGCGCTGCTGCCCGAGAACGCCGTTCTGGTCGCGCGCGCCATGGGGCCGGCCGAACTGCTGGATTATGACCGGGCCCGGCTGAAAGCCATCGTGCTGGAGGAAGGCTCGCCCACCAGCCACGTCGCCATCGTCGCGCGCGCCATCGGCATCCCGCTGGTCGGGCGCGTCGAGCATCTGCTCGACCAGGTCGATCCGGGCAACCAGATCGTGGTGGATGGCGAGATCGGCGAGGTGCATCTGCGCCCCGGGCCGGAGATCGTCGCCGCCTATCGCGCCAAGCTGGAAGTCATCGCCCAGCGCGAACAGGAATATGCCGCGCTGCGCCACGAGCCGGCGGTGACGCTGGACGGCCGCAGCGTGGCGCTCAATCTCAATGCCGGGCTGGCGGTCGACCTGCCGCATCTCGACGAGACGGGGGCGGCGGGCATCGGGCTGTTCCGCACCGAGCTGCCGTTCATGATCACGACGCGGCTGCCCAGCCTGAGGCGCCAGACCGAGCTTTACGCCCGGGCGCTGGATGCGGCGGGCGAGCGCCCCGTGGTCTTCCGCACGCTCGATCTCGGCGGCGACAAGGTGCTGCCCTATATGCATCTGGATGCGGAAGAGAACCCGGCCATGGGCTGGCGCGCCATCCGCATCAGTCTCGATCGCCCGGCCTTGCTGCGCTACCAGCTGCGCGCGCTGATCGCGGCGGCGGCCGGGCGCACGCTCAACGTCATGTTCCCGATGATCGCCGAGGTCGCCGAATTCGTGCGCGCCCGCGCGCTGCTCGACCGCGAGCTGAAGCGGGCGGAGAAGGTGGGGCAGACCCTGCCGGCCAGCGTGCGCGCCGGCACGATGCTGGAAGTGCCCTCGCTCGGGTATTCGCTGCCCGCGCTGCTGGCCGTGGCGGATTTCATCTCGCTCGGCACCAACGATCTGATGCAGTTCTTCTTCGCGTCCGACCGCGGCAATCCCCGGCTCGGCGACCGCTACGATGCGTTGAGCCCCGCGTTTCTGCGCTTCGTCAAATCGGTCATCGACGCCGCCGCCATCGCGGGCAAGCCGGTGGCGGTCTGCGGCGAAATGGCGGGCCGTCCGCTTGAGGCGCTGGCGCTGGTGGGGCTCGGCATCTCAAGCCTCTCGATGCAGCCGCACGGCATCGGTCCGGTGAAACAGGCGATCCGCAGCGCCGATTCCAACAAGCTGGCGGCTTTCCTCAACCAGCGGCTCGACGATCCGGGCCATTCGCTGCGCGCCGCGCTCAAATCGTTCTGCGAGCGCCAGGGCATCAATCTCGGCTAGGCTGGAACTTGCGCCCCGGACGGCGCATTCTCATCTTCGTGCCGTCGAAGGCGGAAGGAAAATCCATGTCCAAAGTCACCTATCACATCGTCGAACATG
>JAKOQZ010000203.1 GCA_029778105.1 Pseudomonadota bacterium | reverse complement strand
CTGGAACTGGCCGAAGGCGAAGGCGCCGATGCTGGCGGTGACATTGACCACCAGCAGCATAAGCAGGGTCTGCTGCGTCCCGAAGCCCATCGCCTGCTGGGCGTAGATCGCGGCGATCGAGATCACCGTCTGCACGCCGGCCTGGTAGAGCAGGATGCAGACGAGGAAGCGCGCGAGGTCGCGATAGCGGCTGGCCTGCCGCACCGTCTCGCGGAAGCGGGCGAAGGTCTGCGCGTAAGCGCCGCTGGCCTGGCGCTGGGGCAGGGCGCGCTCCTTCAGGATGAGGAAGGTCGGCAGGCTGGCGAGCGCGAAAATCGCGGCGGTGATCAGCATCGTCACCGGCACATACTGTTCGGCGGTCTGTCCCTGTCCCTGCGCGAAGACGACATAGGCGAAGCAGACGCCGAGGCTCAGGAGGCCGCCGACGTAGCCGAATGCCCAGCCCCACCCGGAGACCTTGCCCAGCGCCGACCCCTTGGCAAGCTCGGGCAGGAAGGCGGCGATCACGTTCTCGCCGGTGCCGAAGAAGAAATTGGAGATCACCAGCGCCGTGATGGCGATGGCGAAATTCCCCGGCCCGGCGAAATACAGTGCCGCGGTTCCGGCGATGCAGCCGACGGTGGTGACGGCAAGCACCCGCTTCTTCGCCGCATGCGCGTCGGCCCAGGCGCCGAGCAATGGCGCGGTGACCACGATCGCCGCGTACGACACCGACAGCGCGGCGGTCCAGACGAAGGTGGCCCAGGTGGCGTTGCCGGCCACCACGGCGACGAAATAGGCGTTGAAGATCGCCGTGACCACCACCGTTGTGTAGCCCGAATTGGCGAAGTCGTAGCACGCCCACGACCACACCTCGCGCGGCCGGACGCCTTCGTTCAGGTAGTCGGAGGGCTGACTCATGGGTTTGTCCTTGATGCGCACGAAACCGCCATCCGGCCTCCCGGATTTATCGGCCGCCGCCGGCGAACGGGCGGCATCAACTGGTGCTTCCCTGAGGGAATGCCGCTTCGATGATCCGCGCCACCTCAGCCGGCTGGTCATGGTGCAGCATGTGGTCAGTGTTTTCGATCCATTCCACGCGCAGGTTGGCGAAGCAGGCCTGGCGGGCTTCCCAGTCGCCGGGGCGGGTCGCGAAGTCGCGGATGATCCAGGAGTCGCGGCCGGCGACCCAGAGCACCGGACAGGTGATCTGCCGCCAGATGGCCATCGATTCTTCCAGACGGAAGAGATAGGGGGCGGGGGCCTTGTGCCAGGGGTCGCCGTTCCAGATGATGCCGTGGCGGCGCTGGCCGGCCTTGTTTTCACCGTCGCCGATGCGGGCGAGGTGCCTGG
>JAKOQZ010000202.1 GCA_029778105.1 Pseudomonadota bacterium | reverse complement strand
CATTGCCGCCGCAGCGGATTTTGCCCGTCAGACCGGCGGCCATGACAAATTGTTCGTCGCCGGCTTCAGCCGCGGCGCGTTCCTCGCCTATGCCTTCGCCAATACGGCGCCGGACCGGCTGGCCGGTCTGGTCATCCTCGACGGCCCATTCAAGGCGCTCAGCGCCGGCGCGTTCGACCGGGCTCCGTCGCTGGCCGATCTCGAAGCGTCCGGGGCATGGGCCAGCGATGTCGGCGGCTCGAAAGGCTGGGAGGCGCGCCAGGCGCTGATGCAGGCGGTCATCGCCGATCCCGACGCCCCCGCCGCCGACCCCCAGTTCAAATCCATCGGCGATCAGCTCGCGCATGTGCTGCAGACGGCCTGGCTGCCCGGCGGGCTCGCCAACCCGGAAGGCGGCATGTCGCGTCCCGCGGTGCTGGCCCGTCTGCTGAAAGACTATGATCGCTGGTATCCGGCGGTTCAGGATGTCGACGGCAAGACCATCGCCTCGTCGGCCAATGCGCCGGAAACCGATCTCGACGATCTCTGGGGCAAATTCCAGACGCCCATCCTGCTGTTCGCCAGCACCGGCATGGGCGGCGACTGGGTCATCAACGCCGTGCATTCGGCCGTTCACAGCGGCTCCGGCGACGTGACGCTGAACGTCCTGGAACGCTATGGCCATCTCGACGTGCTGGTCGGAGAACAGGCGGCCGCCGAGGTGTTCGAGCCGACGGCCGCGTGGATCAAGGCGCGGGCGCCTTAAGATCCGCAAGACTCCGCTGCGTGGTGGGCTAGAGTGAGCGCAAAGGCAGTTGCGGATTTTCGGGCGATGACGGCAGCGACGCAGAGCAGGCAGGACGACGCAGGGGCGGAAGACGCGATCCGCGCGCGCGTGGCGGCGCGACAGGACGAACTGGTCGCGCTGACCCAGGATCTGGTGCGCATCCCCACCGTCAATCCGCCGGGCGACGCCTATGTCCCGTGCGCCGAGCTGATCGGAAACCGCCTGAAGCAGCGCGGCTTCACGATCGCCTATGTCCGGGGCGAAGGGGCGCCGGGCGACAGCGACCGCTATCCGCGCGTCAACGTGATCGCGCGTTTCGAAGGCAAGCGGCCCGGCCCGACGGTTCATTTCAACAGCCATATCGATGTCGTCGAACCGGGGCAGGGCTGGACGGTCGATCCCTTCGCCGGCGTCGTGCGCGACGGCCGCGTCTATGGGCGCGGCACATGCGACATGAAGGGCGGCCTCGCCGCATCGATCATCGCCGCCGAGGCGCTGATCGACAGCGGGCTCGACCTGCCGGGCGCCATCGAGATTTCCGGCACGGTGGACGAGGAATCGGGCGGCTTCGGCGGCGTCGCCTATCTCGCCGAACGCGGCTGGTTTTCAAAGCCGCGCGTCGATCACGTCATCATTCCCGAGCCGCTGAACGTCGACCGTGTCTGCATCGGCCACCGGGGCGTGTGGTGGGCCGAAATCGAAACCAGGGGCCGCATCGCCCACGGGTCCATGCCCTTCTTGGGCGACAGTGCGATCCGCCACATGGGCGCGGTGCTGGAGCGTTTCGAGCGCGATCTCTATCCCGCCCTCAGGCGCAAGGTCACCGCCATGCCGGTCGTGCCCGAGGGGGCGCAGGAATCCACCCTCAACATCAACTCTGTCCATGGCGGCCAGGCCGAGGCCAAAGGCGGCGGGCTGCCGAGTCCGGTCGTCGCCGACAGCTGCCGCATGATCATCGACCGCCGTTTCCTCATCGAAGAGGACATCGACACGGTGAAGCGCGAAGTGCGCGACGTTCTGGACGGCGTCGCGCGCGACCGCAGCGGCTTCAGCTACGAACTGCGCGATCTTTTTCAGGTGATCCCTTCCATGACCGACCGCGAGGCCCCGGTCGCCCAGGCGGCGGCGCGCGCGATCCGCAAGGTGCTGCGCCGCGAGCCGCAGTTCATCTGCTCGCCCGGCAGCTATGACCAGAAACATATCGATCGCATCGGCAAGCTTCGCGACTGCATCGCCTATGGCCCCGGCATTCTCGATCTCGCGCACCAGCCCGACGAATATGTCGAAATCGACGCCATGGTGCGCTCCGCTGAAGTGATGGCGCTGGCGGCACGGGAGCTGCTGCTCGGCCGATGAGGTTTCGCGCGCGGGTCGCAATTCTGATCGCGCTGGCTGGCGTTGTGCTGGCCAGCTGCGGCGATGTGGGATCGTCGCGCACCAACGAGGTGCGCGTGGGGATTTCGCTGGAGCCGCCCCATCTCGATCCGACCTCGGGCGCGGCCGCCGCGACCGACGAAATCGTCTATGCCAATGTCTTCGAGGGCCTCACGCGCATCGGCGCCCACGGCGAAGTCCTGCCTGCGCTGGCGCAATCGTGGGACGTCTCGGCCGACGGGCTCGTCTTCACGTTCAACCTCCGGCGCAATGTCACGTTCCACGACGGAACCGCGTTCGACGCCAGTGACGTGAAATTCTCGCTCGACCGGGCCCGCGCGCCGGAGTCCACCAATGCCCAGAAGGGCGCGTTCGAGGCCATCGCCTCGGTCGACGTGATCGATCCGGCGACGGTGCGCATCACCCTGTCGCGGCCGGTCGCCGATTTCCCCCGCGACATGGGGTGGGGCGATGCGGTGATCGTTGCGCCGGAAAGCGCGGCCAACAACGCCGTCGCGCCGGTCGGCACCGGCCCCTTCGCCTTCTCCCGCTGGCTGCGCGGGGCGCAGATCGAGCTGAAACGCTATCCCGCCTATTGGGGCACGCCGGCGCGCATCGACAAGGTGACGTTTCTCATCATCCCCGATCCCGCCGCCGCCTATGCCGCGCTGCTGGCCGGCGATGTCGATACCTTCCCGAATTTTCCCGCCATCGAACTGCTGCCGCAGATCGAGGGCGACCCGCGCTTCGCCATCGTGGCGGGCACGACGGAAGGCGAAACCATTCTGGCCATCAATAACGGCCGCGCGCCGTTCAACGACCTGCGCGTGCGTCAGGCCATCGCCCACGCGCTCAACCGCAAGGACATCATCCTCGCCGCGTCGGAAGGCTACGGCACGCCGATCGGCAGCCATTTTCCGCCGCACGACAAGGCCTATATCGACCTGACCGGCACCTATCCCTACGATCCGGCCGAAGGCCGCCGGCTGCTGGCCGATGCGGGTTATCCGGGCGGCTTCAAGGCGACGCTGCGCCTTCCGCCGGTCGCCTATGCCCGGCGCGGCGGCGAAGTGATCGCGCAGGAATTGCGGGCCATCGGGATCGACGTGCGCATCGAGAATATCGAATGGGCGCAGTGGCTCGATCAGGTCTATGGCAAAGGCGATTACGATCTGACCATCGTGTCGCACACCGAGCCGCGCGACATCGATATCTACGCCAAGGACGGCTACTACTTCCATTAT
>JAKOQZ010000201.1 GCA_029778105.1 Pseudomonadota bacterium | reverse complement strand
GTCAGGCTGTGAAGCGTCCGCTCGATGACGTTCGACTGGTCCTGCGTGAACGAGACCTCAAGGCCGGGCGGCCAGTCCTTCTTCATTTCCTCCACCACCGCTTTCGTAGCGGTAATGGTCTCCATGATGTTGGTGCCGGTGCGCTTGACGACATCCAGCGACACGGCAGGGGCGCCGTTGAAGCGTGAATAGACCGATGGGTCCACGAACGCCCGGCGAATGTCCGCCACATCGCCCAGCGTCACGACCGTGCCTGCATCCTGCTTGATCGGCAGGTTCAGCACGTCCTCGCGCGTTTCGATCAGCCCGGGAATCTTGACGGCGAACCGCCCCTTGCCGGTGTCCAGCGAACCGGCCGGGATCAGCGTGTTGTTGCGCGTGACGGCCTGGAAGAATTCGGTCAGCGACACGCCATAGCTCTGCAGCTTGGCCGGATCGATGATGATGTCGAGCTGATCCTTGCGCGTGCCCGAAATATCGGCGGAAAGCACAGTCGGGATCGTTTCGAGGCGCTCCTCCAACTGGTCGGCGATCTTGAAGAGCACGCGGTCAGGCACCTCGCCCGACAGCACGACGGTGATCGACGGCTCAAGCGACGTGGACGCCTCCTGAACGATCGGCTCTTCGGTGTCGGAAGGCAGATCGGCCTTCGCCATGTCGACCTTTTCGTTGACCTGGCGGATGGCTTTTTCGCTGTCGAAATTGGCGTCGAACTCAAGACCGATATTCGCGACGCCCAGTGTGGTCGTGGACGTGATCTTTTTCAGGCCCTCGATGGTGCGCAGCTGCGTCTCCATCGGGCGCACCAGCAATCGCTCGCCGTCTTCCGGGCTGATGCCCGGGTGGATCAGCGTGATGTTGACGAAGGGGAAATCGATCGCCGGCTGCGCCTCGCGCGAAATCGAGGTGTAGGCGATCCAGCCGATCAGCAGCGTTGCAAGGATCGCTGCGAAGATGAGGCGGGCGTTCGTGACGGCCCAGGCGACGACACCGTTCATGGTCTGGCCCTCAGTTCGCCTGCGCCGGTTCGGCGGTGTCGCCCGCTGCGGTCACCGGTCCTTCGGCCACCGGGGCCACCGGATCGCCGTCTTTCACATAGTCGTGCCCGACCGTGATTATGGTCGCCTCGTTCGGCAGCCCGGCGATCCACACGCCGTCCGGGCTGTCGTCGATCAGCGTCACCGGCACGAACCGGGCGACATTGGTCTCGACGATCTTCACGCCGATCTTGCCCTCGTCGTTCAGCGACAGGATCGCCGGCGACACCCGCATCGCCTGAACCGTCCGCGACTTGACGCGCAGATCCGCCGTCACGCCGTCATGCAGCGCGAAATCCGCGTTCGGCACGGTCATTTCGATCCGGAATGTGCGGGTTTTCTCGTCCGCAGCGTTCGCCAGGAACGTGACCGTGCCGTTGACGGTCTCGCCGGTCACCAGGGTCGCCGTGCCCTCGCTGCCGGTGGAAACGGCGGCAATCTGGCCTTCGGAGACGGCGCCGACCACGAGGAAGGGCTCCGCGCCGACAATGAAGGCGCACGGCGTCCCCGGCGTGACGTAATCCCCGATCGCCACGTAACGCTGACCGACCACCCCATCGAATGGCGCACGGATCGTCGCGTAGCCGAGATTGGTCTGCATCAGGCGGACATTGGCCTGTGCCGCCTCCAGCGCCGCCTTGGCCGCCGCCACCTGCGTCTTGGCCTTGTTGCCGCGCGAGGCGAGTTCGGTGGCGGCGGCGTATTCCAGTTCCGCCTGCTTCAGCTGGGCGTTGGCCTGGTCGAGCTGCGCCTGACGCGCGCCGATATCCAGTTCGCAGATCGGATCGCCGGCCTTCACCAGCTGGCCTTTCTGGGCGGGCAGGCCGGTGACGCGGGCAGCCATTTCCGCCTTGAGCTGGACCTTGCGCTCAGCCTCGGTCCGACCGCGCAGGACCACATCTGCCACGTGGTCCTCGTTCCGCATGGTCCGCACGCGGACGCTGACCGGGCCTTTCTGGCCTGCGGCATTGGCGGCGGCGATGGCCGGCGCCTTCTCCTCGACATGCGTGCCGCTCAGCACACCGCTCAGGACCCATGCCGACGCCGCCGCCAGAATGATCAGCGCGATATAGGCGGGCTTGTTCAGCCGGTCTCTCGTGGCCCGCAGGCGATCTGCGATCGACATGATATCCTCTACTCGGCCGCCGGTGCGGCGGCCCCCGGGTAAGACGTTTGAGACGATGGCGCGCCGACAGGGCTGGGTTCGCCCTGGGCCGCCTTTTCGACGGCCGCCCTGTGACGCCGCAGGTAGTCGAGACCGGCCTTCAGTGTGGCGATGCCGAGCCCGTTGACGAAATTCTCGCCGGCGCAGGCGGGCTGCTGGCCGGTGAGCGTGTCGATCGCCTGGATCTTGTCTTCCCACAGCGCGATCTGCCGGTCGATCATCGCCCGCACCCGCGCGCGCGGCAGTTCGTCGGCGAACAACATCGCGAAAAGGAAGGGCGAACGGTATTTTTCGTCGGGCAGGGGGCCGGCCAGCGTGCGCAGGAAATAGGCCCGGCCCTCGGGCGTCATGGCGTAGATCTTCTTGTCCCGCCCCCGGGCGCCTTCGCTACGCACGGCGACGAAGCCCTCATTCGCGAGGCGCGCAAGCGCGGGGTAGATCGAGCCGAAAGACGCGTCGATCAGGCCGGTCGCCGAGCCCTTTTCGAGGTCCTTCTTGATGTCATAGCCGCTGGCTTCGCGTCCCATCAGGGCGGCCAGGCAGAGCATTCGAACGTCCAGCATGCGGGTGTCGATATTCCAGTCCGATATAGCGGGCCGAGATATTTTCGCGCCGCTGCAGGATCAAGTGACGCCTGAACAGTCTGCGCAATTTTGCCCGCACGTGGTGAAGGTCGTGTGATTGGCGCAGCCGCATTTTGACAGACACGGCCGGCGCTCCGGAGTGATGAGGTCGCGGGGCTGATCCGGGTGACGCAAGGGGATGTGGTGCATGCGGTACGGTGCCGGTGTGGCATCCGGGATTCAGGGCCATGCCGGGGTGGCCCGGATTCAAACTCGCAGGATCTCGCCCCAAGACTTTGAAATGACTCGGGATTGCGGACTTGAATCGATCTCTGAAGACGCCGGCGAGGGTGTGAACAGGATTCGCTCCTGAATCTCTTTCTCAGCCCCGTGTCTTCCAGGTCACCATCCACAGCCCCGGTGCCGGTGTCATGTGAACGTCACGGGCGTGTCATCCGGGCGTTATCGCCGCACCGCACAAGCCCCCTCGCAGGAACGAGTCCGCGCCCTGCGGACCAAGGGGGTTTGTATGAGACTTAAGTTGAGCATGCTGGCGTGCACGGCCTTGACGGCCGCCGCGCTGGTCTCGCCCGCGCTCGCCAAGAAGGCCGAAACCGTCACGATGACGCGCGAGCAGTACGAGGCGATCATGGGTCGTCTGGAGAAACTGGAAAAGCAGAATGCGTCGGCCCCGGCCGGCAGCAACGCGGCGCTGGAACAGCGCGTCCAGGATCTCGAGATCAGCCAGGGTTCCAAGATCAATGCGTTGCAGCAGCGCGCCGATGCGGTGCAGCTGAGCTTCGACAATGCCCGCCCGGTCATCACGACCGGCGACGGCCGTTTCTCGCTGGCCGTGCGCGGCCGGTTCCACTTCGACGCCGGCACCTATTCGCAGTCGCCCGGCAACGACGTGCCGTATGTCGTCGACGGTCAGAACGTGCGCGACCTCGGTTCGGGGTCGTATTTCCGCCGTGCCCAGTTCGGTGTCGAAGGCAAGTTCTTCCGCGATTTCGACTACGAAATGCGCTTCAACTTCGGCGGCGCCGAGGCTGAAGACGCCGGCTCGATCAACATCATGCGCGTCGCCTACAACCCGACGCCCGAGATCCGCCTGAACGTCGGCGCGATCCAGCCGACCTTCACGCTCGACGACTCCACCTCGTCGAACGACATCACCTTCCTTGAGCGCGCCGCCGTCGTGAATGCGCTGATCGGCGAGTTCGGCGGTTCCGACGCCCGCAAGGGCATCGAGGCGACCTACCTCAAGCAGGGCGAGAAGATGGATTTCATGGTCAACGTCGCCTACACGACGTCGACCATCGGCTCGCGCAACGCCGCTGCCGACGACCGCGATCATCTGCTCGGCCGCGTCGCCGCCCGCGTCTTCAAGAACACGGACTGGGACGTGCATCTGGGCGCCAACGCGGCGACCATTCTGTCGATGGGCGGCGTCGACCGCACTTCACCGACGGCGCTCTTCGCCGCGCGCAACCTGAACTTCCGCGACCGCCCCGAACTGCGCGTCGCCGGCGAGCGTCTGGTCGCCACCGGCAACATCCCGGCCGAAAGCGCCTGGATGTGGGGTCTGGAAGCGGGCGTGCGCTACAAGAACTTCTACACCTCCGGCGAGTACTTCCAGTGGGGCGTGGAGCGCGATCAGCTCTGCGCGAGCTGCAACACCGTCGCGCCGGACCCGGATTTCTCCGGCTACTACGTGATGGCGTCGTACATCCTGACCGGCGAGACCAAGCGTTACGGCGCACAGGGATCGTCGAACTCGCGCATGCAGTTCGGCGCGCCCAAGCCCGCTTCGCCGTTCTCCACGGGCGGCACCTGGGGCACCTGGGAAATCGCGGCCCGCTACTCGGTCGTCGATCTGAACTTCAATGTCGGCGCCGAAGGCACCGCCCCGATCGCCAACAACGGCGAAATCCGCGGCGGCAAGCAGGCGATCTCGACCGTCGCGCTCAACTGGTATCTGAACAACAACATGCGTCTGATGTTCCAGTACCAGCATGTGGACATCGACCGTCTGTCGTCGGTTGCGCTGAGCTCGTCGACCAACCCGACCGCCCCGTCGTCGGCCTATCCGAATATCGGCCAGGAATACGACACGTTCGCGATCCGCACCCAGTTCGCGTTCTAAGCTTCTACTGCCCCTTCAAAGCAGCAAGGGCCCCGGTGGAGACACCGGGGCCTTTGTCGTTCTCAAGGCGCGCCGCTGTTGGCCGGGCGGGCGACCGCGAAACTCGCATTCGCCCGGGCGACGGGCTTGCCGTCAGCCTTCACAAAACACTGGGCGAAACTGAGCGTCCGCCCCGGCTTCACGAAGTCCGTCTCCACCGTCAGCCATTGTCCGATGGTGGCGGGGCCCAGGAAATCGACGGCCAGGCTGGCTGTGACCAGCCGCGTGCCTTCGGGCTGATGGCGTCCGCACGACAGCCCCATCGCGTTGTCGGCCAGCGCCGAGATCAGCCCGCCATGCACCATGCCGCGCGAGTTGGTGTGGGCGGAACGGACATGCAGGCCAAGAATGACCGCGCTGTCCAGCACGCGTGAGAAGAGCGGCTCCCACGGCTCGGTCAACGGGCTGTGGCGGCCGTGAGGTGTGAAGCCCTCTGGCACTTCGAGGGGGTGATCGCTCATTTTTCCCCGCCATTACGGCTATTTACGATATATTAGACCAGTCTATATAGCTTTCCGGGAACGACAATGACGACGCAGCCCAAACATCGCGAACGGATCGTGCGGACGGCGGCCATGCTGTTCCGCCGCAACGGCTATGCCGCAACGGGCACGAACGAGATCGTGGCGGTGAGTGGGGCGCCCAAGGGCTCGCTCTACCACTACTTTCCCGGCGGCAAGGCCGAGATCGCCGCAGAGGCGGTCAGGCACGCGGGGGGCGTGGTGACCGCGACGCTGAAGGCGCTGACGGCGCAGAATGTGACGGCGGCGGCTGCGATCCGCGCCTATGGCCGGTTGCTGGCGGGGTGGTTCGCCAGATCCGGCTATCGCGAAGGCTGCCCCATCGCCACGACGATCCTGGAGCTGGCGCCCGCCACTCAGCCGGTGACCGCAGCCGGGCGGGCCGTCTTTCAGGACTGGGTCGATGTTTTTGCGTCGGCGCTGGAGCGTGACGGCGCCGATCCGGCGCGCGCCGCGTCGCTGGCGCTCACGGCGATCGCCGCCTTTCAGGGCGCGCTGATCCTGGCGCGCACCGCCCAAAACGAAACGGCCGTCGCGGAAACGACGGCCGAAATCGCGAACCTGTTCGAAGGGGTCAGCCGAAGCGGCCGGTGACGTAGTCTTCGGTGCGCTTGAGCTTGGGGTTGGTGAAGATCGTGTCGGTCTCGCCGTACTCGATGAGACGGCCGAGATACATGAAGGCGGTGTTGTCCGAGCAGCGCGCCGCCTGCTGCATGTTGTGGGTCACGATCAGGATCGTGTAGGTGCCCTTCAGCTCGTCGATGAGATCCTCGATCTTCATGGTGGCGATCGGGTCGAGCGCCGAGCAGGGTTCGTCCATCAGCAGCACTTCCGGGTTGCCGGCAATGGCGCGCGCGATGCAGAGGCGCTGCTGCTGGCCGCCCGAGAGGCCGAGCGCGCTCTCGTTGAGGCGATCCTTCACTTCGTCCCACAGCGCCGCGCCGCGAAGGCCGGCCTCGACCGATTCCGCCAGGACATGCTTGTCGGTGACGCCGTCGACCTTGAGCGCGTAGGTGACGTTCTCGGCAATCGACATGGGGAAGGGGTTGGGCTTCTGGAACACCATGCCCATGCGCTTGCGCAGCGCGATGACGTCGACGCTGTGCCCGAAGATCGGCATGCCGTCGAGCGAGACCTGCCCGTCGGTACGCACGCCGTCGACCAGATCGTTCATGCGGTTGAGCGAGCGCAGCAGGGTGGACTTGCCGCAGCCCGAAGGTCCGATCAGCGCCGTGACCATGCCCTTCTGGCAATTGAGGTTCACGTTCCACAGCGCGCGGGACTGGCCGTACCAGAGGCTGAAATTCTCGATGGTGAGATTGGCGCCCTTGTCGCCTTCCTTCACGTGATAGCTGGTCGGCTCATAGCCGTACTCGTCCACCTGCGGTGGGACGGGGGCTTGCATTTCGGCGGCGGCGCTCATGTGCGTGACCTGTCGTTCTAGAACTGGCTGCCGGCGAAGCGGCGTTTCAGGCGGCTGCGGATGCTGATCGCCGTGGCGTTCATGATGAGAATGACCGCGATAAGCAGCAGCGTGGTGACGTAGACCATCGGGCGGCCGGCCTCGGCGTTACGCGACTGGAAGCCCACGTCGAAGATGTGGAAACCCAGATGCATGAACGAGCGGTCGAGATGGACGAAGGGGAAGGAGAGGTCGATCGGCAGCTCCGGCGCCAGCTTGACCACGCCCACCAGCATCAGCGGCGCCACCTCGCCCGCGCCGCGCGCCATGGCGAGGATGAGGCCGGTCATGATGCCGGGCATGGCGCGCGGCAGCACGATCCAGCGGATGGTCTGCCATTTCGACGCGCCGCAGGCGAGGCTGCCTTCGCGCATCGAGCGCGGCACGGCGGCGAGCGCCTCTTCCGTCGCGACGATCACCACCGGCACGGTCAGCAGCGCCAGTGTCAGCGCCGCCCACAGAACGCCGCCGGTGCCGAAGGTGGGCGAGGGCAGCTTCTCGGGGAAGAAGAGCTGATCGATCGTGCCGCCCAGCACATAGCAGAAGAAGCCGAGCCCGAAGACGCCGTAGACGATGGAGGGCACGCCCGCGAGGTTGTTGACGCAGATGCGCACGAACGAGACGAGGCGGCCCTGCTTGGCGTATTCGCGCAGATAGAGCGCCGTCATCACGCCGAACGGCGCGACCAGAAGCGAGAGCAGCACCGTCATCGCCAGCGTGCCGACGATGGCCGGCCACACGCCGCCTTCGGTATTGGCCTCGCGCGGCTCCGCGAAAATGAACTCGCCCCAGCGTGAGAAATAGACGCCCAGCTTCTGGAAGAAGCTCAGGTCGTTCGGCTTGTAGAGACGCACGATCGTGGAGAGCGGCTGCGTCTTCGTCTGGCCGCCGACATCGGCCAGGGTGACGAAATACTTGGCGTCCTCCGCCTGGAGCTCGGCGAGCCGCGTGTTGAGCTGCGCCGATTCCTCTTCCAGCGTCCGGCTTTTCGCCGCAACGTCGGCCTGGACTTCGGCGGTGCGTGGGTCCGCCGCGCCATAGCTCAGCGCGGCGCTCTTCGCTTCGAGACGCAGCTCCTCGATCTCTTCGCTGTTGCGGCCGATCTCTTCGGTCTTCAGGCGGATGATCTCGGCGCGGCGCGCCTGACCGGCCGAAACCGCTTCGTTCAGCGCGTCGACCGAGGGCGTCGCGGTCTCGGCGCCGTTGAGCGACATCGCGGCGACGCGGCCGATGAAGACGCCCCATTCCTGCCGTTCGATGTAGAAAAAGTCGGCGGGGTAGTCGACCGAAGCGACATCGAAGCGGTTCCGCCACTGGAAGTCTTCGCCGTAGAGATCGAAATTGCCGACGCGATAGAGCGTGCGGTCGGCATAGCCGAGGGCATCCGCGACGATTTTCTGTTCGTCCGCCGGCATCGCTTTGATCTGGTCTTCCGAAGGCTTGTAGGTCTCGGAGCGGAAAACCTCGCCGGCGATCACCGTGCCGTCCCGGCCGGTCACCACAGCCACCGGCTGCGGCCAGAACGTGGTGAAGCCCATCCAGGCGATGAGGCCGAGAATACCCACGATCATCAGCAGGCCGATGGCGAGCGAGCCGCCCATCGCCCACACCATGGGTTCGCCGCGCGCGGCCAGATCGGTGGCGTAGTTGCGTCGGCGTCCTGCCCCGGCGCGCGCCACGGTGGACGTTTTCGGAGCCGTAATGTCGGTCATGTCCGGTTTGTCCATGTCAGAGCTGCGCCGCGCGCTTGCGGAAGCGCTGACGCACCATCTCGGCGACGGTGTTGATGATGAAGGTGAGGGCGAAGAGCACGAGGCCGCAGAGGAACAGCGTGCGGTAGAGGGTCGAGTCCTTCACCGCCTCGGGCAGCTCCACGTTGATGTTCGCGGACAGCGCGCGCAGGCCGTTGAACAGGTTGAAGTCGGTGACCGGCGTGTTGCCGGTGGCCATCACCACGATCATCGTCTCGCCGACGGCGCGGCCGAGGCCGATCATGATGGCCGAGAAGATGCCCGATCCGGCCGTCGGCACGATGATCCAGCGCGCCGTCTGCCAGCGCGAGGCGCCGCAGGCGAGGCTGCCGGCCCGCAGATGTTCGGGCACGGTGTTCATCGCATCTTCGGCGATCGTGTAGATGATGGGGATCAGCGCGAACGAGATCGCGAAGGCGGCGATCAGCGTGTTGCGCTGGACGTAAGGTCCGATGATGCCGCCGCGGGCGTCGAGGCCGGCGCCGGTCAGCACCCCGGCGAAACCCCACGCGAGAGCGAGGGTTGCGACAATGAGGACCGCCCAGCGTACGAACTCCACCGCGCCGGCGCCGACATCGCCCTGCTGCCGCATCCAGGGGCGATAGCCGATCAGTCCGTCGATCACCCGCCAGCCCAGGAAGACCACCAGCGCCGAGAGCGGGATCAGCACGAGGAACAGGAAGGGTTGGCCCGAGCCCTCTCCGGTCGTCCACTGGCGGAAATCGCCGTTGAAGAATGCGGCTTCGAACATCGGTCCGATGGAGACCGCGCCCCAGACGCCCAGAATGACCGCGACGAAGAAGAAGATGAGCTTGGGTACGCCGTCCAGCAGCAGCGCCGTGCGCGCCGGCAGGATCTGCCACAGGAACGCCGCGCCGATCAGCGTCAGCGGGATTACGGCGAAGGCGATGACGATGGCCGCGATCCAGTTCTCCACGATGGGCGAGAGCACCAGCGCCGCGATGAAGCCGATCACCACCGACGGCAGCGTCGCCATCAGCTCCATCACCGGCTTGACGACCGCGCGCACCTTCCAGTGCAGGAACTCAGAGGTATAGATCGCGGCGAAGAGGGCGATGGGCACCGCCAGCAGCAGCGCGTAGATCGCGGCCTTGAACGTGCCGAAGATCAGGGGAACGAGCGAGAGCTTGGGCTCGAAGCTGTCCTGGCTGGCGGTCGACTGCCACACATAGTCGGGCTCGCTATAGCCCTCGTACCAGACCTTGCCGAACAGCGACTGCACCGTGGTCTCGGGATGGGGAATGTCGATGCGCCACAGCGCGACCTGGCCGTTCTTGCCGACGCCCATCACTGCGTTATCGCGCGGGGCGAAGATGACGGCGGAAAGCCCGGCGGCGTCCGGCGGTTCGGGCAGTTTGAGCAGCGTGCGTTCGGTCGTGGCGTGCCGCACCCAGATTTCGCCCGACGCGTCGGCCGTCAGGAACATGCGGGTGCGCTGGCTGACGCGGATATCGGTCACCGCGCTGGGCATCGGCTCGAAATCGGCATGCACCTTGGTCAGGACGATGCCGTCGGCGGTGTCGGGGCTCTTGCGGTCGACGCCGAACCAGACGGCGGTCGACCCGTCGGAGCCGCCGACGATCAGCGAATTGTCGCCGTTGAGATAGGCGAGGGCGCTGAGCGTCTCGCCGTTTTCCAGCGTGCGGGCGCGCTCCACTTCCTTGGGCGCCTTGAAGTCGCGCGTGTTGAAGCGCAGCAGCGTGCCGTCCTTCAGGCCGATGATGACGCGCGTGCCGTCGGCGTTGAGCAGCAGCGCGACGACGTCGGCGGCCGAAACGTCGGTCGGGATTTCGGACGAGGTGATGTCGGAGGTGGTCTCGCCCGTCATCATGTTGACGGTGGAGGCGGCCTGGCTGAGCCGGATCGTGCCGGCCGCGTCGAGCGTGACGAAGGTTTTCAGCGGCCGTTCGGCGGTGCCGGAGACGCGGTAGTCGACTTTGAGGATGGGGGTGCCGGCCGGTGCGACCTGGGCGGGCGCTTCCAGCGCCGTTTCGATGGTCGTGCGCCGGAACTGGCCGGGAATCCTGGAGAAAACGGCGCCGTTGGCCGTCACATCGCGCTCGTCGAGGGTCGTCGCGCCGGCCGGAATGGCGTCCTCCTGCACGACCAGCTGCTTGAGCTGCAGCGTGCCGACGCGTACCGTGCCGTCGTCGAAGCCGAAAATGATGTCGCCGCCCTGCAGCGTCTTGCCGATGGCGGTGGCGCTCTTGCCGCCCAGATCGAAGGCCGGCGCCGGCAGCGCCTTGCCGGTCGGCGCGTGGAACGCCTCGATGGAGCCGTCGGGGGCGAGGTCGAGCGCGATGGTCAGTTGTTCGTCGGTCTGTGCCGCTGCGTAGGTCTGGCCCGCGTGGTGGGGCAGGGTGAAGCCGGCGCGGCTTTCAAGATCGCCCGAGCTGAGCAGCGGCAGGCAGACCCAGAAAAGGAAGGCCATGATCGCGAAGACCGCGATGATGACGAAAAGGCCGCCGACCGTGATGGCGCGGTCGGCGAAGCGGTCCATGAACAGGACGCGCTTGGAGGTCGATTTCGGCCGCTGGTAGATGACAGACCGCCGAACGGGTTCGGGGCTCGGCGAGGTCGCGTCGGTCATCGGTGGTTCCTGCGGCGCAAAGCAAATGGGGGCTCAGCGCCGGTTCGGCGGGCCGCCCCCGTGGCCCGCCGCCGGTAGATCAGTCGAGCGTTACTGGCTGACCTTCGCCACGTCTTCCTGGCTGAAGACGTACGGCATCGGGAAGTAGCCGTCCTTGTTCGTGTCGTCCTGACCGTCGGCCGAGAGCGCGAACTTGAAGAACTCGCGCAGCACGGGGTCGAGCGGCGCCGAGGGGTTCTTGTTGACGTAGATGTAGAGGAAGCGCGTGATCGGGTAGAGGCCCTTATACGCGTTGTCCTGGTTGGGCTCGTAGCACTGGCCGTCGCGGCCCGAGACCTGGATGGCGCGGACGTCGGCGGTCTTGTAGCCGATGCCCGAATAGCCGATCGCGAACTTGTCCGCAGCGACGCCCTGGACGACCGCCGACGAACCCGGCTGTTCCTTCACCGTGGCGCGGTAGTCGCCGTTGCCGAGCGCGACTTCCTTGAAATAGCCGTAGGTGCCCGAGGCGGCGTTACGGCCGAAGAGCGAGATCGGCTTGCCGGCGAAATCGCCCGTGCCGCCGGCCTGGTCCCAGGTGTCGATCGCCTGGCCGCCGAGATTGCGGCTGACCGAGAAGATCGAATCGAGCTGCGTCAGCGACAGGCAGGAGAGGGGATTGTCCTTGTTCACGAACACGGCCAGCGTGTCGACGGCGACGCGCACCGCGGTCGGCTTGTAGCCGTACTTCGCTTCGAACTGGTCGCTTTCAGCGGCCTTCATCGGGCGCGACATCGGGCCGAGCTGGGCGGTGCCGGCGATCAGGGCCGGCGGAGCGGTCGACGAACCCTTGCCTTCGATCTCGATCGTCACGCTCGGATAAACCTTGCGGAAATCCTCGGCCCAAAGGGTCATCAGGTTGTTGAGCGAGTCCGAACCGATCGACTTGAGCGAGCCGGAGACGCCGGCGACCGGCGCGTAGGGCTGGTAACGCGAGTCGAGTTCGTTGGCGCTGGCGACGGCCGCGCAGGCGACCGAGGCGAGCAGCGCAGCAGCAACGGCGCTGAGTATTTTCATAAGGCAAATCCCCTTGGATCGTTCGGGGGTGGCCGTCGCATTAACGGCCCGTTAAAACCCCTGTGGCGCTGCCTCTAGGCGGTCGGCATCAAGGGTCTATGTCGGCTGCGTGACAGTTCTATGACACCGCGCTGCCGCGGTGCGACTTTCGCCCGAATTTCGGGAACCCCGGGGTTCCTGAGCCGTTTTTTGCTGCATTGCGATACTGGGAGGTGACGGATTGGCGCATCCGCCGGAAATCCAGCCCGACTGGGCATTGTTTCTCGATCTTGACGGTACATTGCTGGATCTGGCCGCCAAACCCGATCTGGTCTCGGTTCCCGCCGGCCTGCCGGGAGCCCTGGACGCGCTGAGCCGCCGGCTGGGCGGCGCAGTCGCGGTTGTCAGCGGGCGCGCCCTTGGCGTCATCGACCATCTTCTGACGCCTTATTGCGCGCCTGCCGGAGCCGAGCACGGCACCGTCGTCCGCCTGCCGGACGGTACGCTGGACGAGACTCGCACACCCATGGTGCCGCGTCTGTGGCTGCACCAGCTGGAGGTTGCGGCTGAGCGCACGCCGGGATTCGTGATCGAGAGAAAGCCGCACTCCGTCGTCGTCCACTACCGGCTGGCGCCGGAGCGCGGCGATGAAGCGCGCGCCCTGGCCTGCGGGCTGCCGGGTCTGGAACAGGAAGGCTTCGTCGTCCTCTGCGCGCACATGGCCTATGAGGTGATGCCAAGCGCCGCCTCGAAGCGCCGCCCGGTCGCCCTGCTGATGGAGACGCCGCCCTTTGCCGGCCGCGTGCCGGTCTTTGTCGGCGACGACGTGACGGATGAGGACGGTATCGCGATGGCGCGCGGCCTTGGCGGCTTCGGGCTGCGCGTGCGTGACGATTTCGGGGGCTCGCCCGCCGAAGTGCGCGCATGGGTGACGCGAGGTGCGGCATGAGCGCGCTCGATCTCGCCCCGGTCGGCAATTGCGCCATCGCCTCGCTGATCGACCGGCAGGGCCGTCATGTCTGGTCGTGCTTTCCCCGGCTCGACGGCGATCCGGCCTTTCACGCCTTGCTGGGCGGGGATGCGCCCGATGCCGGCTTTATGGATGTGGTGCTGCGCGGCCAGACCGAAGCGAGGCAAAGCTATCTGGCGAATACGGCGATCGTGGAGACCGTGCTGAGCGACGATCAGGGCGGCGTCGTGCGCATTCTCGATTTCGCGCCGCGTTTCACCCTTTATGGCCGGACGTTCCGGCCGCGCACCCTGGTGCGCCGCATCGAGCCGCTCGCCGGACGCCCGCGTGTGACGATCCGCGTGCGGCCTTCCTTCGGTTACGGTGCGCGCCAGCCCCGGCCCAAGATCGGCAGCAATCATGTCCGCTGGACCGACGGCGATGAGGCGCTGCGCCTTACCACCGATGCGCCGGTCGCCTATCTCACGGGCGAGAGCGAGTTCGGGCTGGACCGCCCGGTCAGCCTGTTTTTCGGCGCCGACGAGCCGCTCAGCGACAATCCCGACCAGCTGAGCGCCTCGTTCCTGGGGCAGACGCGCAGCTATTGGTCCGACTGGGTCCGCAGCCTCAACATCCCCTTCGACTGGCAGGAGGCGGTGATCCGCGCCGCCATCACGCTCAAGCTCTGCAGCTATGAGGATACCGGCGCCATCGTCGCCGCCCTGACGACCTCCATCCCCGAAGCGGCCGGCACCGAGCGCAACTGGGACTATCGTTTCTGCTGGCTGCGCGACGCCTTCTTCACCGTGAACGCGCTCAACCGCCTCAACGCGACACGGACCATGGAAGGCTTCGTGCGCTTCGTGGTCGATGCGGTGGAGCGCGATATCGAAGGGCCTGTCGCGCCGCTCTTCGCCATCGCGCCGGGCGCCGATCTGACCGAGCGGCAGGCCGTGGCGCTGGCCGGGTATCGCGGCATGGGGCCGGTGCGGGTGGGCAACGAAGCCGCCACCCAGACCCAGAACGACGGCTATGGCTCGATCGTCATGTCGGCGGCGCAGCTCTTCTACGACGCGCGGCTGACGCCGGGCGGCGACGGGCTCTACAATCTGCTCCGCGTCGTCGCGCGCCGGGCCGAGCGCGATGCGACGAGCCCCGATGCCGGGCTGTGGGAATATCGCGGGCGCGCGCGGGCGCACACCTATACGGCCGCGATGAGCTGGGCGGCGATGCACCGCGTCGGCCTGATCGGCAAACGGATCGGCCGGGCGGGCGAAGGCGACGACTGGCTCGCCCGGTCCGAGGTGCTGCGCCGCGAGGTGCTGCGCCGGTCCATCGTTCCCGGCGAAGGGTGGGTATCCGGCGCGCTGGACATGCCGGTCGCAGACGCATCGAGCCTGGTCCTGCCCGAGATCGGGCTGTTACCGGCCACCCACGACGCCTTCCTCAAGACGCTGGAGGTGGTCGAGCGGCGGCTGATGCGCAATGGCTTTCTGCTGCGCTATGACGAGGCCGACGATTTCGGCGCCCCCGACAACGCCTTTCTGCTGTGCACGTTCTGGTACATCGAGGCGCTGGCTGCGGTCGGGCGCGTCGAGGAAGCGCGCGAGCTGTTCGAGAATATCCTGGCGCGCCGCAATCATGTCGGCCTGCTGTCGGAAGACGTCGATCCGCGCACCGGCGAATTGTGGGGCAATTTCCCGCAGACCTATTCGCAGGTCGGGCTCATCCTGTGCGCCATGCGCCTGTCGCGCAGCTGGGAGGCGGGCCTGTGGCGCGCCTCATAGTCGTCTCCAACCGCGTCCCCGTGCCCAAGACGCGCGCCGCGCAGGCCGGCGGCCTCGCCGTCGCGCTGAAGGATGTGTTGACCCCCGGTTCGACATGGTTCGGCTGGAGCGGCCGCATCGCGGAGGACGCGGCGGAGACGCCGGCTCTGGTCGCGTCGCGCGGGGTCACCTACGCGACGCTCGATCTGACGCGGCGCGACTATGAGCAGTTCTACGTGGGATATGCGAACGGCGCGCTGTGGCCGCTCTTCCATTTCCGCCCCGCGCTGATGAAATTCCGCCGCGAGGACTATGCCGGCTATCTCGCGGTGAACGAAAAGCTGGCCAGGGCGCTCGCGAAGCTTGTCGAGCCCGGCGACGTCATCTGGGTCCACGACTATCACCTGATCCCGCTCGCGCGGTATCTGCGCGCGGCGGGCATCGCCAACCGCCTCGGCTTCTTTCTCCACATCCCGTTCGCGCCCGCCTCCTTCGTCGCGACATTGCCGGTGGCGCGCGAGATGCTGAACGATCTCACCCACTACGATGTCGCAGGCTTCCAGACCGAAGGTTTTGCCCGCGACTTCCGCGATGGCGCGGCGCGCTGGCTGGACGCGGCGGTCGACGGCGAACATGTGCGCCACGCGGGCCGCACCACGCGCGTCATCGCGGCGCCCATCGGCATCGACGCCGCCCCCTTCGAACGCGACGCGATACGCGCGGCGCGCTCTGCCGAGGCCGAGCGGCTGCTCAGCAGCCTGCACGGCCGCGCCCTCGCGATCGGCGTCGACCGGCTGGATTATTCCAAAGGACTGCCCAATCGCTTCGAGGGCTATGCCCGCCTTCTCGCGCGGCATCCCGAGCATCTTCAGAAGATCAGCTTCCTGCAGATCGCGGCGCGCTCGCGCGAAGACGTCGTCGCCTATCGCGAACTGGCGCGCGAGCTCGACCGGCAGGCGGGCGACGTCAACGGCCGCTTTTCCGAGTTCGACTGGACGCCGCTGCGCTATCTGACCCGCGCGGCGCCGCGCAACGTCATCTCCGGTTTCTTCCGCATCGCGCGGATCGGCGTTGTGACGCCGCTGCATGACGGCATGAACCTGGTGGCCAAGGAGTTCGTGGCGGCGCAGGACCCGCGCGATCCGGGCGTGCTTATCCTGTCGCGTTTTGCGGGGGCGGCCGAGGAGCTGACCGAGGCGCTGGTCATAAACCCCTATGATCCCGATGAGATCGCCGACGCCATGCACCAGGCGCTGGTGATGGGCGCAGACGAGCGCCGGGCGCGCCATGGCGCGTTGAGGGCGAAAGTATTCGCCGGCACGGCGGCCGCCTTCGCGCGGCGGTATCTCGCCGCTCTGGAAGGAGGGACGGGGACGACCGCCGCGTCGCTGTCGCCGCCGCTCCGGCACCTGGCGGCCAGCCTTCGCCGGAACAGCGCCTAAGCCGCGAAGGGCATCAAAGCGCTCCGCTGGTCGCGCGCCAGTTTGCGGACCCAGCTTTTCACCGCCTTGATGCGCGCAGTCTCGGCGATGTCGCGATGCGTGTTCAGCCACCAGCGGCGCGTGAGCAGCGCTTCGCGTCGGCATACGCGCACCAGACCGTCGGCCAGAAAGCACGGCAGCACGCCGACCCCGCCTTCGGCGGCGATGATCTCGCGCTGGGCGCGGATCGACGAACTCGCCAGCGCGGGCCGTCGCGTGATGCCGATCTCGTCGAGATAGCGCAGCTCGGGCGCATAGATGAAGTCGTCGACATAGCCGACGATATCGACCGCGCCGAGATCGGCCACCGTGCGCATCTCGCCGTGTCGCGCGACCAAGCCGGGCGCGGCGTAGAGCGCGAGCTGATAGTCGGTGAGCGGCTCCGCCAGCAGCCGCGCATCCTTGGCCGGCGACAGCGTGATGGCGATGTCCACCTCGCGCGTCGCCGGCGACAGGAAGCCGGGATTGGCCGCCAGCTCGATCTCCAGCCCCGGGCGGCGGGCGCGCAGGCCGGGCAGGGCGGGGGCGACGATCGCCGTGCCGAAGCCTTCGGCCGCCGAGATGCGCACCGTGCCGCCGGCGCTGTCGCGCGCCGCGCCGGCGAAGGCGGTGCGCAAGGTCAGCTCGGCATCCGCCGCCGACTGCATCAGGCGGGCGCCCGCCGCGGTCGTTTCGATCCCGCTTGCGGTGCGCACGACCAGCGTCGCCCGCAGGCGCGTTTCGAGCCGCGCGATGCGCCGACCGACCGTCGCGGTGTCGACCCCCAGCTCGCGCCCCGCCGCGGTAAGCGAGCCCGAACGCGCAGCGACGAGGAAAACGCGAAGATCGTCCCAGTTATCCATGCGGCGGCGCCTGTATTTGCATTTGTGCAAATTGGAACATGCAATTTTGCAATACGCCAGTCCGCCGCCCGGGTGCTAGAGTCGTCTCAAATCAATCCACGCAGGAGACACGCCGGCATGCGCGACATCGTCCACTATATTTCCGGCAAGTCGGTCAAAGGCGCGGGCACGCGCTTCGGCGATGTCTTCGATCCCAATACCGGCAAGGTGCAGGCGCGCGTGCAGCTCGCCACGGCCTCCGATCTGGAGGCCGCCATCGAGTCGGCCAAGGCGGCGCAGCCCGGCTGGGCGGCGACCAACCCGCAGCGCCGCGCCCGCGTGATGTTCGAATTCAAGCGCCTGCTGGAAGCCAACATGGACGAGCTGGCGCATCTGCTTTCGTCCGAGCACGGCAAGGTCATCGCCGACTCAAAGGGCGACATCCAGCGTGGCCTGGAAGTCATCGAATTCGCTTGCGGCATCCCGCATCTGCTGAAGGGCGAATACACCACGGGCGCCGGGCCGGGGATCGACGTCTATTCGATGCGCAGCCCGCTCGGCATCGTCGCCGGCATCACGCCGTTCAACTTTCCCGCCATGATCCCGATGTGGATGTTCGGCGTCGCCATCGCCTGCGGCAACGCCTTCATCCTGAAGCCCTCGGAGCGCGACCCGTCGGTGCCGGTGCGCCTGGCCGAACTGATGAAGGAAGCGGGCCTGCCCGACGGCGTGCTCAATGTCGTGCAGGGCGACAAGGAAGCGGTCGATGCCATCCTCGACCATCCGGACATCAAGGCGGTCAGCTTCGTCGGCTCGTCCGACATCGCGCACTATGTCTATCAGCGCGGCGTTGCGGCGGGGAAACGTGTGCAGGCGATGGGCGGGGCCAAGAACCACGGCATCGTGCTGCCCGACGCCGATCTCGACCAGACCGTCGCCGATCTCGTCGGCGCGGCCTATGGCTCGGCGGGCGAGCGCTGCATGGCGCTGCCGGTCGTCGTGCCGGTCGGCGACAAGACCGCCGAGGCGCTGAAGGAAAAGCTGCTGCCCGCCATCGCCGGCCTGCGCGTCGGCGTCTCGACGGACACGGATGCGCATTACGGCCCCGTGGTCACCGCCGCCCACAAGGCCAAGATCGAAAGCTATATCGACCTTGGTGTGAAGGAAGGGGCGGAGCTGATCGTCGACGGCCGCGGCTTCAAGCTGCAGGGCCACGAGGGCGGATTCTTCGTCGGCCCGACGCTGTTCGACCATGTGAAGCCCGAGATGAAGACCTATCAGGAGGAGATCTTCGGACCCGTCCTCCAGATCGCCCGGACGCAGAGCTTCGAGGAGGCGATCGCGCTACCCACCAAGCATCAGTACGGCAACGGCGTCGCCATCTTCACCCGCAACGGCGAGGCGGCGCGCGAGTTCGCGGCGCGCGTGGAAGTCGGCATGGTCGGCATCAACGTGCCGATCCCGGTGCCAGTCGCCTATCACACCTTCGGCGGCTGGAAGCGCTCGGCCTTCGGCGACATGAACCAGCACGGCCCCGAAGGCGTGCGCTTCTACACCAAGGTCAAGACCGTCACCCAGCGTTGGCCCAGCGGCGGCGCCGCCGTCGATTCCAGCTTCATCATCCCGACGATGAAGTAGGGGGCAGTCATGGCTCACGTCGCTTTCATCGGCCTTGGCAATATGGGCTCCGGCATGGCCGCGAACCTGGTCAAGGCCGGACGCACCGTCCATGCCTTCGACCTGTCGCAGACCGCGCTCGCGAAGTCCGTCGCCGACGGCGCAAAGGCGTTTACCTCCGCCGCCGAGGCGGTGAAGGGCGCGGAAGCCGTCGT
>JAKOQZ010000200.1 GCA_029778105.1 Pseudomonadota bacterium | reverse complement strand
GCCGCCGGTGATCTGGAGGAAGCTCGCCCATGCCGGATCGAGCGAGACGGCTGGCGGGGGTGGGGCGCCATCCGCATTGCCGCCGCGTCCGCCGCCCGGGCCGCCGCCGCCGGGGCCCTGCTGGATCACCGCCGGCTTGCCCGTGAACAGCAGCGAGGCGCCGTTGCGATACCACTCGAACGACCACCACAGGCCGGTCAGTCCCATCACCAGATAAAGCACCAGAACCCAGGTGCCGAACACCGCGTGGATCGACCACCACAGCGCGCGGCCCTTCGCCTTGAAATTCGGCTTCAGCCAGATCCGCAGCCGTGTCCAGAGCAGCGGCCAGCGCAGATAGAGCCCCGAAAGGACGAGATAGATGAGGATGATCGTCGAGACGCCGACGATGATCTTGCCGACGCCCTGATTGCCGCCGGGCATCACCAGCCAGCGATGGAGCTGTTCGCTGAACTGGAAGAAAGCCCGGCCTGCCGGCTCGCCCAGTTCGGCCCCGGTATAGGGATCGAGCAGAATCTGGCGTCCGCGGCCCTGACCGCCGGCCGGCGCAAGCCCGACCGAGGCGGGGTGTCCCGGCTCGGCCACGGTCACGGCGTTGATATTCGCTGCGGGATCGGCGGCCTTCACGGCGTCGATCAACTGCTGGGGCGTCAGAAGCGGGGCGTCATCGCGCGCCGCCACGGTCAGCACGCCGGGGTTCATCCATTCCAGGATGTCGTCTTCAAAGCTGAGGAATGCGCCGGTCAGCCCGACCAGCGCCAGCACCAGCCCGGCCGTGATGCCGAATATCCAGTGAAGCTGGAAAAGAACCCACCTCAGCATCGTGCGCCGCTTTCATCATCGCAATTCGGAAGCATTCTCAATTGCAGATCATTGCGGCCGTTTCCAGCGGAAATTTCGGACTGAGCGGATTGGACACAGTGCGAAAAACCACATCCGCCGCTATACGCGGGCTTGTATCAGGTGTGCGCGCAATGACGGCGAGGGGGGCCGGTGCCGTATCTCTATCTGGGCGGGCTTGGCCTGCTGATGTTGACCTGTGTGATCCATGCGGCGCGCAACGGCAATCTCATGCCGTGGATCTATGTCATCGTCTTCCTGCCGTTGATCGGCTCCATCGCCTACATCGTCGTCAACATTGTGCCCGAAATGCTGGGCAGCCCCGACGCGGTGCGGGTGAAAGAGGCCGCGCTCGATCTGCGCGATCCCGAGCGGCACATCCGCAAGCTCAAGCACGAGGCCGAGCTTTCGAACTCGGTCGATGCCCGCCAGCGTCTGGCGGACGAATATCTGCGCATCGGCCGTGCGGAGGAGGGGCTGCCGATCTATCGCGACCTGTCCACCACCGGCTTCGCCGACGATCCGCGCCTGCAGATGGGCTTCGCCCGCGCGCTGGTCGAGACCGGCAATTTCGCCGAGGCCGAAGCGGTGCTCGATCGCTTCCAGAAGGATTACCCCAGCGCCGCGGACGAACAGGGGCATCTGCTCTTTGCCCGCGCTCTGGCGGGGCAGAAGAAGCAGGACGCGGCGCTGGCCGAATATGAAAGCGTGATCCGCTATTTCGCCGGGCCTGAGGCGCTCTGCCGCTACGCCGAATATCTCCAGACGATCGGCCGGGGCGACGAGGCGCGCGGCCATTTCCAGACCATCGTGAAGACGATCGAGACGTCGCCCCCGCACGTGCGCAAGATCAACAGGCGCTGGTATCAGACCGCCAAGGCGCGTCTGGCGGGGCGCTAAGCGACCTCGCGCTGGGCCTCTTCATAGGCTTCCAGCGCTTCCACCCACAGGCTCTCGGCCTCGCTCAGCTTCTTCTTCAGCTCGCCGCGCTGTTTGGTGATGTCGAGCAGCTTGAACGGATCGGCCTTGTAGAGCTTGGCATCGGCCATCTTGACGTCCAGCGCGGCGATCTCGGCGGTGAGGCGCGTGACCTCTTTCTCCGCCGCGTCCGACTTCTTCTTCAGCGGCGCCAGCTCCTGGCGCTTGCCGGCGGCGGCCTTGCGCTGCTCGGCCTTGTTCGCCTTGTCGGCGGCGGCCGCCTGCTGCGAGCCGGGCTTTCCCTTCCGACCCAGAACATAGTCTTCGTACTCGTCGAGATCGCCCTCGAACGGCGCGACGCGGCCGTCGGCCACCAGCCACAGCTGGTCGGCGCTGGTCTCGATGAGGTGGCGGTCGTGGCTGACCAGGATCACCGCGCCGTCATAGGCGGCGATCGCCTCGATCAGCGCCGCGCGCGCTTCGATGTCCAGATGGTTGGTCGGCTCGTCCAGCACCATGATGTGCGGCGCGTCGAAGGCCGCCAGCGCCAGCAGCAGCCGCGCCTTCTCGCCGCCCGACAGGGCCGAGATCTTCGTGAACACCTTGTCGACGCCGAAGCCGAAAAAGCCGCAGCGGGCGCGCACCTTGCTCTCGATGGCGTCCGGCATCTTCTTGGCCATATGGCTGAAGGGCGTGCCGTCCATGTCGAGCTCGTCGACCTGGTGCTGCGCGAAATAGCCGATGCGCAGCTTGGGCGAACGCACCACGCTGCCGCTCATGGCTTTCAGGCGCTGCGAGATCAGCTTGGCGAAGGTCGACTTGCCGTTGCCGTTCTTGCCCAGCAGCGCGATGCGGTCATCGGGGTCGATGCGCATGTTCAGCTTCGACAGCACGACATGATCGCCATAGCCGGTGGTCACATTGTCGAACACCAGAACCGGCGGCGACATCTCCTCGCATTCCGGAAAGACGATGGGCGCGACGCGTTCCTCGGGCGGGATCTGGATCGCCTGCATCTTCTCCAGCGCCTTCACGCGGCTCTGCGCCTGCTTGGCTTTCGAGGCTTTCGCCTTGAAGCGATCGACGAAGGCCTGCAGGTGCTTGGCCTGCGCGTCCTGCTTGGTCTTGGCGGCGCGCAGCAGATCGAGCTGCATCGCGCGCTGCTGCTGAAAGCGGTCGAAGCCGCCCGTGTAGAGCTTCAGCTTGCCGTTCTCGAGGTGCAGGATCGCATCGACCGAACGGTTCAGCAGGTCGCGGTCGTGGCTGATCAGCAGGACCGTGTGCGGATAGGTGGCGAGATAGTCCTCAAGCCACAGCGCGCCTTCAAGGTCGAGATAGTTGGTCGGCTCGTCCAGCAGCAGCAGGTCGGGCTCCGAGAACAGCACCGCCGCCAGCGCCACGCGCATGCGCCAGCCGCCGGAGAAATCCGCACACGGACGATGAATGTCGTCCGCGCCGAAGCCGAGACCCGCCAGAATCGCCGCCGCGCGGGCGGGGGCCGCATGCGCGCCGATATCGGCGAGGCGCATCTCGATTTCGGCGACCCGCATCGGGTCTTTGGCGGTTTCCGCCTCGGCCAGCAGGGCCGCGCGCTCGGTATTGGCGGCCAGCACCACGTCCAGCAGTGAGGTCTGACTGGCGGGCGCTTCCTGCGCCACGCCGCCCATGCGCAGGCCCTTGGGCAGGGTGATGCGGCCGCTCTCGCTCTCGATCCGTCCCTGGATCGCCTTGAACAGCGTCGTCTTGCCCGAGCCGTTACGGCCGACAAGCCCGACCTTGTGCCCGGCCGGGATGAACGCCGAGG
>JAKOQZ010000199.1 GCA_029778105.1 Pseudomonadota bacterium | reverse complement strand
GTCTTCACGTCGAGCGACATGACGACGCCGAGATCGGCGATGGGCGTCCTGCGGATGACGAGAAGGCTGATGGCGATGGTGGCGAAAGCGCCCGCGATGCCGATGGCGAAGGCGATGGCGAACTTCGCGAGGATGAGCGCGGCGCGCGGCATGGGCAAGGTGAGCATGGGCTCGAGCCCGCGCCGTTCGCGCTCGCCCGCCGTCGCGTCGATGGCGGTCGACTGGCAGATGAAGAACGGGGCGCAGATGAGGAAGAGGACCAGCGCGCCGACAAGGCGGTTCGCCATGACGCCGATATGGGAGGTGTTGCGAAGCTCGACCGCGAGGGGGGCCGCGATGTCCGCCGCGACGCCGGCTGCGGCGAGGCGGGCGGCGGCCAGCTCGGCACCGTAGGCGTCGAGCGCGAGCTTCATCTTGCGCGCTTCCTTGTCGGCGGCGTTGAGGTCGACGACGACCGCGATGCGGCTGGCGCGGCCGGCGTCCAGCGCGGCCTCGTAGTCCTGCGGCACATCGAGGCAGAGCTTTGCATCCGCCGACTGCGCGAGACCCTTTGCTTCCAGCGCGGCTGCGAGCGGCGCAGGCGCGGCGGAGGCTTCGCAGAAGCGCCAGGCGGGCGGCGTGGTGTCGGAGAGGTCGCGTGCCGTGCTGGAGATGAGAACGGCGATGAGCAGCGGGCCTGCGAGCGCGTAGAGAAAGGCCGAAGCGAGTTCGCGGCGCTCGCGGATGGCGGTCAGCCATTCCTTGCGGAAGGCGGCGATAAAGGCGGTCATGCGGCTGTCCTTTCGGGCGTCGACGCCGAGAGCGCGACGATGGCGTCTTCCAGCGAGGTGACGCCGGCGCGCGCGCAGATCTCGGCAGGCGTGCCGGTCGTGACGGTGCGGCCATGGGCGATGAGGGTGATGGCGTCGGAGAGCTCGGCCACTTCCGCCATGATGTGGCTGGACATGAGGATACAGAGACCCTCGGCGCGCAGGCGCTTCAGCAATTCGCGCAAAAGGCGCACCGCGAAGATGTCGAGCCCGCGCGTGGGTTCATCGAGGATGAGGTTGGCGGGCTTGTGCACGATGGCGCGGCCGAGCGCGGCCTTCACCTGCTGGCCCTGGCTCATGCCTGCCGTGCGGCGGTCGGCGATGGACCCCATGTCGAGCAGGGTGATCGTGCGCTGAACCGCCGAGGTGAGCGCCGCGCCTTTCAGGCCGTGGACGGCGGCGGAGAGTTCGAGATGCTCGCGCACCGTCAGGCGCGGATAGAGGCCGAAGCGGTCGGCGAAGAACCCCAGACGCTTCAGCGCCGCGATGCGGTCTCTCCGGACGTCGAGGCCGTCAATGGCGGTGCGGCCGCTGTCCGGGCGGATGAGGCCGGCGATGGCGCGGAGCGTCGTCGTCTTGCCCGAGCCGTTGCCGCCGAGCAGGGTGGTGATGGCGGCGTCCCCGGCCTTCAGCGAGACGCCCTGCGCGGCATGAACGGCGCCATAGGATTTGAAATAGCTCTCGACCTCGATCACGGCGCGGCCTCCTCGACCGGCGGCGCGGGCAGGGGCTCGGCGCGGGCCATCGTCAGCGCGAGGGCAGCGGCAAGGATCGCCCCGGCCAAAGGCACAAGGCTCCAGATCACCGGGCCAAGGGTGACCCGGTCTTCGTCAGGCGGTGACATGTCGCGTTTCCCGTTTTTGGGTCTCGCTTTGTCAGTCCCCGCCCGGCGGAATTTCTTACAGGCGCCGCGAAATTATTTCTTCAGCCGGCGGGCGGCGAGGGTGCGCAGGCGCAGCGCGTTCAGCTTGATGAAGCCGGCCGCGTCCTTCTGGTCGTAGGCGCCGCCGTCTTCCTCGAAGGTGACGAGGTTCTTGGCGTAGAGCGAATTGGGGCTTTCGCGGCCCGTGACGATGACGTTGCCCTTGTAGAGCTTGAGGCGGACGGTGCCCGCGACGTCTTTCTGCGAGAGGTCGATGGCGGCCTGGAGCATCTCGCGCTCGGGCGCGAACCAGAAGCCATTATAGATGAGCTCGGCATAGCGCGGCATCAGCTCGTCCTTCAGGTGCGCGGCGCCGCGATCGAGCGTGATCGATTCAATGGCGCGGTGCGCGACCAGAAGGATGGTGCCGCCTGGGGTTTCATAGACGCCGCGCGACTTCATGCCGACGAAACGGTTTTCGACGAGATCGAGACGGCCAATGCCGTTGTCACGGCCGAGATCGTTGAGCTTCGCCAGCAGCGCAGCGGGGCCGAGATTCTCGCCGTCGATGGAGACGGGATCGCCCTTCTCGAAGCCGATGGTGATTTCGGTCGGCTTGTCGGGCGCGGCCTCGGGGCTGATCGTGCGCTGATAGACCATCTCGTCGGCTTCGACGTCGGGGTCTTCCAGAACCTTACCCTCGGAGGAGGAGTGGAGAAGGTTGGCGTCGACCGAGAACGGCGCTTCGCCGCGCTTGTCCTTGGCGATGGGAATTTGATGCGCCTCGGCGAAGGCGATGAGCTTGGTGCGGCTTTCCAGATCCCACTCGCGCCAGGGGGCGATGATCTTCACGTCGGGCTTCAGCGCATAATAGCCGAGTTCGAAGCGGACCTGGTCGTTGCCCTTGCCGGTCGCGCCGTGGGCGACGGCGTCGGCGCCGAGACGATTGGCGATGTCGATCTGCTTTTTCGCGATCAGCGGGCGGGCGATGGAGGTGCCGAGCAGGTACTGGCCCTCATAGACCGCGTTGGCGCGGAACATCGGGAAGACGAAGTCGCGGCAGAATTCGTCGCGGACATCCTCGATGAAGATGTTTTCCGGCTTGATGCCGAGCAGCAGCGCCTTCTGGCGCGCCGGCTCGAGCTCGCCGCCCTGGCCGAGATCGGCCGTGAAGGTGATGACCTCACAGCCATATTCGGTCTGCAGCCATTTCAGGATGACCGAGGTGTCGAGGCCGCCCGAATAGGCGAGGACGACTTTCTTGGGGCTGGCGGCCATGGGCGTTGAGTTCCGGCTTTGAAATTACGCCGGGCTTCCTAGCCCCCGTGGCCCCGCATCGCAACATGGCGTCGCGCAGCGTTCCCCGGGGGCGGTGTGCGGAACATTGCGGAAACGCGTTTGGGCCGGAGAACGAGTGGGCTTGTGGGATGGCCTGCGGAGGCGCATCTCTAGGCCGGAAGGAAATTAGTGCCCGAAATGGCCGACAGCCAGAAATTCGCCGTCGCGGTCCATATGCTGATGATCCTCGCTGCGCATCGTTCGGGCGCGGCGCGCACGGCCATGACTTCGGCCGAGATGGCCAAGAGCGTCAACGCCAATCCGGTCGTGCTGCGGCGGGTGATTTCGGCGCTGGCGCAGGCCGGCATTCTGGCCACGAGGGCCGGCGCGCATGGCGGCGTCTGGCTGGCGCGGGAACCCGAAGCCATCGCGCTGGACGGTGTACGTCAGGCCGTCGACGGTGCGCCGGTCGTGTGCCCGCGGGCCAATGTGAACAATGAGTGCCCGGTGGCGCTGGCCGCGCTGGGTGTGATCGACGGTGTCGCCAAGCGGGTGGACGGCGCGGTGCGGGCCTCGCTCGCCGAACTGACGCTGAGCGATCTGGTGCGCCAGCTCCCCGCCGGACAAGGCAGCCAGACGGCTTTCGCCTAAATATCCCCGGCCGGCTGCGGCCGGTCGCGCATCCATTTGGAGAAGACGAATTTCTCGAACGAGCGGGGCGAGGCGCCTTCGTGCAGCGTGCGTGGGTCGACGGCGCCGTCGACATCGACGTTGTGCCACATCACGGCGTCGCCGCGCTTGCCCTTGAAGCGCCAGCCGATGCGGGGAAAGAACGTCTCGCCGCCTTCATAGCCTTCGTTGAGATAGACGAGCAGGGTCTTGATGCGCTGACCGCGCGCGTCGAGCTCGCTCCTGCCGCCCGGCGCTGCGGGGTCGAATCCGTCGCAATGCGCGCCGAACTGCTGCCCCGGGACATAGTGCAACAGCGACGGCGGCTCGCCGTTGGCCGAAGGTTCGCCGAGCGCCCGGCAGGCCAGCTCGTCAAGGCTCTGGATGAGCGCATCGGTTTCGACGAGCCCGAACGGCGCGGTGGTGTTGGTGCGCGTGTCGACCGGCTGTCCCTGCGCATTGAGGAATCGACGCAGATGGGGCGCGCCGCGCGAGATGAGATAGTCGCATTCCTCGGCCGTGAAGAGACGGTTCAGCGAGGCGATGCGGGGCGCGCCGTGCCGCGCGACGACCCGCGGCAGAGCGCGTTCGTGCGGCCAGCGAATGGTCTCTGCGACGCGCGGAAAGGAAATATGCGTCAGCTCGAAGACCGGTGAGCTGACTTCGGCGGTGGGCGCGCGCCGGCTGCGCAGCAGCTTGAGGGCGTTGGGCTCGTTGTTGCGCGCGGCGAGGTTGAGCCGGGCCAGCGCCTGCGCGTCGTGGGTGCCGCTATCGAGCAGCATGCGCCCTGCGAAATAGAGGGCCGTGTAATAGCCCTTGCCCGCCGCGCGGTCGGCGAGCGCCAGCCGCACGTCCTGCCATTTGCGCTCGTTCGGCAGCATCAGGGCGACCTGCAGCAGGGCGCGGGGGTCGTGCGCGGCGGCGGCCTCGACCAGCAGGCGCTTCGCGCCGTCCCAGTCGCGCGGGCCCGGCAGCGAAGACACCATCAGCGTGGCCAGCATGGCCTTGGCGGCCGGTTCGCCCGCCTCGGCCGCGCCACGCACGATCTGCGCGCCGCCGGTCAGGTCTTTCGCCCCGCGATAGCCCACGAGCTTCCAGACGCCGGTCTGGAACAGCGCCGCCTGCTCTCCGGCGGCGGCGGCCTCGAGAATCCAGTGCTCGGCCTCGGCGCGCTTGCCGGCGCGGCTGGCGGCGCGCGCCAGCTCCAGGCGGGCCGCTCCGTCGCCCGCCTTCGCCCGAACCATCAAGTCGGCAGTCATCCCGGCATCCGCTGAAGCTCGGCGGATCGCATTTCGGCGAACTTCGCCGAGGCGCGTTCCTTGACGCTTTCGCTCTTGAGCTGGCCGCAGGCGGCCATGATGTCGCGTCCGCGCGGCGTGCGGATGGGCGAGGCGTAGCCGGCCGCATTCACGATGTCGGCGAACTTCTCGATCTGCGCCCAGTCGGAGCACTCGTAAGGCGCGCCGGGCCAGGCGTTGAAGGGGATGAGGTTGATCTTGGCCGGGATGCCGGCGAGCTTTTTCACCAAGAGCTTGGCGTCGGCGACGCTGTCGTTCACGTCCTTCAGCATCACGTATTCGAAGGTGATGCGGCGGGCGTTGGAGGCGCCGGGATAGGCGCGGCAGGCGGCCAGCAGCTCGTCGATCTTGTACTTCTCGTTGAGCGGAACGCTGACGTCGCGCACTTCATCGCGCGGCGCATGCAGCGAGATGGCGAGCATCGAGCCGCTCTCGGCCCCGGCGCGCTCGATCATCGGG
>JAKOQZ010000198.1 GCA_029778105.1 Pseudomonadota bacterium | reverse complement strand
TCGGCCGACTACCGGCCGACCGATCCGCAGGTGGCCTGGCATCTTGCCCGCTTCATCGAGCAGGTCAGAAGCATCCCGGCCGATCCAATCATCGTGCGCCAGAACTGGCTGCGCGCCTATGACTGGACCACCGATCGTGGCGCCGGCGCGCTCAACGACTATGCCCGCACCAACGATCCCTTCACCAAGGTCGGCAAACAGCAGATCGCCGTCGAGGTTTCGAGCGTCATCCGCGCATCGGCGGATTCCTTCCGCGTGGCCTGGACCGAGAAGCGTTACGAGAATGGCCAACTCGCGGGCACAGAGCGATGGACCGCCATCCTCACCATCGTCATCCAGACGCCGCGCGACGCAGACCGGCTGCGCGCCAATCCGCTCGGCATCTACATCAACGCCATCAACTGGTCGCGGGAGATGTCCCAATGAGCACATCTCCGCGCATGTCCGGCTCTCCGGCTTTCCGTAAATCCGCTTTGGCGATGATGCTGCTCTCGGCAACGATGCTGGCGGGCTGCGCGACCTTCAAACCACCCACCATCAGCTACGACAGTGACGTGCCGCCGCTCCCAGCCGTGCTGGCGCCGGTCACGGAACAGCCGCCGCGTCCGCTGCACACGCCTCCTGCCTGGACGGTCGCGCATGGTGGAACCGCCGCGAATACGCCGAGCGGCCGCGTGGAAAACGCCAATGCTGCGGCGCGTGTCGAACCGCGACGCGAGGGCTATTATAACGCCATCCAGATCTATCCCTGGAGCGAAGGCGCGCTTTACCAAGTCTATGCCGCGCCCGGCCAGATCACCAACATCGCGCTCGAACCGGGCGAAAGCCTGACCGGCGCAGGTCCAATCGCCGCCGGTGACACCGCCCGCTGGATCATCGGTGATACCGAAAGCGGTTCCGGCCTCTCGCGCCGCGTCCACATCCTCGTCAAACCGACGCGCCCCGACATCACCACGAACCTGGTCATCACGACCGACCGCCGCATCTACATGCTTGAGCTGAGGGCGGAGGCGAAACCCTATATGCCGGCCGTTGCATGGGCTTATCCCGCCCTACCGGCATCGCAACGCGGAACGGTCCCGACGACGCCTATCATTCCCGCTGCCGCCGCGCGTCACTACCGCTACGGCCTCACCGGCGACACGCCGCCCTGGCGGCCGGTCGCCGTCTATGACGACGGCAGGCGTGTGTATGTCGAATTTCCACGCGGCATCGCTCAAGGCGAGATGC
>JAKOQZ010000197.1 GCA_029778105.1 Pseudomonadota bacterium | reverse complement strand
TGATCATATGGTCGGCGCCCGACAGCACGGCGATCATGCTCGGCGCCTGCTGGAACAGGCGGCGGAACTCTTCGGCTTCCACCGCCAGCCGCTCCTTCAGAGCGTCGGCCTCCTGGACGCGCTGGATCAATGCCGTCGCCTCGGGGATTTCGCCGAAGGGCAGCGTCCCGCCGCCTTCGGCCCGCACGATGTCGGTGACGTCGACGGTATTCTGGATCAGGAATTCCGGCTTCCCGTCCTCACCGGCGACGGCCGTGTGCGCGCACGTCCAATAGCGCCAGGCCAAGCCGCCGCCCTCCGACTCCGGGATCGGAATCGCATAGGGTAGATAGGCCAGCGTGTCCGGCTGACCCGTCTCCAGGACGCGCTGGAAAGAGGCGGCGAGGCGCCGTCCGTTCTGGCCGGGGTCGGGGAACATGTCGAAGACGTGCTGGCCGATCAGCTCGTCCCGCTTGCGCATGGTGACGGCCTCATACGCCGCGTTCACCGCAACGAAGCGCAGCGACCTGTCCAGAACCATATACGGGCTCGGGAGCATGTCGAACAAAGCCTGGAAATCGATACGAGCCATTCTTCCACGTGCCGCGCCGCATCCCCCAAGGCGCTGACCTTCTCGAACGGCTGAAGAGGGGATTGGTTCCGGTGCCGTCCGGTTCGTTCAGCCTGCCGCGTTCAAAACGCGCATGGCCTGCTTGAGATGCGGCAAATCCAGCATTTTTCCGTCCAGCGCCAACGTGCCGGCCCCGGGATTGGCGGCGAAGAGATCCACGACCGCCCGGGCATGGGCGATCTCGGCCGGGCTCGGCGTGAAGACCTCGCCGATCACCGCCACCTGGTCGGGATGGATCGCCATCATGCCGGTAAAGCCTTCGGCCCGGCCCTGCGCGGCATAGGCCCTCAGCCCCGCCAGATCGCGGAACGCCGGGTAGACCGTCTCGATCGCCGGAACCCCGGCATTGGCGGCTGCGGCGATGGCGAGGCTCCGCACGATCCGGCAGAGATCAGTGTACTGGCCGTCCGGCATCCGGTTGACCGATGCCCCCACGGCGGCCGGCAGGTCTTCGGCGCCCCAGGTGAGCGCGGCCAGACGCGGCGTCGCGGCGGTATAGCTGCCCAGGGAAAAGACGGACGCGGGCGTCTCCGTCGCCACCGGCATCACCCTGATGCGCCCCGGCGGCAGCCCGGCTTCGGCCTCCAGCGCGCCGATGAGTCCGTCGAGCCTCGCCAGATCGGCTGCGCTGTCGGGCTTGGGGATCACGATCCCGTCCGGCGCGGCGTGCACCACGGCCTTCAGATCGGCCGCCGCATGCGCCGTCGTGAGCGGGTTGATCCGCACCCAGAGCTCTGCCGGACGCGGCCCTTTCAGCGCTTCCGCCGCCAGCCCCCGCGCGGCCGGCTTGGCGCTCTCCGCGACGGCGTCCTCAAGGTCGATGATCAGCGCGTCCGCGCCGCTGCCCAGGCCCTTGGCCAGCTTATTCTCGCTGTCGCCCGGCACGAACAGGAACGAGCGCAGGCGGCTCATGCGGCGGGCTTCTTCTTTTGCAGGCCCGAGCGCTTGCAGTGCGCCACCAGCTCGTTCTTCTGGTTGAAGCAGCGGTGCATGAAGACGACGATCCCGGCGTCGGGTCGCGACTTGCTCTCGCGCAGCTCGATCACCTCGGTCTCGATGCGCACCGTATCGCCGTGGAACAGCGGTCTGGGGAACCGCACCTCGTCCCAGCCCAGATTGGCGATCGCCGTGCCCAGCGTGGTGTCGCCGACCGAGATGCCGGTCATCAGCCCCAGCGTGAAGCAGGAATTGACCAGCCGCTGGCCATACTGCGTTTCGGTGCGGCAATACTCCTCGTCGAGATGCAGCTGCGCAGGGTTGTGGGTCAGCGCGCTGAACCACACATTGTCGGCCTCCGTGATCGTGCGGCGGATCGGGTGCTGGAAGACCTGGCCGACGGTCAGTTCATCGAAATAGAGTCCTGGCATAGCGCTCCCTCCCGGGCGGCGTCTGGCGCATCGCCCGCCCCCCCGTGCTAGGGTGCGCGGCTCCGAGATACAAGATCAACACGACAAGGGAAGAGACCCATGACCACGTCCCGCGAAGTCCGCCTCAAGCGCCGCCCGGTCGGCATGCCCAAGCCCGACGATTTCGAGCTCGCCACCGTCGAGGTCGGCGCCCCCGGACCCGGCGAGGTTCAGGTCCGCAACACCTGGATGTCGGTCGACCCCTATATGCGCGGCCGCATGTATGACGGCCCCAGCTACGCCGCCCCGTTCCAGGTGGGCGAGGCGATGACCGGCGGCGCGGTGGGCGAGGTGGTCGCCTCCAACGACCCCGCCTTCAAGCCCGGCGACAAGGTCCAGTCGATGTTCGGCTGGCGCGAAGTCTTCAACGCCAAGGCGGCCGAGATCCAGAAGCTCGACACGCACGGCCTGCCCGAACAGCTTTTCCTCGGCGCGCTCGGCATGCCGGGGCTCACCGCCTATGTCGGCGTGAAGCGCATCATCGATCTGAAGCCCGGCGAGACCATTTTCGTCTCCGCGGCGTCCGGCGCCGTCGGCCAGATGGTCTGCCAGATCGCCAAGCAGATCGGCGCCACCGTGGTCGGTTCGGCCGGCGGGGCCGACAAGGTCGCCTTCCTGAAAGAGATCGGGGTCGACGCCGCCATCGACTACAAGGCTGCGCCCGATCTCACCAAGGCGCTGCTCGCCGCCGCCCCCAAAGGCATCGACGCCTATTTCGAGAATGTCGGCGGCGAACATCTGGAGGCCGCCATCACCGCCGCCAAAACCCACGCCCGCTTCGCCTTCTGCGGCATGATCTCCGGCTACAATTCCATCGAGGCGAACACCGCCCCGAAGAACCTGGTGCAGATCGTCGGCAAGCAGCTGAAATGGGAAGGCTTCATCGTCTCGACCTATTGGGACATGATGCCGGCCTTCGCCAAGGATGTCGGCGGCTGGATCGCCTCGGGCAAGATCAAGACGAAAGAGACGGTCGAACACGGCGTCGAGAATGCCGCGAGCGCCTTCCTCAAGCTCTTCTCCGGCGGCAATTTCGGCAAGATGCTGGTGAAGTTCTGAGCGCGTGACTCCGGTCAAGCTGATCATCGATTGCGACCCCGGCGTCGACGACGCCGTGGCGCTGCTGCTGGCCTTCGCGTCCCGCGAGGCGCTCGACATTCTCGGCGTCACCACGGTCGCCGGGAATGCGGGGCTGGAACGCACCGCCCGCAACGCCCGCCTCATCCGCCAGATCGCGAACCGTCCCGAGATTCCGGTCTATTCGGGGGCCTCTCGTCCGCTGCTGCGCGATCCGGTCGAGGCGGGCGATTTCCACGGACCGAGCGGCATCGGCCCCATTCCGGTCGTCGAGCCCGACGTGCCGCTGGCCGGCGACGATGCCCCGCAATTCATCGTCGATACGATCCGCCGCGAGCCGCCGAACACCGTCACGCTGGCCGTCACCGGGCCCGCCACCAATGTGGCGCTGGCGCTCCGCCTTGCGCCGGATATCGGCCCGCGCCTGAGACAGATCGTGGTCATGGGCGGGGCGCGCAGCGCCGGCGGCAACATCACCGCCTCGGCCGAGTACAACGTCTATGCCGACCCGCATGCCTTTCAGGAGATGCTGAACGCCGGCTGCCCCATCGCGATCTTCGGGCTCGACGTCACCTATCAGGTGCTCACCCTGCCGGAGCGCATCGACGCGCTGGAGGCCATCGACACGCCGGGGGCGCAGGCCGCCGCCGCCATCATGCGCTTCTCCAACGCCGTCGAGGCCGATCACACCCGCCGCGACGGCGCGCCGCTGCATGACCCGTGCACCATCGCCTGGCTGCTCAAGCCCGATCTCTTCACGCTGCGGCCGGCCTTCGTTCAGGTGGAAACCCACAATGGCGTCGCCTTCGGCCATACCGCGGTCGAGTTCCGCGTGACGCCTGATCAGGCCAACGCGCTCTGGGCCGTCGGCGCCGACGGGGCAGGGGTGTTCGCTCTCATCAACCAGAAACTTGCGCTCTGATGCCGACCATCGCCGTTCTTGGATCTGTCAATCTCGACATCGTCGCCACGGCGGCGACGCTGCCCGCGCCCGGCGAGACGGTGACGAACGCCGTGCTCGCCCAGCATCCCGGCGGCAAGGGCGCCAATCAGGCGCTCGCCGCCCGCCGTCTCGGCGCGGAGGTCAGCCTCAGCGCCCGGGTGGGCCGCGACGGCAACGCCGATGCGGCCCTGAATCTTCTGCGCGCGGCGGGGGTCGATCTCTCGTCCCTGCGCGAAGACGACAAGGCGGCCACCGGCGTGGCGCTGATCGCCGTCGCCGCTTCCGGCGAGAACCAGATCGTCGTCGCCCCCGGCGCCAACGCCACGCTCACGCCGGATGTCATGATCCTGCCGGCGGCCGACGCGCTCATCGTCCAGCTCGAGATTCCGTTGGAGACCGTCGCCGCCGCTGCGGCCGCCTTCACCGGCTTCCTCGCACTCAATCTGGCCCCGGCCGCCGCGTTGCCGCCTTCCGTGCTCGCCCGCGCCGACCTGATCGTCGTCAACGAAGGCGAGGCCGCCTTCTGCGGCGAGGCGATCCACGCGGCGCGCGGGCTCGTCGTCGTCACCCATGGCGCGAAGGGCGCGGCGCTCTTTCGCCAGGGCGTGAAAGTCGCAGAAGCCGCGCCGCCCAAGATCGTACCGGTCGATACCACCGGCGCCGGCGACACCTTCGTCGCCGCTCTGACGCTCGCCCTGCTGGAAGGCCGGCCACCCGAGACGGCGCTGCGTTTCGCCTGCGCCGCCGGGGCCGTCACCGCGACGCGGGCCGGGGCCCAGACCTCCCTCCCGACACGCGCCGAAGTCGAGGCTATACTCACCCCATGACCGGCGTTCCGACCCTCAGCCTCACCCAGTTCACGCGCGGCGACGCGGCTGGCCGCGCCGCCTTTTCCGACGCGCTGTTTGCGGGGCTCACCCGCTACGGCTTCTTCATTCTCGCCGATCACAACGTCCCGACGGATCTGCTGGACGAGGCCTACGATCTCGCCGCGCAGTTCTTCGCTCAGGACGAGGCGGAGAAGCGCCGCTTCGCCGCAGGCCTTCGCGGCTACACCCCGTTCGGCACCGAGCACGCCAAGGGCCGCACCGTCGCCGACCTCAAGGAATTCTGGCAGCTCGGCCGCGAGAGCTACGATCCCGACGCGCCCGACGGCGACTTCGCGCCCAATGTCTGGCCCGATCGTCCGGCGCGTTTCGCGCCCGTCTTCAAGCAGCTCTTCACGGCGCTCGACGAAACCGGCCGCATCCTGCTTCAGGCTCTGGCGCCGAAGCTCGGCCTGCCTGCGGATTACTTCGATCCGCTGGTGAAGGGGGGCACGTCGATCCTGCGCGTTCTCCACTATCCGCCTGTGCCCGATGACGCGCCGCCCGGCGCCGTTCGGTCCGCCGCGCATGAAGACATCAACTTCATCACCATCCTCGTCGCCGCCAAGGGCGCGGGGCTGGAGCTCCTGGATCGCGACGGAACCTGGCTTCCCGTCGAAACCGAACAGAAGAACCTCATCGTCGACAGCGGCGACATGCTCGCCCGCCTCACCAACGGCGTCATCCCCGCGACCACACATCGCGTCGTCAACCCGGCCGGCCCGAATGTCAGCCGCTATTCGATGCCGTTCTTCATGCATCCCACCTCCGCAACGCCGCTCGACGTGCTGCCGCAATGCGTCGGCGACGGCGCGAAGTTTCCGCCCATCACAGCCGGCGCGTTTCTGGCCGAACGCCTGCGCGAAATCGGCCTGAAGACGTGAGCGGGGCGCTCGCCGATCTGGCCGATCGCGCTGCGATCATCGATCTCGTCCAGACCGAGCGCGCCGCCCGCGATCAAGGCCAGTGGGATCGGATGTCGGCCTGCTATCACGCCGACAGCACCGTCTCGATCTCGTGGATCGAAACCACCGGGCCGGATTTCGTCGCGGCCTCGAAAGCCGCCTTTGCATCGGGCCTGCGCCATCTTCACCGCATGTCGCCCACGCTCGTCACGCTGAACGGCCGGCGGGCGCTTGCCGAAACCGGCTGCGTCATTCTGCTGCCGGGAAAGATCGGCGATGCGCCGGTCACCGTCACCGCCGACGCGCGGCTTTTCGCGCGCGTCGAGCATCGCGGCGTCTGGCGCATCGCGCGCCTCGCCGGATTGTATCTGACCGATGCCTGGGCGTTCGAGAGCGGCCTTGCGCCCGCCATCGACCGCGATCGTCTTGCCGCATACCGCCCGGCCTATCGCCACATGAGCTACCTGCTCGCCGAAGCGGGCAAACAGGCGCGCCCCGGTCTTCCCGGCCTCGACCGGCCCGATCTCTGCGATGCGCTCTATCGCGCCGAAGGGGCGTGGCTGAACGGCGGATGAACCGCGCGCGGTCTTTTCTTAGCCTTGTTTTACGTGACCTGAGCGGCATGATCGGAGCGTCGGCGGAGGCCAGATGGCCGCCGCTTTTTATTTTGGGGACCTTATGAAATTCGGAAAGCTTCTCGCCGCGGCGGCGGGCGTTTCATTCGCGCTTTGCGCTGTTCCTTCGGCTTCCGCTCTGGGGACGGAAGACTATACGGGCAGCATTGGCCTGACAGCGGCGACGTACTGCCCGAAAGGCTCGGTCGAGCCGCAAGGCCAGCTTCTGCCGGTCCGGAATTATCAGGCACTGTTTGCGCTGATCGGCACGACCTTTGGCGGCGACGGAACGAAAGATTTCGCGCTGCCCGATCTGCGCGATAGCGCGACGGCCGGGCTGCGCTTCTGCATCGTCATTGACGGCCGCTACCCGGCCCGCGATTGACGCTGATGCCCGGACGGGGAACGCGTCCCCGTCCGGGTGGCTTTGATCAGGACGCGTTCAACGCGATGACGATCCGGCGGGCCGCCAGTGCGATGGCGATATAGGCAGCGCCTGTGAAGATCAGCGACAGGCCGACCAGCGTACCCGGCACGGAGAGCCCCGCGACGGGCAGGTTCGCGGCAATCGCCGCGCCCGCGCCGATGGCCACCAGCCCCGCCAGCAGCAGCCAGCCCCAGCCGTCGAACGGCCGCACGCGGAAGGCCAGCGCCACTTCTGCCGCCCCATGGGCGACAAGGACCGCAGCGATCACCAGCGTGATCGCGACCGCGCCGGCGAACGGATCGAAATAGATCACCGCGCCGCCGACCATCTGAATGATGCCGGTGGCGAGGTGCCACACGAAACCCTGCCACCCTTGCGTACGGAACGCCTGCACGATCTGCACTACGCCGCATGCCGCCAGCAGGAGCCCGACCACAAGGCTGGTCGCGAGGCTGGATAGCTCCGGCAGCGCGATCGCCAGGATGCCGCCGAGCACGAACAGCGCCCCCAGCAGCATGAACGAATTCCGGCTCTTGCGGACCTTCTCGGTAATCCGGTGCTCTGTGGCTGCGTCGGTCATGTCACCCCCGCTATGGTTTCCCGATATGCGCGATGCTGGCAATCTCCACCAGAAAGTCCGGTTTCACCAGCCCGCACTGGATGCAATACCGCGCCGGCTTGTCGCCCGGGAAGAACTCGGCATAGACCTTGTTCATCGCCGCGTAGTCGTCCCAGCTCTTCAGGAAGATCTGGTTGAACGTGACGTCCTCCATCGTGCCGCCAGCCGTCTCGATGACCGACTTGATGGTCTCCAGCACCTGCCGCGTCTGCCCCTCGGCATCGCCGACATGCGCCACCTGATTGTCCTTCGTGAACGCCAGCGTCCCCGACACATAGACGACGCCGTCAGCCAGCGTCCCCGGCGAAAACGGCGCGATCGGCGTCTGCGTACCGGGCGGCGTGATGACGGTCTTGGGCATGATCTCTCTCCTCTTCGTCATGGTCCGCGAAGGCGGACCATCCACGGCTAGATGCTTGCCAGCCTGGCGCTGGCTTGAAGTCAGTCAGGTCTGACCCAGCCGCGCAAGCCACTCCTTCGCCTGCTTCGGCTCGCCTACAGCATTGGAATTTCCCGGACGACCACGCGCTGCTTCAAACGCATCGTGCAGAGCGAAGCGGTCCAATCCGGCGCGGGCACGCATCGCGCAGATATCCTCGCCCAGCTCGCGCAGTTTCTCTGCCTCAGCCGATTTGTATCGCCCACCCTCTGGCGCGTCGTTATGGCCGAACAATCCCCACGTGCCTGCCGCGCAGCGCCGAAGTGCGGCGATCAGCGTGGCCGTGTAGTCCGCCTCTGCCGCTTGGATGCTCAGCGCAAGATCTTTCGCCATTACTCCGGCGCCTGCCCAATCGTTCCGCAATAATCGGCCGTGCTGGTCACCCAGCCGAAAAACTTCTCGATGTTGTACACCGCGCCCGCCTGCATCTCGGGCGGACCCGCCTGATGCGTCGCGTCCTCCAGCAGCACGCCGAAATATTCCAGGTGAAACCCGTCGCGCAGGGTCGATTCCACGCACACATTGGTCGCGATGCCGCAGAAGGCGAGGGTACGGATACCGCGCGCTCGCAGCACAGAATCCAGCGGCGTATTGAAGAACGCGCTGTAACGCGGCTTCTCGATCACGATATCGCCCGGCTGCAGCGTCAGCGCGTCGATCAGCTGATAGTCCCATGTGCCCTTGGCCAGAAGTTTTCCCTGCAGCTCCGGGCGCTGGCGCATGGTCTTCAGCGCGTTCGATTTCCACCAGTTGGGCGAATGCGGCCCGCCGGCCTCGACATAGTCCTTGTCCCATCCGTTGCGGAAAAAGATCACGGTCACGCCGGCGGCGCGCGCCGCCGCGATCGCCAGCTTGATCTTCTCGATGGCCGCCCCGGCGCCCGAGATGTCGAAGCCCGCAACATCCAGATACCCGCCCGGCGAGGCATAGGCATTCTGCATGTCGACGACGATCAGCGCCGACTCCTTCGGGTTGAGCGGCAACGCCTCGGGCCGCGCGGGCAGGGTGACGGTCGAGCCTGGCCTCTGAATGTCAGACATGTGCCCGGCTCTTCATCAGCGGCTGGATGTGCTGGCCGAACGCATCCATGCCCTCCAGGAAATCGTCGAAAGTGAGCAGTACGCCCGCCGCGCCCTCGATCTCGTCGATCTCGTCCATCAGCCTGGCGACCGTGACGTAGCTGCCCACCAGCGTCCCGATATTGAGGTTCATCGCCGAGGGCGGCCGCGACATATAGATCGCCGACACGTCGATGCTCTTCCTCGTATCGGCCTCGCCCTGGCTGTTCATCCAGGCGATGGCGTCGATATCGGCGCCTTCCTTGTAGTGCTCCCACTTCGCCCAGGCGGCTTCGTCCGTTTCGGCCGCGATGATCATGAAGAGCAGCAGCGCGCCGCATTTGCGCCCCGTCTTCTTCGCTGCATCGACATTGCGCTGCACGGCTTCGGCGCACTTCTTCGGCTCGTTCAGGCCCATGCCGAAGCAGAAATTGTAATCCGCATGCGCCGCCGCGAAATCGACGCCGGTCTGGCTCTGTCCGGCGCACACGATGTCGATCTTCGCCTCCGGCTTGGGCAACAGGCGGCAGTCGTTCATGGTCAGGAACCGGCCCTTGAAGTCCGACTGTCCGGTCTCCCAGAGTTCCTTCATCACCGTCACGTACTCGGCGCAGAACTCGTAACGGTTCAGGAAATGCTCCTGGCCCGGCCAGATATTCATCTGGTCGTATTCCGCCTTCTGCCAGCCGCTGACGATATTGATGCCGAACCGCCCATGGCTGATGGAATCGACGGTGACGGCCATCCGCGCCGCAATCGGCGCGGGGATCGCCAGCACCGGCACTGAGGCATACAGCTTGATCCGCTCCGTCACCGCCGCCAGCCCCGCCATCAGCGTGAAGCTCTCCATGGCGTAGTCCCAGAACTCGGTCTTCCCGCCAAACCCGTGCAGCTTGATCATCGAGAGCGCGAAATCGAGGCCGTATTTCTCGGCCTTCAGCGTGATCTCCTTGTTCAGGTCAAAGGTCGGCATGTATTGCGGCGAGGTCGCCGACATGATCCAGCCGTTGTTCGCGATCGGAATGAAAACGCCGATATCCATCTGCCGCCCCCGTTAGGGGCGCATGATGTCGCCGCTTTGCGCGGCGTTGCAATATCGGTGTGCGGCGGCGCTAGAGAAACCGCCACCACATGATCGAAACCGTGCCGAAAATGCCGACGGCCATCACCAGCGTCAGCGCGGTCACCAGGCCGGCGACGGCCAGCTTCGCGGCCGAGGGGCCGCGGCGGCGCGCCCACATGTAAAGTTCGAGCACCGTCAGCGGCAGCACGAACTGGCCAAAGCCCCAGGCGATGTCGAACGGCCCGTCCATGCGCGATCCCATGCCCACCGGGCCGCCGTTCAGGATCATCCAGGCCATATAGCCGACGCGCTGAAACCAGACTCCGCTGGCCAGGATGAACAGCCTCAGCGCCCAGCGCTCGTGCAGGGGGAAGCGCCGCGCCAGCGCGTGGCGCAGGGTTATGCCCCCGGCGATCAGGGTCAGCACCGCCAGCGTGGAGATGCTGATCGCGCCGGGAATGGTGAGATAGGTGCCGCGCACCCACACCAGCCACAGCCCGCCCAGACTCATGACCGCGACGAGCACGAGATAGAAGCGGCCGTTCCAGCGGTGGAATTTCGGCGCCCGCCGCCGGATCGCGGGGATGAGCTGCAGCAGCCCGCCGGCGGTGATCAGCGCCGCCAGCAGCACGTGTATGGCGAACTGCAGGTTGCCGGCGTCGTCGCCTGCAACATAGCCGGTGATCAGGCCCTTGCGGTTCCACGCTTCGAACTGGCCCTGCAGCGTCGGCGGCACATAGAATGCCGAGATGAACCAGATGAACGCGATCTGTCCGATGGCGGCCGTGACGAACCAGAACACGGCGCTGGCTTTCAGGACGGCGGCGGCGTTCGTCACGCGCGCGCGGGGCGCGACTGCGATAGTCTCGGACATGACTCGTTCCCTGTTGGCGACGGGGGCAAGCTATGGCGGCGGCTTCGCCTGCCGACAGGACCGCAGCGATCAAGAACATGGTTTTGGAGATCACCGGGGCGGCGTGTGATGACTGAACAGACCGTCGCTGCGGGCTATACGAAGGCCTTGTTCGATTTCGCGGTGTCGCGCGGGGCGGATGCAAAGTCGCTTCTGTCGGAGGCCGGGCTCGCCGCCGGCGCCATGGCCGATCCCGATGCCCGACTGCCCTTTGCGCGCTTCGCGGCCTTGATGCGGGCGGCCAAGTCGCTCACCCGCGACCCTGCGCTGGCGCTCCGCTTCGGGGCCGAGACGCCGTTCACCGAGCTGTCGATCGTCGGCCTCATCGCGCACGCCAGCGCCACCATGGGTGAGGCGTTCGAACAGACCAACCGCTATGCGCGTCTGGTGGTGGAGGTGGACGGCCATCAGTCCGGCCCGCGCTTCGCCATCGTGCGCCGCCGCGACGGCGTCTGGATCGAAGACCGCCGCCGGAACCCCGACGCCTTTCCCGAACTGACCGAATCCACCTGGGCGCGCTTTGTCGGCGACGTGGCGCGCAGCTTCAGGGACCGGCCCTATGTCCTCGCCGTCCATGTGACGCACGAGAAGCCCGCCTATGCCGACGTCTATCGTCAGATCCTCAAGGCGCCGGTGACCTTCGCCAGCCGCTGGAACGCGCTGCGCATCGATCCGGCCTGGCTCGACATCCGCCTCGCGCCGGCCAACCGCTATGTGTTCGGCGTCTTCAGCGACCGGGCCGAGGCGCTGATGAAGCGCCTTCAGTCGGCGACGACGGTACGGGGCAGGGTGGAGAGCCTGATCGTGCCGATCCTCCATACCGGCGAGTTCGGGATGCAGCGCGTGGCGCGCACGATGGGGGTCAGCCGTCCCACCCTCTACCGGCACCTGAAGAGCGAGGGGGTGAGCTTCGAGACCCTGCTCGACGATCTGCGCCACCGCATGGCCCGGCACTATCTTGAGGGCAAGAAGGTCTCGGTCGCTGAGGCCGCCTATCTCACCGGGTTTTCCGACGCCGGGGCGTTTTCGCGCGCCTTCAAGCGCTGGACAGGACGGCGGCCGGGCCGCCGGGCCGGGCGCTGAGGCCTTTGCGATCTCACGCCTCCGTGACGTGGCGCAGGGCGCGTCCTGCGCCTAAGGTGCGGCAAACCGAACGGGGGCTAACCGAATGCTGAGACGCACTTTTCTCCAATCCGCCGCCGCCGCCGGCCTGCTCGGCGGCTTCAATTTCTCCGGTCTGGCTTTCGCGGCCGCCGATGGCGCTGACGACCCGCTGCTCGCCCCCTGGACCGGCGATTTCGGCGGCACGCCGCCTTTCGACAAGGTGAAGGTCGAGCTGCTGAAACCCGCCCTGCTGAAGGCGATGGATCTCAATCGCGCCGAGATCGCGGCCATCGCCGCGTCCGGCGAGCCGGCGACCTTCGAGAACACCATCGTCGCGCTGGAAAAGGCGGGCGGCGCGTTCGACCGGGTCGGCACGCTGTTCAATGTCTTTTCCTCCACCATGAGCGACGACGCCATGAAGGCGCTCGAAACGGAAATGTCGCCGCTCTATTCGGCCTTCCAGGACGAGGTCGTGCAGAACGAGGCGCTCTTCGCCCGCATCAAGACCGTCTATGACGGCATGGCCGCCGCCGGCCTCACCGTCGAACAGCAGCAGGTCGTCGATAGCTATTATAAGCGCTTCACCCGGCGCGGCGCGCTTCTGAACGCCGCCGACAAGGCCCGCCTGAAAGATCTCAACCAGCAATTGGCCGCGCTTTACACCAAATTCGGCCAGAACACGCTGGCCGACGAAGAGAATCTCGAGCTCGTGCTCACGCCGGCCGATCTCGACGGCCTGCCCGAAAGCGTGACGGCCGCGGCCGCCGCCGCCGGCGAAGCCTCGAACCGCAAGGGTCAGTACATCTTCGGCAACACCCGCTCGGCGATGGCGGCGGTGATGACTTATTCCACCCGCCGCGACCTGCGCGAAAAGGCGTGGCGCCTGTTCACCAATCGCGGCGACAATCCCGGCGAGCACGACAACAAGCCGGTCATCGTCGAAATCCTGAAGCTGCGTCAGGAGCGCGCGAAGCTGCTGGGCTTCGCCAGCCATGCGCACTGGGCGGTCGACAACAACATGGCCAAGACGCCCGACGCCGCCATGGCGCTGATGATGAAGGTGTGGCCCGCCGCCCGCGCCCGCGCGCTGGAAGAGGTGAAAGACATGCAGGCGGCCGCCGATGCGGCGGGCGACAAGATCACCATCGAGCCCTGGGACTATCGCTACTACGCGGAAAAGGTCCGCAAGGCGAAGTACGACGTCGATGAGAACGAGGTGAAGCCCTACCTCCAGCTCGCCAAGATCCGCGAGGGCATGTTCTGGGCGGTGAAGACGCTCTACGGCACCGAGTTCAACGAGATCCACGGACCTTCCATCTACGAGCCGACTGTCACGGTCTGGGAGGTCACCCGCGACGGCAAGCGCGTCGGGCTCTGGTACTACGATCCCTATGCCCGCAAGGGTAAGCGTTCGGGCGCGTGGATGAACTCCTATCGCGACCAGAGCCGCGTGGACGGCGATGTCACCCCGATCGTCTCCAACAACCAGAACGCCATCGCCGCCGCGCCGGGCCAGCCCGTGCTGATGTCGTGGGACGATGCCGAAACGATGTTCCACGAATTCGGCCACGGCATGCATGGCCTGCTGTCGAACGTGACCTATCCCTCGGTCAGCGGCACATCGGTGAAGCGCGACTTCGTGGAATTCCCCAGCCAGATCCACGAGCGCTGGCTGTCGACGCCGGAAGTCATCAACGTCTTCGCGCTTCATGCCGAAACGGGTGAGCCGATGCCGGTGGCGCTGTTCGACAAGATCAAGGCGGCCAAGAACTTCAATCAGGGCTTCGACACGGTCGAGTATCTCGCCTCCGCGCTTTACGACATGAAGATCCATCTCGCCGCCGCCGAAGGCGAGATCGATCCGGCCGCGTTCGAAAAGAGCTGCATGGACGAGCTCGGCATGCCGAAGGAAATCGTCATGCGCCACCGCCCGACCCAGTTCGGGCACATCTTCTCCGGCGACGGCTATTCGGCCGGGTATTACGTCTATCTCTGGGCCGACACGCTCAGCGCCGACGTGTGGGAGGTCTTCGCGGAGAAAGGCCCCTACGATCCAGCGACCGCGAAGCTCTTCCACGACACCATCATGTCGGTCGGCTCGTCGGTGCCCGCCGACCAGGCGTTCCGCAATTTCCGCGGCCGCGACGTCGACACCGACGCCCTCATGCGGGCGCGGGGGTTCGCCTGAACCCCGATCCGGCGACCGGCCCCGGCCGGCCGTAACCCAGGGGCCAGCACGCCGGTGCTGGCCCTTTTCCTTGGCTTGTTCTACCCAAAACCGAAGACCAAGAATCGCGCGGGGAGCCCCTTTGTCCATCGACCTTGAAATCGCCCGCGCCGCGACGCTCCGGCCCATTCAGGTCATCGCCGACAAGGCCGCCATCCCGGGTGAGGCGCTCGCCCCCTACGGCAAGCACATCGCCAAGCTGGAACAGGCCTATCTGCGCGAGCTTGGCCAGCGCCCCAGGGGTCGGCTGATCCTCGTCACCGCGATCAACCCGACCCCGGCAGGCGAGGGCAAGACCACCACGACGATCGGCCTGGGCGATGCGCTGAACCGCATCGGCAAGCGCACGATCATCGCGCTGCGCGAGCCCTCGCTCGGCCCGGTGTTCGGCCGCAAGGGCGGCGCGACCGGGGGCGGCCGCTCGCAGGTTCTGCCCATGGAGCAGATCAATCTGCACTTCACAGGCGACTTCCACGCGATCACCGCGGCGCACAACCTCCTCGCCGCGATGATCGACAACCATATCTATTGGGGCAACGCGCTCGACATCGATCTGCGCTCGGTCACCTGGCGCCGCGTGCTCGACATGAACGACCGGGCCTTGCGCCAGATCGCGATCGGTCTTGGCGACGGCTACAATGGCCTGCCGCGCGAAACCGGCTTCGACATCACGGTCGCCTCCGAAGTCATGGCGGTGTTGTGTCTCGCCGCCGATCTCGACGATCTGGAAGCCCGCCTAGCCCGCATCGTCGTCGCCCGCAGCCGGTCGGGCGCGCTGATTACGGCGGGCGATCTCAAGGCGGCCGGGGCGATGGCGGTGCTGCTGAAAGACGCCGCCCAGCCCAATCTCGTGCAGACCATCGACGGCAGCCCGGCGCTTATTCACGGTGGCCCGTTCGCCAATATCGCGCATGGATGCAACTCGGTCATCGCCACCAACGCGGCACTCGCGCTCGGCGATTATGTCGTCACCGAAGCCGGCTTCGGCGCCGATCTCGGCGCGGAGAAGGTCCTCGACATCAAATGCCGCCAGGCCGGCCTCGCGCCCAGCGCTGCGGTGCTCGTCGCAACGATCCGCGCCCTCAAGATGCAGGGCGGTCAGGCCAAGGCCGACCTCGCCAGCGAAAATCTCGACGCTCTCGCGCGCGGTCTTGAAAATCTCGGGCGCCATGTCGAGAACCTCAAGGGTTACGGGCTTCCCGTCGTCGTCGCCATCAACGCCTTCGATGGCGACACCGCCGCCGAGCACAGGCTGCTGACCGAACGCTGCAAAACCCAGTTCGGGGTCGATGCGATCCTCTGCCGCCACTGGGCCGAGGGCGGGGCAGGGGCGGAGGATCTCGCCCGCGCCGTGGTCGCGCTGGCCGACGCCAATGCCGACCCGGCGCGCGCCTTCCGTCCGATCTATGCCGACGACATGCCGCTGCGCCAGAAGATCGAGACGGTCGCGCTCACTATCTATCGCGCCGGCGCGATCGCGCTCGGCACGCGGGCCGAGCGCGATCTCAGGCGGTTCGAGGAGGCGGGCTTCGGGCATTTGCCCGTCTGCATGGCCAAGACGCCGTATTCCTTCTCGGCCGACGAATCCCTGCTCGGCGCGCCCAAGGGATTTACGCTGCCCATCCGCGAAGTGCGCCTTTCGGCCGGCGCCGGCTTCGTCGTCGCGATCTGCGGCGATGTGATGACCATGCCAGGCCTTCCGCGCGTGCCTGCGGCAGACGGCATGCGTCTGGATGAGGCCGGCCTCATCCAGGGCCTTTCCTAGGCGGGCCAGACACAACGCGCGGTTCGGCCGGCCAAATGAAAAGGGGCGCCGGCCGGCGCCCCTTTCCCAACTCATTCCGGCCTTCAGCCAGGATTGCCGTCGCCGTCCAGATCCTCGGCCGGGGCCGGTGTCTCTTCGGGCGCCGCTTCCGGCTGCGGCTCGGGTTCCGGCGCAGCCTCCGGCTCGGGCTCCGGCTCAGGGGCCGCTTCCGGCTGCGGCTCGGGTTCCGGCGCGGCTTCCGGCTCGGGCTCCGGCTCAGGGGCCGCTTCCGGCTCCGGCTCGGGTTCCGGTGCGGCTTCCGGCTCCGGCTCGGGCTCCGGCGCGGCTTCCGGCTCGGTCACCGGCTCTTCGGTCGGCTCCGCGGCCGGTTCTTCGGTCGGTTCAGCGGCCGGCTCTTCCGTCGGTTCGGCAGCCGGCTCCTCGGTCGGCTCAGCCGCCGGCTCTTCCGTGGGCTCAGCCGCGGGTTCTTCGGTCGGCTCCGCGGCGGGTTCTTCGGTGGGCTCGGCCGCCGGCTCGCCGGTCGGCTCGGCGGCGGGCTCTTCCGTCGGCTCGGCAGCAGGCTCGGCCGCCGGCTCACCGGTCGGCTCGGCAGCCGGTTCTTCCGTCGCCGGTTCTTCCGTCGGTGCGTTCGGATCGGGCTCCGAGCCCACCGCGGTCGCCGGATCGGTGGATTCCTCCGTCCCGGTGTCGGCGTTCAGATCGACAGCCTCGGCGCTGGGAACTTCCGCAGCGACCTTCTCGACCTCTTCGACCGGTGGCGGCGGCTCTTCGACCAGCTGGTCGGCGACCGGGTCTTCGACCACCGCCGGATCTTCCACCGGCGGCGGCGGCTCAGCCTGCAGCGCGGCGGCCTGGGCGGCATCCGCTTCAGCCAGCTGCTGCGCGCCGTCGGTCTCCGTTTCGGTTTCGGCGGCGACGGTCTCGACCTGGTCGACCTGGTTGTCGGCCTCGACGATGATCTCGTTGTTGGTGATGTTGGTGACGTTGATCTCGACGTTCACCGAGTTGTCGATCACCGTCGTCTCCTCGTACGTGTTGTACGAGTAGTCCGAGTAGTAATAGTCGTAGCTGTTCACGACCTGGCTGTTGACGCCGTTCCAGTAGTAGTAGTCGTCGCGGTAATACTGGATGTAGTCCGGCTGATAGACGACCATGTAGTCGTAATAGCCGTCATAATAGCCGTAGCAGTCGTCGAGCACGGCCAGCGCCTGCCACTGATAGTCGTCGTAGCGGTTGAGATAGAGCGCCCGGTCCAGCATCGCGATCAGGTAGACCAGCTCGTCATACTCGTCGCGATAGTCGCGGCGGCGGTCGCGCTGCGCGACCAGGCGGGTCTTCACCGCGTTGATGCGGCGGGCGTTGGCGCGCGCCAGTTCCTTGTTGCCGCGGCCTTTGGCGCCCTGCAGGCGCTTCTGGGTCTGCTGCCACGAGGCGTTGAAGGCGCGCATACCTTCCTTGACGTTGCGGTCTTTCAGGCGCGCGCGCTTGTAGGTGGAGTTCAGCTTGCCGACGGCGCGCGAGGCGGCGCTCAGCGCCCGGGCCAGCGCGCGGCTGTCGCGGTTGCCGGTGGCGGTCTTCACGGCCTTCAGGGCGCGGTCGGCCTCCTTCAAGGCCTTCAGCATCGGCGCGGCCTTGGCGCGGTCGGCGCGCGTCATGCGCTTCAGCGACACCGACACCAGCGAGAGCGAGCGCTGCGACTGGCGCAGCAGGTCGTTTCCGCTCATCGGCGCGCGGGCCATCATCGACAGCGCCGCCGAGTTGAACACCGCGTCGCTGACCGGCGCGGCCGTGGCGGAGACGGCCGCCGCCGGAATGCCGATCGTCAGCGCGACGACGGACACCGACAGCATCCACTGCCGGAGCAAACCAGTTCTCGAATTCATCGGATTTTTGGACCCCTCAGGCCATCAGGAGAGCAGATGCGCTTTTTCCGGCGCTCGCACGCCACCCCGCCATTGCGCGGTAACGCAAGGATCGACGTGATCCGGTTCCCGCCGCTTTGTCAAAGTGGGCACGCGCGCACCGTTAACGCGGTCAGGCTGAACGGCAGATAAATGGGCCCTTTGCCTCTACGCCATGCGACGATCTGTCATGGCGCAGGCAAATCAGGCGTCCGGCCCGGGGGCGGCGTCTGCGGCCTTGATGTAGGGCTCCACCGTGCCCTTGAACTTCATCGTCATGGGGTTGCCCTTGCGGTCGACCGTGTTGCCGACCGTGACGCGGACCCAGCCCTCGCTGACGCAATATTCGTGGACGTTGGTTTTTTCCTGTCCGTTGAAGCGGATGCCGACCCCGGTTTCCATCAGCTTCTCGTTGTAGAACGGGCTTTTCGGGTCGGCGCAGAGGCGGTCGGGCAGGGTGTCGGACATGAAGATACCGGTCTGAAAGCGTCTTTTGGGGGCGAAATGGCCCCGGGCGCGTGATAGCTACCCGCCTCAATCCCCGGACAAAAGCCCAAAAATGCCCTTCGCCGTCGCCAGCCCGTCTATTGCCCGCGCCCTTGAATCCCAGGGTTATGCCGAACCGACCCCGGTTCAGGCCGCCGTCATGGAGCAGGGCGGCGCCGAGGCCGACCTGCTTGTGTCCGCCCAGACCGGCTCGGGCAAGACGGTCGCCTTCGGTCTGGCCATTGCGGCGACGCTGCTGGGCGAATCGGAATTCTTCGGCGAGCCCCGCGCGCCCCTCGCGATCATCATCGCGCCCACGCGCGAACTCGCTCTTCAGGTCCAGCGCGAGCTCGACTGGCTCTATAACAGCGCCCGGGCCCGCGTCGTCTCCTGCGTCGGCGGCATGGACCCGCGCGCCGAGCGCCGGGCGCTGGCCAATGGCGCCCACATCGTCGTGGGCACGCCGGGCCGGCTTCGCGACCACATGGAGCGGGGCGCGCTCGACACCTCGGCGCTGCGCATCGTCGTGCTGGATGAAGCCGACGAGATGCTCGATCTCGGGTTCCGCGAGGACCTGGAGTTCCTCCTCGACGCGATGCCGCAGGAGCGCCGCACGCTCCTCTTCTCCGCCACCATCCCGCGCGAGATCGCGGCGATGGCCAAACGCTTCCAGCGCGACGCTGTCCGCATCGACACGATCGGCGAGACGCGCGCCCATGCCGACATCTCGTATCTGGCGGTCCGTGTCGCTCCCAGCGATGTCGAGCACGCCGTCGTCAACCTGCTGCGCTTCCACGACCAGACGGCGGCCATCGTCTTCTGCTCCACGCGCGAGGCGGTGAACCGTCTCCACGCCAGCCTCGCCGAACGCGGTTTCGCCGCCGTGGCGCTCTCGGGCGAGTTCACCCAGAACGAACGCAACCACGCGCTTCAGGCGCTGCGCGACGGCCGCGCCCGCGTCTGCGTCGCCACCGACGTCGCCGCGCGCGGCCTCGATCTTCCCGATCTCGGCCTGGTCGTGCATGTCGACCTGCCGCGCAACCGCGACACGCTGCTGCACCGCTCGGGCCGCACCGGGCGCGCCGGCAAGAAGGGCCTCTGCGCCATCATCGTGCCCTACACCAAGCGGCGTCTCGCCGAGCGGCTGTTCCACGCGGCGCGTATTACGCCGGAATGGATCGACCCGCCCTCGCCGGAGGCGATCCGCGCGCAGGACCGCGCGCGTCTGCTCGACCATCCCTCGTTCGCCGAAGCGCCGACCGAAGACGACACCGCCCTCGCCAACGCCCTGATCGAGCGCCGCACGCCGCAGGAGATCGCGACCGCCCTTGCGCGCTTCTTCCGCAACCAGCTCCCCGCGCCCGAAGACCTGCTCGACGCGCCGCAGCAGCGCGATACGCGCGGCCCCCGTGACGCGCGCGAACCCCGCTTTGAGGCCAGAAGCGATGAACGCGGCCCGCGCGACCGTGGCCCGCGCGAACCCATGGACTGGTTCCGCATCAATGCCGGCCGCAATCTCAACGCCGACCCGCGCTGGCTCATCCCGCTCATCTGCCGCCTCGGGCACATCACCAAGCGCGAGATCGGCTCGATCAAGGTGTTCGACAAGGACACCAAGTTCGAGAGTCTCACCGCCGCTGCCGCCGGCTTCATGCGCGCTGTGAACGACGCCAACGATCCGGAAGTGCGCATCACGCCGACCGCCGGCCCCACGGGCGCCGACCGGGCCCGCGAAGGTCATGGCGCGCGCGCCCCGCGCGGCGCAGGCCGCACCCGCGAAGCGCGCCCGCACAAGCCGCGCTCCAGCTATAATCCGGCCGCCTTCCGCGAACTGATCGACACACCCGCCGCGCCGTCGCCCCAGCGCCGCGACGACCGTCCGTTCGGCGACGACCGCCCCCCGCGCGCCGATCGTCCGGCCAAGCCGTTCCCGCCCAAGGGCGAATTCAAGGGCAAG